>CAVCGV010000124.1:0-7362 GCA_963601815.1 bacterium
GTTAAGGGTAACGGTACAGTGAAGAACAGTGAAAACCACGGTAACATCACCGCTACGACATACGCCTCTGGTATCTGCGGCGGTTCACAGTCGGGTTCTTCTGTAACAACTTACAATTATCTTGTTGAGAACTGCGTCAACTATGGCAACATGTCAACCACCAAGGGCGTGGGTGCAGCAGGTATCGCCGGTTCTTACTCCGGGGCTGTCAAGAACTGCACAAACTCTGGTGAAGTAAACGATTCAAAGTCAGCAGCAACGAGCAGACAGAATACCGCAGGTATCGTTTCAACCCCCAGCTTTCCTACAGCCATAGAAGGTTGCACCAACAATGGTACCATAATGGGTGTAAATAACGTCGGTGGTATCGTCGGTTGCGTGTTCAAGGGCGACAACACTGCGCTTACCATTAAGGACTGTACCAATAACGGTATTGTAATTGGCGAAGGTGAAAACGTTGCAGGTATCATCGGTAACAGCAAGCGCGATGCTGGCATGGTATCTGTAGCCGGCTGCACCAACAACGGTAAGGTAACTGCTTCCGGTACTATCGAACTCCTCGGCAACATCCGTGGTAGCGAGACAATCACTATTGGCGAAGGCAACACGGTAAGTGCTGAACTCTCCAAACTGCCACTCGATACCGACAATATCACCACAGGCATAGAGGACGTAAACGTGAAGGACAACACCGCCATTACTGACGGCAAGTACCTGAAGAACGGCAAACTCGTTATCGTGAAGGACGGCAAGACATACAACGTTCTCGGTATCGAGCAGTAATCCGCTCCCCCTACTTAAAACCATTTTTATGCGACATAAAAAGATAATATCACTACTCGTGTGCCTCGGCAGTTTTATGGCTGTCGAGGCACAAGTGTTACCATTGGACAGCTGTATCCGCAAGGGAAAACTCGCCAATGGTCTTACATATTATATAAGGTATAACGCACAGACTCCGGGACAGGCAGACTTCTACATCGCCCAGCGTGTGGGTTCCATTCTCGAGCAACCCGAGCAGCGCGGCCTTGCCCACTTCCTGGAGCACATGGCGTTTAACGGCACGAAGAACTTCCCCGACGGCAACGGCGGCGAGAAGTCTGTGCGCAACTGGTGCGAGAAGAACGGTATCAAGTTTGGTGCCGACCTCAACGCCTATACGTCCATCGACCAGACCGTCTACAACATCTCCAACGCTCCCGTCACCAAGGCGGGCGTAACAGATACCTGCCTCATCATTCTCCACGACTGGGCAGGTTCGTTGCTCTTGAAGGGCGACGAGATAGACCAGGAGCGCGGTGTGATACACGAGGAATGGCGCACACGCCGTTCGCGTTTCGCCACGACGCGCATGATGGAGGCTGCTATGCCGGTAATCTATGCCGGGTCGAAGTATGCCGACTGCTTGCCGATAGGCAGCATGGAGGTGGTGGATAGCTTCAAGCACGAAGCCCTGCGCGACTATTACCACAAGTGGTACCGACCCGACCTGCAGGGCATCATCGTGGTGGGCGACATCAATGTCGACGAGGTAGAGGCAAAGATAAAGGCGCTCTTCGCTGGCGACAAGGTGCCCGAGGGTGCACCAGCACGTACCTACTATGCCGTGCCCGACAACAAGGACATGATAGTCTACACGCAGGCAGACAACGAACAGCCCACGCTCAACTTCTCGCTCTACATGAAGCGCGACGCCGAACCGCGCGAGACACGTGACACCCGCGAGGCTTTCCTCGGCGGTTACAAGTCAAGGCTCGCCATGTTCATCCTGCGCCAGCGCCTTGCCAAACTCTCGCACGAGGCTGAGCCAAGGGTGATGTCGGCAAGTTGCCGCAACGGCAGCTTCTATGTCACGAACGAGAAGGAAGCCTTTGCCCTCAACCTCGGGTTGATGCCCAACAATCCTCAGGCTGGCATCGATGCCGCACTGGAGATAGTGGAGAAGGCACGCCGTTACGGATTCACCGAGGCAGAACTGGAGCATGCCAAGGTGCAGCACACGGTAAACATCGAGCATCGCCTCGACAACAAGAACAAGACACGCAATGCGGAGTATGCCAAGAACATCGTGAGCAACTTCTGCAGTGCCGAGCCTTGCATGAACATAGAGTATGAGGCAGCCCTCGAGGCTGAGTTCTCTGCCACGGTGACACTCGCCGACCTGAACGAAACCATGAAGGAGATAGTGACAGACCAGAACCAGGTATGCACCGTCTTCGGTCCTACGAAGTATGACGGCAAACCTTACACCATGCCTACTCCGGAGCAGTTCAAGAACTGGATAGAGAGTGCACAGCAGAAGGAGTATACTGACGACAACAAGAACAACGAGGTAGACCCCACCTTCATGAAGAAACTGCCCAAGAAGGGCAAGATTCTCTCTAAGAAGCAGGCTGCCAACGGTTACACGGAGTATCTGCTGTCTAACGGCATCAAGGTGAGTGCCCGCCAGTCGGACATCGAACCCAACCGCCTTACGATAAACATGTTCCGACTGGGTGGTCGCTCGCTCTATCCCGACACCGATGTCGCCACGCTGCAGTTCCTCGGTTCGGTGGTAAGAGAGAGCGGTGCTGCCGACTTCGACTTCCTTACCCTGGAGAAGAAACGCCGCGGCAAGGCGCTGCGCGTGGTTCCTTACATCGACTCGGAGGAGGAGGGCGTGAAGGGCGTATGCGTGGCTTCCGACCTGAAGACATGGCTGGAGATAATGTACCTCTACCTTACCGAACCGCGTAAGGACAAGGCCATCTTCCAGAACATGATGGCAAAGCAGGAGTCTATGCTCCGAAACCGCAACGCGAACCCCAATGTTGCCTACAACGACTCGCTGCGCTATGCTGTCTATGGCAAGAGCAAGCGTACGGAGCCTATGACTGCCGACCGACTGAAGGAGGTGGACTTCGAGCGTATGTACAAAATATACCATGAGCGTTTCGCCGACCTCTCCGGTATGAACCTTATCGTTACGGGCGACATCCGCGAGGACGAGTTCGAAGATTTGCTCTGCCAGTATGTGGCGAGTCTGCCGGGCAAGAAGGGCAAGAACACCAACTGCAAACCGGGCGAGAACGTCCTCGACATACAGCGCGGTGAGATTACCAATGTGTTCCACAAGGAGATGAAGACTCCGTCGGCACAGACCAATATCCTTTATACTGCCTCTCTGCCTTATAACGCCGACAACGACCTGAAGCTCGACGTGCTCTCGCAGATTATGCGTGCCGTATATACGGAAAAGGTGCGCGAGGAGAAAGGCGGCACTTACGGTGTGAGCGTCGGCGGACAGTTCTGGAAATATCCTTCAGAGGGCTGCTCTATGACGGTAAACTTCCGTTGCGACCCGCAGAAGTTTGAGGAACTTCTCCCCATCATCGACGAGCAGTTGCAGCGCATGGCTGCCGAAGGTCCTACGCAAGACCAGTTGGATAAGGTGAAGGAGTATGAGCACAAGAACTATGACCGTGCCGTGCTGACAAACGGATGGTGGGAGTATGTGCGCTACCACGAACTGCGCGAGGGTATCGACTTCGAGAAAGACTACATGAAGAAGGTGGACAATCTCACGACAGACGACATCCGCGACTTCTGCAAGCAGCTCATAGCACCGAAGAACCGCATACAGGTAACAATGAAATAAACATTAATGACAATCATGACAAAATCTATTCATTTCCCCTTCTCGGGGATACGCGCAAGAATCATAGGCTTCGCTATGCTCCTCTCGCTCCTCTTCACGCTTCCCGTCCATGCCGACAACGTGATGACGAAGCAGGCAGACGGCACTTACGTGGTCAACACCACCACCATCTGCAATGCCCGCGGTTACCGCAAGGGTACCCCGGTGGAGGTATATATATATAAAGGTAAGGTGGTGAAGGTGGTGGCACTGAAGAACGAGGAAACGGTGCCTTACTTTGCACGTGTTAAACAGTATCTCCTGCCTTTGTACAACAGCATCAAGCTCTCTAAGGCTAAGAAACTGACCGAACGTACAAAGGTGGACGGATGCACGGGCGCTACCTTCAGCACCAAGGCGGTGCAGAAGAACATACGTGCAGCTCTCGACTACTACGAGAAGCATAAGTGATCTCGGCGTATAAAATAAAAAAGGTGCGGTTCAATGAAACATTGAATCGCACCTTTTCGTATGTAGTAATGTGTAAAAGAGTTTCTTATTTCAGTTCCTGCTTCAGTTTGTTGGCCTGCTTGGTGGCGGCAGCCTGAGCGGCGGCATTGGCAGAATGGGCATTCGCCTTCTTGTGGAAGCTCTGGATAGCGCCGTTGCTGTAGCGCAGTGCCAGCGAGTCGTTGTCCATATATACCAGCGACATGGTGTCGCGCGTTACAGGGGTGTCAGACTCCTTGCCCTCTATATTCCTGTGTCCCTTCACCAGGATGAGCTTGCCGTTGTACACATGCCATTCGGTGTATTGCGGTACGGGAGGATACTCCACCGGACTGTCGTCCTCCACCGACGATGTCTGCATCACAAAGCCCACAGAGCGCACTTCGCTCATACGCTTCAGGGTAAAACCATATTCGCGTGGTATCATGTAGGTCTCCACGATGCTGTCGGGCATGTTGGCGAGGATACGTTTCTGCTGCCTCTTCGACAGGTGGGTAACGTCGCGCAGGTGGGGCATAACCTGGTAGGTCCAGGTAGCCTTCAGCTTGTCCAGGTCTACCACCATGGCGGCACGGTTCTTGTCGCTGCGGCTGGGCAAGATGCATATCCAGTCGCCTATCTCTATGTTGCCGAATACCTGGCGGTGGCGCTGCGCATCCAGTATGTTGTACCTTACGGGGTCGCCGCCCGCATTGGGCAACAATACTACCACGCTGTCGGTACACCCCATGCAGGCAAGGCCGTAGATGGCTTTGTCGCCTTTGGCGGGTTGCGACATGCTGATGGGCATGTCTGCAGGGTTCATCCTCTTGGGTTTGCCGCCTTGCTTGCATGCGGAAAGCGATGCCACAGCTAAAAAGGCAAGCAGTATGGTTTTCTTGTACATATATCTTCTTTTTGGTTACTTTATGCAAAGTTACTGCTTTTTTCCGAAATGGAGCGGATATTTGTAAGGAATGATGGCTTAAGTGCGTTTTTTTTCGTACTTTTGTGGCAAACTTTCAATAACGGAAAAGAATATGACAACATTGTATCTTGTGCGGCATGGCGAGACCCTGGACAATGCCGCACAGATTATGCAGGGGCAGACAGAAGGGCAGTTGAACGACCGCGGCATAGCCCAGGCCGAGGAGGTGGCACGGCGCATGGCGGCGGAACGGATAGACGTCTTTGTGTCGAGCGACCTGCACCGCAGTATGGAGACCTGCCGCATCATAGCCGCCCCGCACGCACAGGACATCGTGACGACACCTCTGCTGAGGGAGCGCGACTGGGGGAGCCTGACGGGAAAGTTTATTCCCTCGCTGCCGCAGGACCCGTCTGAATGGCCCGACGACGTAGAGACGCTGGAGAGCCTCAAGTCGAGGGCGCAGAACTTCCTGACGTGGCTGAAGGTGACTTATCCCGACAAGGTGGTGCTTGCCGTGGGGCACGGCATCATCAACAAGGCGGTGCAGAGCGTGTACTACAAACGCCCCATGAACGAAATAAAGAAAATGGGGAATGCCGAAACAAGAACACTCTTAATCTAAAAATAATGAAGAAAATAGTACTTATTACAGGCGCAACCAGCGGAATAGGCGAGGGGTGCGCACGCAGATTTGCCGTAGGAGGATATAATCTTATCCTGATGGGACGGAACGTAGAGAAACTGGAATCGCTCAAGAGTGAACTTACAGCCATGTACGGTTGCGAGGTACTGGCTCTTGCTTTTGACATACGCAACCGCGACGCGGCGAAGAAGGCGGTGGACTATATCCCTGCCAATATGCGCGCCATCGATGTGCTTGTTAACAACGCCGGACTGTCGCGCGGACTCGACCCCGAGTATGAGGGCGACTTGGACGAATGGGACGAGATGGTGGATACCAACATCAAGGGCCTGCTTACCATGACCCGCCTCATTGTGCCGGGAATGGTGGAGCGTAACCACGGCCATGTCATCAACATAGGCAGTGTGGCTGGCGACGCCGCTTATGCGGGCGGCAATGTGTACTGTGCCACAAAGGCTGCGGTAAAGGCACTGAGTGACGGACTGCGCATCGATGTGGCGCATACGAAGGTGCGTGTCACCAACGTGAAGCCCGGACTGGTAAAGACCAATTTCTCCAATGTGCGTTTCCATGGTGACGAGGCACGTGCCGACAAGGTGTATGAAGGCATCAAGCCGCTTAACGGCGACGATATAGCCGACGTGGTGTTCTATGCCGCCAGTGCCCCGGAGCATGTGCAGATAGCCGAAGTACTGGTGCTTGCTACGCACCAGGCCAACGGCACGGTGATACATCGCGAAAAATAAGATGCCTTACGCTTCGGTGTCTTTCGCGTCGAGCACTTCTATGGTGTCAGTGGTTTCGTCACTGGCACCATTGTTGTGTTGCTCGGACGATATCTCTTCCGCCTTTGCCCATTTGCGCCTGTTGTTAGACACCTTCAGAGCGTTGACACATTCCACGACGCCGTAGACGAGCATAGCCCATCCGATGACAAGCAGTGGACTGGATGCGATCGCCGTGGGGCGGACGAGGGCAATGAGTCCTATCAGCAGTATGGCGCACGGCATGAGCCAGTAGATGATGCCTACGCGCCCCATGCGGCGGGCAGTGGCAAGGCTGGCAAACTGGCTGATGGCTCCCATGATGAGGAGCATGGCAAGGATGAACATCAGCCAGGTAATGAATGTGCCGGGCATCAGGGCGAGGATGGCACCCAGGAGTATGCTGCCCACACCCACTATGGGGAAGTTGGGCGACATGCCGGTCAACTGCTTTCCTTCTGCGTCGTACAGGATGGTGTCTTTGTTGGCGTTGCGCTTGGCACTGTAATAAGTGGCAAGCGATACTACGCCCGACAGGAAGAAGAGCACACCTATGGCTATGGTTATCCATGTTACGGTCTGCTCACGGTATTCTATGAGCAGGCAACCTACGATGATGGCGCACAGGGCGCGGAACAAAGAACTGTGTATTACTTTCATATTTTTGTTATTCGTTTTATTTTTGCTGTTTGGTAAAACGGAAAATTAAACCATCTTTTGCATGCCCTGAACCAACGGTTATCGGCGCGAAGCAGGCTGAATGCTCAACAATTTTATAGCCCGCTTCAAGCAAAGTCTTAAATGTTATATGCTGTAGTTCGGCTGAATGCCCAACAATTTTATAGCCCGCTTCAACCAAAGCGCCCTGAAAGGGCAACCTGCACATAGCCCAGGGCAAGCGAAGCGGCACCCTGGG
>CAVCGV010000125.1:0-7323 GCA_963601815.1 bacterium
TGAAAAAAATAATCGCTTCATTATTGCTTATGGGCAGTACAATGAGTATGAATGCTGCGGTGAATGTAAACCGCATAGAGCCTGCCGACTGGTATGTGGGCATGAAGGACGCCTCGCTCCAGCTTATGGTGTATGGCAAGGACATCAAGAGTGCCGAGGTGTCGGTAGACTATCCCGGCGTGAAGGTAGACAGCATCGCCCGCCTCGATTCGCCCAACTACCTCCTGGTTTACCTCAACCTCGACGGTGCCAAGGCGGGCGAGATGACGCTCAACTTCAGACAGGGCAAGCAGACCAAGAAGGTGAAGTATATGTTGAAGGATAGGGAGATGCCGGGCGACAAGCGCATCGGTTTCAGTAACGAGGACGTGCTCTATATGCTCATGCCCGACCGCTTTGCCGATGGCAATCCGAAGACCGATGTCGTCAAGACGATGCGCGACAAGACTTGCGACCGCACGGCTCCCAGTCTGCGCCACGGCGGCGACCTGGAGGGCATTCGCCAGCACCTCGACTACTTCAACGAGTTGGGCGTCACAGCCCTGTGGTTTACGCCCGTCCTGGAGAACGACAGCCCTAACGACGGCAAGAACAGTACCTACCACGGTTACGCCACCACCGACTATTATAAGGTGGACCCGCGCTTCGGCACCAACGCCGAGTACAAGCAGCTCATCGACGAGGCGCATAAGAAGGGACTGAAGGTGGTGATGGACATGATTTTCAACCATTGCGGCTTCGAGCATCCTTGGGTGGCAGACATGCCCAGCAAGGACTGGTTCAATACCCCGGAGTGGCTCTTGCCCGAATACCAGACCGCGGAGCACCAGAAGCAGATAGGCACGATGGACGGCGGCAGAACCGTTAACGACATGTACCTGCAGACCAGCTATAAGCTCACGCCCGTGCTCGACCCCTACGCCAGCAAGGTGGACCTGCACGAGACCGTGGACGGATGGTTTGTGCCCACCATGCCCGACCTCAACCAGCGCAATCCGCACGTCATCAAGTATCTGATACAGAACAGCGAGTGGTGGATAGAGACCGTGGGCATCGACGGCATCCGCATGGACACCTATCCCTATGCCGACCGCGACGCCATGGCGCTCTGGATGAAGACGCTCGACCGCGAATACCCGCACTTCAATACCGTGGGTGAGACGTGGGTTACCGAGCCTGCCTACACCGCCGCTTGGCAGAAGGACAGCAAGCTCTCCGAGAAGAACAGTTACCTGCCCACCGTGATGGACTTCGCCTTCTACGACCGCATCAACAGTGCCAAGAACGAGGAGACCGACGAATGGTGGAAGGGCATGAACCGCATCTACAACGTGCTCTGCTACGACTACCTCTATCCTAATCCGAAGAGCGTAATGGCATTTGTGGACAATCACGATACCGACCGCTTCCTGGGCGAAGGCAAGGACACGCTCGCCCTGAAACAGGCGCTCGCCCTTCTGCTCACCGTCAACCGCACGCCACAGCTCTATTATGGCACCGAGGTGCTGATGAACGGCACGAAGAGCGTTACCGACGGCAATGTGCGCAAGGATTTCCCCGGCGGATGGGCTGGCGACAAGCACAATGCCTTTACTGCCGAGGGCAGAACGCAGGCTGAGAACCAGATGTTCAACTGGTTGAGCCGTATTCTTCACTGGCGTCAGGGCAATGAGGTCATTACCAAGGGCAAACAGACGCAGTTCTGCACGCAGAAGGGCGTGTATGTTGTCGCCCGCCAGTATAAGGGCAAGAGCGTAATGACCGTCATCAACGGCAAGAACGAGCCTAACGTACTGAACGTTTCTCGCTATGCGGAGATTATCGGTTCCCATGCCAAAGCCACAGACATAACAAACGGCCGCACCGTCCTTCTTGACAAGAACGTGAAGCTCCGTCCCCGCCAGTCGATGATACTGGAATTCTGATAGGATGTACGGCGCCCCTCGCCGTACCTCAAACAGTCTGTAGTAGTGCGAAGCGTCCCCGCCGTTATAGTAGTGCGAAGCGTCCCCGCTTCGCCTCAAGTAGGAATGTTAGTAGTGCGAAGCGTCCTCGCTTCGCCTCAAGCAAGTACCGACGCGAGGACGCGTCTCGCTACTACAATAGCCCTCGCTGCGCATCCCGAACGCATCCCGAACGCATCCCGAACACAAACTATAGGATTTACCTCTCTTTTCTTCGAGGTTCGAACCTTTTCCCCTCGAGGTTCGAACCTTAACCCCTCGAGGTTCGAACCTATGCTTTTTGGTGCCTATACTTTCATCCCCCGCCGCACGTACTTTTATCCCCCTCTTCACGTCCGTCCCTCGGAAGACGCACGTCCCTCCCTTTGCTGTTCGTTCATAAGAATGACGTTATAAAAGGTTAAAGAAAGAAAGATTTCTTTCGTTTCCTTTCGTTTTAGTTTTTGTTTTCTTATCTTTGCAGCGTTAATACGAAGCTGTCGTACCGTAAAAAAGCTATTAACCTTAATACCCCTTACATCTACACACCATGAACAGCAGGTACGGCAACAGGAAACGACTAAAAACAAGACACTAAAACAATATACTGATGGACAACAAAGAACTTCATCTCAAGGCCGAACAGCTCAGACTGAAGCTGATAGACCTTATCTACTCGGGAGGAACAGGGCACACAGGCGGCGACCTGTCTGTACTCAACCTGCTCACCGTTCTCTACAACCATACCCTGCGTGTGGATGCTGCCACACCCAAGAATCCTGACCGCGACCGCTTCGTGCTGAGCAAGGGCCACTGTGCCGAGGCGCTCTACTGCGTGCTCCACGACAGAGGGTTCATCGCGCAGGCTGAACTCGACGAGTACGGCAAGAACTACGCCCATCTGGGCGGTCACCCCGACGTTACCATTCCCGGTGTGGAAATCAACTCGGGTGCCCTGGGCCATGGTCTCGCCGTAGGTGTGGGCATGGCGCTCGCCGCCAAGATGGACGGGAAAGACTATCATACCTTCGTCGTCATGGGCGACGGCGAGCAGGCGGAAGGCTCCATCTACGAGGCAGCGATGGCGGGCAACAAGTACCACCTCGACAACCTCGTGGCTTTCATCGACCGCAACCACCTGCAGATTTCCGGCGACACGGAAGACGTGATGCCCCTCGAAAGTATCGTGGAGCGGTGGACGGCCTTCGGATGGGACGTGATAGAGATGGACGGCGACTCGATAGACGACATCGTGGCGAAGCTCGACGCCATCGACTTCAGCAACCACAAGCCCCACATGGTGGTGTCGAAGACTACCAAGGGCTACGGCGTGTCGTTCATGCAGAACGTGGCAAAATGGCACCACGGCGTTCCTTCAGAGGAGCAGTACGCCCAGGCAAAGAGTGAGATAGAACAGCGCATCAACAGTCTTAAAAAGTAAAGGAGAATACACCATGTTGGAAAAGAACAAGATACCGTGCCGCAGGAGTTTTACTGATACGCTCCTGGAGATGGCACAGAACGACAAGGATATCATCGCCGTAACATCCGATGCCAGCGGTTCGGCAACACTGACAGATTTTGCCAAGGCTCTGCCTGCACAGTTTGTGGAGGTGGGCATTGCCGAGCAGAACGCCGTGGGCGTATCGGCTGGTCTCGCCTCTGCAGGCAAGAAGGTGTTCATCTTCGGTCCTGCCTGTTTCTATGTGGCACGTTCGCTGGAGCAGGTGAAGGTGGACATGGCCTATTCGCAGATGCCTGTCAAGATATTGGGCGTGAGCGGTGGCGTCGCCTACAGCCAGTTGGGCGCCACACACCATAGTCTGCACGACATCGCCGTGCTGCGCACCTTCCCGGGCATGGAGGTCTACCTGCCCTGCGACGTGCGCCAGACACGCAAGTTGTGCCAGGCGCTCGTCAACCATCCCAAGCCTGCCTACGTACGTGTGGGCCGCAACGCTGTGCCCGACGTCTATACCGACGACAACTTCCCCTTCGAACTGGGCAAGGCCAACATGCTGATGGACGGCGACGACATTACCCTTATCGGTACGGGCGAAACCGTGGTACATTGTCTCGAGGCGGGCAAGATGCTGCGCGAGAAGGGTATCCATGCCCGTGTGCTCGACATTCACAGCCTGAAGCCCTTCGACAAGGAGGCGGTGCTCAAGGCGGCACGCGAAACGAAGTGCATCCTCACGGCTGAGGAGCACAGCGTGTACGGCGGACTGGGTGCTGCCGTGGCTGAGGTGACGGCGCAGGAGTGCCCCGTAAAGATGCGTATCCTCGGTGTGCCCGACGAGAATGTAATCCATGCCTCTCCCCTGGAGGTGTTCCACCACTACGGGTTCGACTATGAGGGCATTTATGCCGCCGCCCTGCAGATGCTGGAGAAATAACACAGGAAGGGGGACGGACATGAAATATACGATTTCCATCGACCAGAGCACGCAGTCTACCAAGGCGTTCCTCTTCGACGAGGACTGCCGCCTGGTGGCAAGCCAGGCGGCCTCTCACCAGCAGTACTATCCGCAGGCAGGATGGGTGGAGCATGATGCCCTGGAGATTTACGCCAACACGGTAAAGGTGGTGAAGGCATTGGTGCAGCCCTTCTTGGGCAACGGCAACGAGTTCTCTATTGCCATTACCAACCAGCGCGAGACGGTGGTGGTATGGAACCGCCAGACGGGCGTTCCGCTCTGCCACGCCGTCGTGTGGCAGTGTATGCGTGGTGCCGACATCTGCAACCAGCTGAAGGACGACGGCTACGGCGAACTGGTAAGGGAACGCACCGGTCTGCTCATCGACCCCTACTTCGCCGGCAGCGGTGCACGCTGGATTCTGGACAATATAGCCGGTGCTCGCCAGCAGGCTGAGGAAGGCAAACTGTGTTTCGGCACCATCGACTCGTGGCTCGTCTTCCGGTTGACGGAGGGGCGTGTCCATGCCACCGACTTTACCAATGCCTCGCGCACCATGCTCTTCAATATCCATACGCTCGACTGGGACGATGACTTGCTGCGCATGCTCGACATTCCCCGCACGATGATGCCTCAGGCGTTGCCCTGCGACGGCGTGTACGGGGAGACTACCGTGGAGGGCTGTTTCGACACGCCTGTAACTATCGCCGGTGTGCTGGGCGACAGTCACGGGGCGCTGGTGGGGCAGATGTGCTTCGAGGCTGGATACGGCAAGGCTACTTACGGCACGGGCTCGTCGGTCATGGTGAATATCGGCGAAAAGGCTTCCGACGCTCCACAGGGACTTGTTACGTCGGTGGGGTATGCGGCGCTCGGAAAGACATTCTATGCTTTCGAGGGCAACATCCACTGTACGGGGGCTACCATCACGTGGCTCAAAGACCAGTTGCAGATTATCAACTCGCCGCAGGAGATTGAGTCCATCGCTACCTCCGTGCCCGACAACGGGGGCGTGTACCTCGTGCCGGCTTTCTCCGGACTGGGTGCCCCGTGGTGGAACGACAGGGTGAAGGGCATTGTCTGCGGACTGACGCTCGCCACCACCAAGGCGCACATCTGCCGCGCCACGCTCGAGAGCATTGCCTACCAGATAACCGACCTCATAGGCGCCATGACGCATACGGCAGGTGTCGCCCTGCAGGAGGTAAGGGTGGACGGCGGTCCTACCAAGAACCGCTTCCTTATGCAGCTGCAGGCCGACCTGCTGCAGGTGCCCGTGGTACGCTCCGAGGTGGAGGATGCCTCTGCCTTCGGTGCGCTGGTCATGAACCGCTTTGCCTTGGGCTGCTGGCACTCCCTCGACGAGGCGAAGACCGTATGGATGGGCGACAAACCGATAGTGCCGCTACTGGCGGAGGCTGACGTAAAGCCCGACTATGACGGATGGAAGAACGCCGTCAAACAACTGCTAAAATAACGAAATACAACTAAAACCGATAACCAAAGACACATAAACATTATGAGAAACGGAAAGATATGTTTCGGAGTCATCATTGGCACTCGTGCCTACTTCAACTCCGAATTGGCGAGAGACGTGAAGAAGCAGCTGCTGCATGTGCTGGACGAGCAGGGATACGAGTATGTTATCCTGCCCGAGGACGCTACGCCCACGGGGTCGAGCAGCATCGAGACCATGGAGGACGGCATCAAGAATGCCGAACTCTTCCGAGCCCACCGCGACGAGATAGACGGCATTATCGTCAGTCTGCCCAACTTCGGCTTTGAGATTGGCATCATCAACACCATTGCGCGTGCCGAACTGAATGTGCCGGTGCTCGTACAGGCTTGCGACGACGAGAACGACAAGGTGGACCTCGACCGCAGGCGTGACGCTTTCTGCGGCAAGATTTCGGTGTGCAACAACCTCTACCAGTATGGCATTCCTTATTCGCTTACCTCGCTCCATACCTATAGTATATATAGCGACCTGTTGGTTAAGGACATCAACAAGTTTGCTGCCACCTGCCGCGTGGTGAACACCCTCCGCCACTGCCGCATCGGACAGATTGGCACGCGCCCCTTGGGCTTCAATACCTGCCGTGCCAGCGAGAAACTGCTGCAGCGCTCGGGCATTACCGTTGTGCCTGCCGACCTCAGCGAACTGATCTTTGCCGCACAGAAGGTGGAAGATACCGACGATCGACTGGTGCAGAAGCTGAAGGATATTCACGCTTACGCCAAGGTGCCGGAGGCTTACGAGGAGAAACTGAAGGTGCAGGCTAAATTCGGCATTGCCATCGAGGAATGGGTGAAGGCAAACCAGGTGGATGCGCTTGCCCTGCAGTGCTGGGATTCGCTGGAGAAGAACTACGGTTGTGCTGCCTGCATTACCATGGCGATGCTCGGCGATATGGGTGTTCCCTGTGCCTGCGAGACGGACATCACGGGTGCCGTCTCTATGCTTGCGCTGCGTCTCGCCTCGGGCAATGCTCCTGCCATCGCCGACTGGAACAACAACTTTGCCGAAGACCGCAACAAGTGTGTTTGTACGCACTGTGGCAACTTCCCGCGCTCGTTTATCGGCAACAGCGACCTGAAGCTTACTCCCTTAGGCGTCCTCGGTCGTACTTTGGGCAAGGTGCAGACCTTCGGTGCCATCGACGCGAAGGTGAGCGAGGGCGACTTCACCTTCTTCCGCATCTCTACCGACGATGCTGCGGGCAAGATCAGGGCTTACGTGGGCGAGGGCGAGATTACGAACGACCCCTATGGCATGGACGGTTGCATTGCCGTTACAAAGGTCGACCATCTGCAGCGCCTCATGAAGCACATCTGCCGCCATGGTTTCGAGCACCATGTGGCGCTGGTCCGCAGCGATGTGGCGGACATCATCAAGGATGCCATCGACAACTACCTCGGTTGGGATCTCTATGTACACAATGACGAAGAGTAAAGCCCAA
>CAVCGV010000126.1:0-7250 GCA_963601815.1 bacterium
CCCCCAGGGTGCCGCTTCGCTTGCCCTGGGCTATGCGCTTTTGCCCTTTCAGGGCGTCCTGGACAAATCTGCTCAAGTTATTTTTACACGTTACTAAGTAGTAGGTGCAGCGCCCTGTAAGGCAGCATGCAGACAAAATCTGCGCCACTTGTTTTTACTCCTCGTTTATCCAGCGGAGCAGTCCGCCCAGTGCATCCTCCAGCAGGGTAATTACCAGTTCGAAGTCTTCTTCGTCGCCATAGTAGGGGTCGGGGATGGTGGTATAGTTGCGGTGCTGGCTGAGGAAGTCGGCACAGCGCACCACCTTCTTCTTGTCTTCCGCAGACGGTGCGAGCGAGGTCACGGCGCGGTAGTTCTCGTTGTCCATTACCACGATGGTGTCGAAGTGTGCGAAGTCGTCGCTGCTTATCTGCCTTGCCCTGCTGTCGAAGCGGTAACCGTGGGAGGCTCCGCAACGCCTCATGCGCGGGTCGGGCAACTGTCCGATGTGCCAGCCGCCAATGCCGGCAGAGTCGACCATCATATTCTTCTCCAAGCCGCGCTCTTTCACCATCGCTTTCATGATGCCCTCTGCTGCCGGCGAACGGCAGATGTTGCCCAGACAGACGAACAATACCGTATGTTTTCCTGATTTTATTTCCATATTTTTGTATCTTTTTGTTTCGGATGTGTGTGCTGAATCCTATAAGCTGGTGCAAAATTATGAAATCTTTTCAAGAAAACATACACATGGCGGACTGAATTTTTTATCGTGTGGGCTGAAGGAAGCAACGGGCACCATAGAAGGTACGGTGCCCTCGCCCCAACCTTACCAAAAAGGCAGCCCGTGAAATCACTTCACAGACTGCCCGTCTACTCGATTACACGATAGGTATGAAAAAGTAAAAATGTAACCGACTTTTGAAAAGGTGAATAATCAGAAAGAATTTCTTTCACTGCCCCCACCCAAGGCTTGGTAAAGGTTTATCAGGTTTTGCGTTTTCGCAAGTTTGTTGGCTGTCTCGGAGAGTTGTGCCGAGAGCAGCGTCTGGCGTGCGGTAAGCACCTCGAGGTAAGTGTTGGTACCGTGGTCCATGAGGAGCGTGGTACTCTTCAGAGCCTTTTCCAGCGACTTTACCTGCGAAGCCAGGCTCTCTTCCTTCTCCTTAGATGTCTGGTAGGCGGTAAGTGCGTCGTTTACCTCCTTGCCTGCGTTGAGCAGCGTCTGGGTGAAGGCGAGCTTAGCCTCTTCCTGCTGTGCCTTGGCTATCTTGAGCTGTGCTTCGTTTTGTCCGCGGGTGAACACGGGAGCCACAAGCGATCCCAAGGCAGAAGCCAGAAGGCGGCCAGGATTGACGAGTGCCATGCCCGACGAGTTGGTCCAGCCCACGCTGCCGCTCAGGGTGAGCGAGGGATAGAAGGCGGAACGGGCCTGGTTTACGCCATAGAAGGCGGCCTCTATGGTGCGCTGTGCCTGCCTTACGTCGGGCCGGCAGGAGAGCAGCTCCAGGGGAATGCCCACGGAGAACTTGTCGCACTGTAGGTTCAGTTCCTTGCTGCGGGCATAATGGCGTGGTGTTTCGCCGAGAATGACAGCCAGACTGGTTTCTGTCTGCGATATCTGGCTCTTCAGGTCGAGCACACTGGTGTGTACGCTCTGCATGGTGGCCTCCATCTGCGAAACGCCCGCCTCGTCGTACCTGCCCACCTTCATCAGGGCACGGGCAGTGGTAAGGGTCTCCCGCCAGGCCTCCTCTGTCTTCTCAGACAGGGAAAGCTGCTGGTCGAGAGCGATAAGAGAGTAATAAATATTTGATACGTTAGCTATCAACTGTGTCTTTACTGCCTGGCGGTAGTCGCCGCTCTTGGCATAGAGCGCCTTTGCCTGCTCCTTGGCGTTGCGCATACGTCCGAAGATGTCTATCTCCCAGCTCATGTTGAGCGGCACGGAGTAGGTCTGCGTAGCCTGCTGGTTGTTGAAACTGCTCACGGCTGCCTGCGGAGAGATGGCGAAGCTGGGGAGGAAAGCGAGCTTGGCTGCCTTGAGCGTTGCCGCTGATTCCTCCATTCTCAGCTCAGCCTGCTGGTAGTCCGTGTTCTGGTTGAGCGCGCACGCTATATATTGTTGCAACTGCGGGTCGCGGAAAAGGTCGTGCCAGTCCATGAACCCGAGGGATGTGGAGTCGCAAGTTGTCTCGACAGAAAGCGAGTCGCCCTTGCTACCATCCTGGTACTCGGCGATGGATTTCGTCAGTACCGAGTCGCCGTAGAGCTTGTCGGGTACCTTCGTCTCCGGCTGGTATTTGGTGTAGATGCCGCAACTGCTCAGGGAGGCGAGCAGCAGGGCTGAATATATGATTTTCTTCGTCATTTTCTGTTGTTTTTTGTTGTGGAAGTTTAACGGGTGATGGAGTTTGAAGGAGTGATAGAGTAGAAGTAGTTAAGGGACTGCAGCCTTAGCTATTGAATTCTTCTCTCTTCACCCTTCGTTCTTCACTTGATTTTTTACTCCTTCTTGGCCCTGCTCTTTTCCTCTATGCTCTTGATGAGTTCCTGCTGCACTTGCAGGTCGGCCTCCTCGTTGTAAGGCTTCCTTACCTTCTCCTGCAACCATTCGAAGACGATGTAGAACACGGGCACCACGAAGATGAGCGAGATGGATCCTACGATCATACCACCTACAACACCCGTACCGAGCGAGGAGTTACCGTTGGCACCTGCACCGGTGGAGAACATCAGCGGCAACATACCGAACACCATACAGAGCACCGTCATGAGGATAGGACGCAAGCGGTCTTGTGCTGCAGAGAATGCTGAGGATACGATGCCCATGCCGGCACGCCTTCTCTCCACCGCATACTCGGTGATAAGGATGGCGGTCTTTGCCAACAAACCAATGAGCATGATGATACCCGTCTGCAGGTAGATGTTGTTCTCCAGTCCGAAGATCTTGGCAAAGAGGAAACTGCCCATCAGTCCGAACGGCACACTCAGGATGACAGCCCAGGGGATGAGGAAGCTCTCGTAGAGGCAGGCCATGATGATGTAGATAAGGATAACGCAGACACCGTAGATGAAGAGCGTCTTGCCGCCACCGCTGTTGCCTTCCTCACGTGCCATACCGCCAAACTCGTAGCCGTAGCCTGCTGGCAGGGTCTGCTCGGATACCTCGGCGATGGCCTTCTGTGCCTCACCAGAGGAGTAGCCCTCGGCAGTGTTCACGTTCACCTGGATAGAACTGTAGAGGTTGAAGCGGTTGGACACCTGTGGACCCACACCGTCCTTCAGCGTTACAAACTCGCTGAGCGGAGCCATTCCGTCGCCGTTGCGCACGAACATGTTGTCGAGCGAGTGCTTGTCGAGACGATACTGGGGAGATGCCTCGATCATGACACGGTACACCTTACCAAACTCGTTGTAGTTGCTGACGTACGAACCACCGCAGTAGCTGCCTAAGGCGTCGAGGATGGTAGAGGGCGAGATGCCGGCACGCTTACACTTGGCAGCGTCCACGTCGACGGCAATCTGCGGGAAGTTCATGTTGTAAGAGGTGTAGGCGACGGCAACCTCCGGACGCTGGTTCAGGGCACCGAGAAACTTCATCACATACTGGTAGAACACCTTCTTGTCGCCACCCGTCTTGTCCTGCATGTTCAGCTCTATGGAGTTACCCATACCGTAACCCGGAATCATGGCAGGCTGGAAGACGAAGACCTGTGCCTCCTTTATCTTGCTGAAGGCAGCGTTGCAACGCGCCATCACGCTGTCTATGCTGTGCTCCTTGCCCTTGCGCTCGTCCCAGCTCTTCAGCTTGGCGATGATGGTACCGTAGGAGGTTCCCTGACCGGAGAGCATACCGTAACCGGCTACCGTACTGAAGTGCTGCACCTCGGGCTGTGCCTGCAGCACGTCGCCCACCTGGGCTATTACCTTGTTGGTCTCCTCCAGGGTGTTACCCGGCGAGGTACTTACGTTGAGCATCATTACGCCCTGGTCCTCCTGGGGCACGAAACCCGTCTTGGTGGTACGCAGCAGGAACACGAGCAACACTGCAGAAGCGCCCAGTCCTACCCATGCCATCCAGCGATGGTGGAAGAAGAACATCACGCCCCTCTTGTACTTGCCCATCAGCGCATTGAACGAGGTGTTGTAGGCAGCGCGTATGCGACCGCTGAAGCCCTTCTTCATAACTTCGCCCTCCTTGGTGGGCTTCATCATCACGGCGCAGAGCGCAGGGCAGAGCGTCAGGGCTGAAATCATGGAGAGACCTACAGACGTGGCCATGGTAATACCAAACTGCGTGTAGAAGATACCAGAGGTTCCGCCCATGAACGATACAGGGATAAACACCGCCATGAAGACCAGCGTACATGAAACCACCGCCATACTTACGTCGTGCATGGCGTCGCGGGTAGCGAGGTAGGGCGACTGATAGCCCGAGTCGAACTTCGCCTGCACGGCTTCCACCACCACGATGGCGTCGTCCACCACCGTACCGATGGCGAGCACGAGGGCGAAGAGGGTAAGGATGTTAATACTGAATCCTGCTACCTCCAGGCAGGCGAACGTACCGATAAGCGATACGATGATGGAGATGGACGGGATGAGCGTACTCTTGAAGTCCTGGAGGAAGAAGTACACCACCAGGATAACGAGGAAGATGGCAATGACCAGCGTCTCCACCACCTCGTGGATAGAGGCGAAGAGGAAGTTGTTCGAGCTGTGCATCTCTATAAACTCGCAGCCCTTGGGCAGCGCCTTCGACATCTCGTTGAGCTTTTCCGTAATGTGCTGGTTCACGTCGGTAGCGTTGGCACCAGCCACCTGGAAGGTCATGAAGGTCACACCCGGTTTCTTGTCCACCTCGCCGTGGTAGCTGTACGAGAGTCGGCCGAGTTCCACCTCAGCCACGTCCTTCAGTCGGAGCACGGTACCGTCGTCGTTACTGCGTATTACCATGTTCTTAAACTCCTCCACGCTCTTCAGACGGCCGTGGTACTTCAGGGTGTACTGAAACGTGTTCTTCGAGTTCTCGCCGAGGGCACCCGTAGGCGCCTCGATGTTCTGCTCGCCCAGCACCTGTGTTACGTCGGAAGGCTGCAGCGAGTACTGCGCCATGAGGTCGGGCTTGAGCCAGATACGCATACTGTAGGTGTCGCCCAGCTCGAGCACTTCACCCACACCGTTGATACGCTTTATTTCTGGCACTACGTTAATGTCGAGGTAGTTGGCAAGGAAGGTCTCGTCATACTTTCCGTCCTTGCTCACGAGGGCACCTATCTGCAGGAAGCTGTTCTGCTGCTTCTGCGTGGTTACACCTATCTTGGTAACCTCCGACGGCAACAGACCCTGCGCCTTCGATACACGGTTCTGCACGTTCACCGTCGCCATATCCGGGTCGGTACCCTGCTTAAAGTAGACATTGATTTGCGCCGAACCCGAGTTGGTGGCGGTAGAGGTAATGTAGAGCATGTTCTCCACACCGTTGATGCTCTCCTCCAGAGGCATGATGACAGATTTCATCACGGCGTCGGCATCGGCACCAGTATAGGTTGCCTCCACTCGCACGGTAGGAGGCGCAATGTCCGGATACTGCTCCACGGGCAGACTGAACAGTGAGATCAAGCCCACCATTACGATTAGCACGGCGATACATATAGCCATCACCGGGCGTTTGATAAATATATTGCCTTTCATCCTTGTTTCTTAAATGTTTTTAGAACACGCCTTAACAGTTTCTCCTTCTTTCACCATACCGGCACCCTCGCTCACGATAACGTCGCCGGGGTTCAGACCGTCAGTAACGATAAAGTACCTGCCGTCGTCGATGCTCTCCACATTGATGAGCTGAGCCACGGCCTTGCCGCCCACCACCTTATACACGATGCGCTTGTCCTGCTGCTGCACGGTGGCAGACTGCGGAATGACGATACAGTTTTTTCTTGTAGTAGGGATAATGACGTTGCCAGAACCGCCACTGTTCAGCAGCCGCTCGGGATTGGCAAACTCAGCCCTCAGCGTTACGGCACCCGTCTCGGTGTCTATCACGCCGCTGATGCTCTCCACCTTGCCCTTGTGGGCGTACATGCTTTGGTCGCCCAGTTGCAGGCTTATCTCCGGCATGTTCTTGATGGCGGCATCCTTAGAACCATACTGGCGAACGAAGCTGAGGAGCTGTTTCTCGGTCATGGAGAAATAGACATACATCTGCGAGTTGTCCGACACGGTAGTCAAAGGCTTAGGCATCGAGGCACTTACCAGCGTACCCACACGATACGGCAATACGCCAGCCACACCGTTGGCAGGGCTTCGTACCTCAGTATAAGAAAGATTGTTGCGTGCGTTGGTTACCTGAGCCTGAGCCTGAGCCAGCTGCGCTTTTGCCGAGAGGTAAGCGTTTTCAGAAGTTTGGAGCGTGTATGAAGAAATCACCTTCTGGGCAAAAAGTTCCTTGTTGCTGTTGTAGGTAAGTTGTGCGGAAGCGAGCTGAGCCTGTGCAGCCTTCTCAGTGGCCACGGCTGTGGCGAGGGCTGCGCGGTAAGGCACCTGGTCGATAACGAAGAGCAGCTGTCCGCGGCTCACCTTGTCACCCTCCTTCACCAGCAGTCGCTCTATCTTGCCCGATACCTGCGGGTAGATGTCGATGTCCTGCTTACCCTTGATAGATGCGGAATAACTGGTGGATAGATCCTTGTCCGACCGCTTTACGGTCATCGTCTTGTAATTACTTTTTTCCACTGCTGCCTCCTGCTTTTTCTGTTGGCAAGAGGTCGTCATGAGGGAGAGGCAGAGAGCCATCCCCACACACGGAACCATTCTTTTCATTGTCATCATTCTGTTCATTTTTTTTACCTATTATTACCTTTTTACTTTTTTACCTAATATTACCTTTTTCCTTTTCTAAGGCGCTGCAAAGTTACCAAGTTTGCCAAGTGTTGGCTATGTCGATTCAAGAAGTGTGTTTGTCTTTTGCGGAACTTGTGCCCGATGAGAAAAAAACTGTTCCTGTTTTGAAAAGGAAAGGAGATACAGCCCTCCCCGCCGATACCTCAAGCTGGAATGTGTACCTCGTCCCCGCTGTCTGTAGTAGTGTGCAGCGTCCCCGCTGCACCTCCAACAAGAACCGACGCGGGGACGCGTCTCGCTACTACAACAGCCGTCTGTAGTAGTGTGCAGCGTCCCCGCTGCACCTCAAGCAAGCCTCTGCGCCCTGAAGGGGCAACCTGCACATAGCCCAGGGCAAGCGAAGCGGCACCCTGGGTTTTATATCG
>CAVCGV010000127.1:0-7046 GCA_963601815.1 bacterium
ATTCCTATCGGATATAATTTCAGTGCCATAACCTCAGCTTTTTATGATAGTATAACCGTGACTGCCCTCACTTTTCTACAAAGTTACAAAAGTTTTTGGTAAGTCTTGCAATAATGCGGAAAATATTATTCTTCCGCCAATTTTTTCATTGCGTCGTTCAGCGTGTTGAAGAGTACATTGATGTTCTTCTCCTGGTCTTTGCAAGCCTTCTTGAAGAGTGCCAAAGGGTCTTTGGTATCCCCTTTTAATGGTTTTTCGTTCAGTAGGATATTGACATTGTTGAGGAGCATGCCGTGGAGGGTGGGCATGTGTAGCTGATGCTGTTCTCCCTCCTTGCTGCCGCATTTCAGTCCGGCAGCGTATGCTTTCACGATGATGCGGACGAGCAGGTGGATAGCCATAGGCTCGTCGGCAAGGCTGATGAGAATACCGTGGGTGTAGTCTCTTACATGTTCCTCGACGGTCGTAAACTTACCCTGCAGTAGCCAACTGAAGTTGCGTTTGTACTCAGCCTCCATCGCCTTGTAGAGCTGGGGACTCTTGCAGGCTATGCGCAGGTAGTCGAGCATCGTAGGCTCAAAGGTCGGATCTGTTTTCTGCATCGCCTCGAAGTTCTTCTCCATGCGGTCCTTGGCTTCCTCTGCCGTCTGATAGTTGAGACGGACGATGGTAGAGAGCATGATGTCGAAGAAATATTGGTTTACCTCGCCATAGTGGTCCAGTATCATCTGTTTCACTTCCTTCGGGTCGTTCTTCTTCTGGAAGTCGTTGCCTTCGATGTTGGCGTCGATGATACCGCGGGCATATGCTTCGAAGAAACCACGTACGAACGAGGCTATTGCCTGGTAACTATTTATTCTTTTATTCATAATGATATACCTGTTATTTATGAAGAAAGCCTAAGTATCATACTTGTGCCTTGTAACGATGATACTTAGGCTACCTATCTATGGTACTTAGGCTTCCTATCTATGGTACTTAGGCTTCCTATCTATGATGTTTATGTTTCTAAGTGACCTGTTTAGTCAAAGATCTTGAACTCATACCCTTGCTCCATGAGCCATTCTATGGATTGGGGCAATGCCGTCTTGAGCTTGTCTATGCTCTTCAGCGAATCGTGGAAGGTAATGATGCTGCCGTTGCGCGAGTAGCGTTTAACATTCTCCACCACGTCATTTGCCGTGAGGCGGTTGGAGTAGTCGCGCGTCACCACGTCCCACATGATGACCTTATAGGCACGGTGCAACCACCAGTACTCGCTGGGGCGCATCCAACCGTGGGGCGGTCTGAAGAGGTGGGCATGTATGATGTCGTTTGCCTTGTTGGTGTTGAGGGCATAGGCTATCACGCGGTGTTTGAAGGCTCCTATGTGGCTGAAGGTATGGTTGCCTATCTGGTGTCCTTCCGCTACGATTCTGTTATACAGGTCGTGGTTTCTCAGCACATTCTCTCCCACCATGAAGAAGGTGGCCTTTACCCCGTAGTGTTTCAGCGTGTCGAGAATAAAGGGTGTCGACTCGGGAATGGGCCCGTCGTCGAACGTCAGGTACACTGCGTGTTCGTTCGGGTCCATTCTCCATATCGCTTTGGGGTAAAGCCATCTCAGCCACTTGGCCGGTTGTTCTATAAACATCTGTTGTCTTTGTTGTTAGCCGGTTCTCAATATCCCTCGGGCATTCTTCCGCCACGTCCGTGGTAGAGGGTGTAGAGGGCATTGAGCTGCTTGGTGTATTCCTGTTCGAGCTTAGGACTGCTCATGCCTGCCACGTCGCATGTGCTCTGCATAATCATGAGCTGGCGTATGCAGTCGCTCTGTGCGTTGGCAAAACGCTCTCCGTTAAGCGAGAGGTAATACTCGAGATACTGCTTGGCGTTTTTCCATACCTTTGCGAGGTACTCGTTGCCCTTTGCCTTCTGTCCGACGAGGAACCATCCGCGTGCCAAGTCCAGTCCACCGCTCATGTAGTCTACCGTTACGTTGTATCCCGGTATTTCCGTGTCGGCTTTCTTGAGGATGTCGAGTGCTTTGTTCTTCTTGTCCTCGGCAATCAGCTGCAGTGCAGTTTGTGCCAACAGACGGCGGTGTGTGTAGCACATGCGCATGGTAGTCTCGTCTATGTAGAGTCCTTTCTGCTTGAGGTTACCGAACTTGAAGCGTGTCATGATGTTGTGGTAAGCCTTTTCCGCGTCAAAGTTTTTTGCCCCCGGCTTGTTGGTGGTGAACGGTGTGATGCGGTTGGCAAGACCCTCCTGTACAAAGTTGTCGCCCAGGTTCATGTAGTTCTCCTGTCCTACAGTGAGTGCCACGTAGATGGGGCGTGTCCAGTTGCTCTGTGCCAGCATTTCGAGCATCATGAGGTCATTCTTGTAGAGTGCGTTCTTGCCCTTGAGCGAGATGACCATCTTGTCGGGGATAGTATCCGATGCCATCATCATGCCGCTCTTCTTCACGGCCTCCTTGTCTATGGTGATATAGAGGGTGTCGGTAGGTATGAAGTGGAAGTCGGCATTCTTGCTGCGCACCCAGTTCTTCAGCACGTTCTTCAGTTCGAACGGCTCGTCGCCAAACTGCTGCTTGGCAGCGGCGGGGTCTTGCTTGTAGAAGTCGAGAATCTGCTTCTTTGCCTCAGGCTCTACCTGGATGTACTCGTTGGTACCCGAGCAGAAGTCGAGTCTTGGCCATGTGATGGGCACAGACGGCGAATTGTATGCCGGTCGCTTCATCTGGTCGATGTACCAGTCGGTGGCAAGGTAGCTCAGGTTGCAGACACGTGCATCTGTACCTACGCCCTCCACTTCCTGGTTGTACCACAACGGGAAGGTATCGTTGTCACCGTTGGTGAAGATGATGGGGTTGCCCTTCTCCTGGAGCGACATGAGGTAGTTCTGTCCGAAGTCGCGGCAGGTGTAGCGGTCTGAGCGGTCGTGGTCGTCCCAGGTCTGCGATGCCATCTGTATAGGCACGAGGAGGGTGATGACAGCCACGATGGCCGATACGGCAACGCCGCTGAGCTTGGCCTTCTTCTTCAGTAGGTCGAGGATGGCGAGCACGCCGAGACCGCACCATATAGCGTAGGCGTAGAACGAGCCGGCGTAAGCATAGTCACGCTCGCGTGGCTGCATAGGTGTCTGGTTCAGGTAGATGACGATGGCGAGGCCCGTCATGAAGAACAGGAAGAACACTACCCAGAACTGCTGGATACCGATGGGGAGAATCTCCTCCTCCTCCTTGCCGTTCTTGATAACTTTGCGCTTGCGTGTGTACCATGCCTGCCAGAAGAGGCCGATGAGACCGAGGATGAGCGGCATGCAGTAGAACACGTTGTGTCCCTTGTTCTGCTTCAGGTCATCGGGCAATTTGCTCTGGTCGCCCAGTCTGGCATCGTCGATGAACGAGAAGCCCGTAATCCAGTTGCCATGCTCAGGTTCGCCATTGCCCTGTATGTCGTTCTGTCGTCCGGCGAAGTTCCACATAAAGTAGCGCCAGTACATGAAGTTGCACTGGTAGGAGAAAAAGAAGAAGAAGTTCTCTATCTGCGTCGGCATCTTCACCATGATGTTCTCGCCGCAGCGGTCGAAGGGCACCTCGCTTCCTTTCACACCGCCCATCCAGTCCTCGTATGACTGTGCGTGGGCTGCATCGTACATGCGTGGGAAGAGCATGTTCTGTGCATACTTGTATTTGTTCTTGTGGCTCACCACGAAGTAAGAGTCTTTCTCGTCGGCAGAGGCCTTCTCCTTGCGCTGGTACACGGGGGCACCCTCGCTCATCACGGGTTTGCAGTAGCCGCCATCTTGCTGCAGTGCCACCTGCGAGGTGTATGCCTGTCCGTAGAACAGGGGGCGGTCACCATACTGGTCACGGCTCAGGTAGTTGCCGAGCGTAAAGATGTCCTCGGGCGAGTTCTGGTCCATCGGAGGGTTGGCAGATGAGCGTATCACGATGAGTGCATAGCTGGAGTAGCCTATCATCAGCATCAGCATGCAGAGCAGGGCTGTGTTCTTCACGCGGGCTGATACGACGGGCAATAGCTGCATCTTCTTCTTCGTGATGCCGGTAGTCTCGTCGGTGCCGGTAACCACTTCTTTCTTGCGTTTGTAGTTGAGCACAAACCAGAGAATCGCCAATACGATAACACCGCAGATGACAGCCTTCCAGCCATATCCGTAGAATGGTATGCCGAGCATGCCGAAGCCAAGGATGAAGGCGATGTTCTGGCGCTTCTGGTTCTTTTCTGAGGCGTTGTATGTCTCGTAGATACCCCAGATGACGCTTGCCACAAGGCAGATGATGTACACGATTTCGCCCGTGTTGAAGGGACAGCCGAGCGTGTTGACGAAGAACAGTTCAAACCATCCGCCTACGGTGATAATGCCCGGCACGACGCCATAGAGCACTGCCACAACAACGAGGAAGGACACCATCAGTGCCAAGATAGACCCCTTGAGGTTGGCCTGTGGCACCTTCTTGTAGTAGTACACCAGTACGATGGCGGGAATGCAGAGCAGGTTGAGCAGGTGCACACCTATGCTGAGGCCCGTCATATAGGCAATGAGTACGAGCCAACGGTCGCTGTGAGGCTCGTCGGCATGGTCTTCCCATTTCAGAATCAGCCAGAATACTACTGCGGTAAAGGCAGAGGAGAAGGCGTAAACCTCACCCTCTACGGCCGAGAACCAGAAGGTGTCGCTGAAGGTGTAGATGAGTGCACCCACCATACCCGATGCCTCGATGGCTATCAGTTTGGAGGTGGTCATCTCCTTCCAGTCGCCGATGATGAGTTTGCGTGCCAAGTGGGTAATGGTCCAGAACAGGAACATGATGCAGACGGCACTCAAGAGTGCGCTCATCGTGTTTACCATCTTGGCCACCTGTGTGGTGTCGCTGGCAAAGTGTGTGAAGAAATTGCCGAGGAGCATGAAGAACGGTGCCCCCGGTGGGTGACCTATCTCCTGCTTGTAGGCAGTGGTGATAAACTCGGGACAGTCCCAAAAGCTGGCTGTCGGTTCAATAGTGGAGCAATAGACGAATGCCGCAATAAGGAATGCGACCCATCCGAGAATGTTGTCCACCAGTTTGTACTGTTTCATTATTGTTTAAACTTTAATGTATTGATTTCTTTCTTCCTTGTAGCCTATATGGCATAAATCGCTTGCAAAGTTAATAAAAAGAAAAGAGATTAGTCGACTACTGTCTCGTTTTTTAGGTAATATTATATATAAGGTGTGTTTGTAGTAGGTGCAGCGTCCTGGGCTATAGAATAGTTTGTTCAGCCCAAAAGTGCGCAAGCCGTTTTTTTTACACCTTACTACACATTCAGGAAGTGCTCTTCAAGTTTCTCCCTCGGCATGTCGGCGGTAGCGTGATAGTGTAGGTGGTGGTTTACGCAGGCTATGTGCTTTACGTTGCTCAGCACTTCGGCGATGTCGTGGCTCACGATGATGATGGCGCAGTCGTGGTTTATCTGTTCCAGCATTTCGTACATCTGCTTCTGGAATCTCTGGTCTATGTACGTGTTGGGTTCATCGAGGATGACGGCATCGGGCTTCGACACGATGGCGCGCGCCAAGAGTACGCGCTGTAGCTGTCCGCCGCTCAACGCCCCTATGGGTTTGTCCTTCAGGTCAGTGAGTTGCAGGTGTTCCAGGGTGGCTGCTACTTGTTGGTGCTGTGCCTTGGTGTAGCGGCAGAAGAGTCCCTTCGTCTTGCTCAGTCCCGACAGTACCACTTCGTATACGGAGATGGGGAACTGGCGGTCCAGCGCATTGTATTGCGGCAGGTATCCCATGGTGATTTCCTTCACCTCTTTGCCATCCCTGAAATATCGTATGCTGCCTTCCGTAGGCCGCATCAGTCCCAGAATGAGTCGCATGAGGGTGGTCTTGCCTCCCCCGTTAGGACCGATGATGCCGAGGTAGTCGTCTTGGTATATTGTGAGGTTCACGTCGTGGAGCACTTGTTTGCCCTCGTACCCAGCCGAGAGATGCTCTATTTCTATGATTGGAGTCATACTTTTGTATGTTGTTGAGTTCTTACTTCGTTTTTACGCCATAGCTCTCTGCCATTTTCTTGGAGATGTCTACCATCTGTTTGGCCCAGTCGTAGGCGAGAGGATTGATTTCTATGGATTGTGCCCCTGTGGCATCGATGAAGGTCTGCGTGTTGCGGTTGGCAAATTCCTTCTGTATGAACACGGTCTTTATTTGTTCTTTCTTTGCCTTGTCTATCAAGGCCTGGAGCTGGGCGATGCTGGGCTCCCTTCCTTCCTCCTCGATGGGGAGTTGGTCGAAGCCGTAGTCCTTGGCGAAGTAGGTGAGGGCAGGGTGATAGATGACGAAGGGGAAACGCGTCTCCTTCCTTTGTGTCAGTTTCTCCCGGGCTTCCTTGGCTTGCTGGAGGTAAGGACTCATGTCCTTTTCCACCTGGCGTATTACGTTCGCGACAAACTTCTCCTGCTGTTGTTTGAAATACGTGCTGTCGCTGGGCAGCAGTTCGCAAAGTGCCTTGCAGATGTTCTCGGAGATGGTGCGTGCGCTCTGGGTGCTCATCCATGTATGGGGATCTGCCACGCCGCCCGCCGTCTTGGCAGGGGTAATACCCACAGAGGTGTCAATGACCTTCATGTCGGGGGCGTTGTCTGTGAGTTTCTTCATCCAGGTCTGTTCGAATCCTATGTTTCCCACTTTCAGGTAGATTGCGCTTTCCGACAGTTTCACCATCTGCTGTGGGGTAGGCTCATAGGTCTCGGGGTTGCTTCCGGCGGGCACCATCACGTTTACGTCTACCTTGTTGCCGGCTATCTGGTTGACAAAATAGCGGAAGGGTTCGATAGTTACGCTGATGGTGGGCGTGTTGCCCGCACCGTTCTTCTTCTGGGTTCCCTTGCATCCTGCCAGGGCTACGCATAATATAATAAGGTATAGGAAATGTCTCATAAATCTTTCAAATAATATTTTTCGTTCTTCTGTATTTACTTCTGGTTCTTTGGTTTTAATTTGCAAAGATACGATTTTATTTTTGCATTTCCTCAGTTGGCAATGATTTG
>CAVCGV010000128.1:0-6940 GCA_963601815.1 bacterium
CTCTTATACATTAAATATATGTCCCGCTTACAACTGCGCCAATTCGATGATCTTGTCCACGGCGGCGTTCAGACCGTCCTTGTTCTTGCCGCCAGCCTGTGCATAGTGGGGCTGACCGCCACCACCGCCTTGCATCAACTTGGCTGCCTCGCGAATCATCTTGCCCGCGTTCAGGCCGTGGTCCTTTACCATGTCGTCGCTGAACATCACGCTGAGCATCGGCTTGTCGCTGTGTACAGTACCGAGTGCGCAAACCATGTTCTCCGGCAAAGCCTCGCGTACCTTGAATACTAAATCCTTGGCAGATGCGGGGTCCATAGGCAATACGGCTTTGATTACCTTCACGCCGTTTACTTCCTTGGCGTTGGCTACCAACTTCTCCTTGGCGCGCTCCACTGCCTGTGCCTGGAACTTCTCTACGTCTTTCTTCAGACTGTCGTGCTCGTCGATGTACTTCTTGATGGCACCTTCCAGGTCTTTCGCATTGTTGAAGAGGCCCTTCAGCGCAACGATAGTGTCCTGGAGGTTGTAGATGGCTTCCTCGCAAGCCTTGCCGGTCAGTGCCTCGATACGACGGATACCTGCTGCCACGCTGCTCTCAGAGATAATCTTGAAGAAACCTATCTTGCCTGTGCTCTTGGCGTGGATACCGCCACAGAACTCGGCTGACGGACCGAAGCGAACCACACGTACCTTGTCGCCGTACTTCTCGCCGAAGAGGGCGATGGCGCCCAACTGCTTTGCCTCCTCGATAGGTGTGTCGCGGTGCTCGTCGAGCGGATAGTCGGTACGAATCATCTCGTTCACCATGTACTCTACCTTGCGCAGCTCCTCGTCTGTCACCTTCTGGAAGTGTGAGAAGTCGAAACGCAGTGTGTCCTTGTCCACGTAAGAACCCTTCTGCTCCACGTGTTCGCCCAGTACCTGCTTCAGGCAGTAGTCGAGTAGGTGAGTGGCTGTATGGTTGGCAGCGCTGCCCTCACGGCTCTCTATGTCTACGCAAGCCATGAAGTCGGCAGTAACGTCCTTGGGCAATTCCTTCACGATGTGGATGCTCTGGTTGTTCTCGCGCTTGGTGTCGATAACCTGTATGGTCTCGTTCTCGCTCACGAGCACGCCCTTGTCGCCTACCTGGCCACCCATCTCGCCGTAAAAGGGGGTGTTGTCGAGCACCAATTCGTAGAAGCTGCTCTTCTTCTGTGTCACCTTACGGTAGCGCAGTATGTGGCACTCGTATTCTGTATAGTCGTAGCCCACGAAGTTCTGGTCGCCTTCCTTCAGCACCTCCCAGTCGCCGTTCTCCACGGCGGCAGCGTTGCGGGCACGTGCCTTCTGCTTCTCCATCTCCTCGTTAAACTGCTTCTCGTCTACGGTGTAGCCGTTCTCGCGGCAAATCAGCTCGGTCAGGTCGAGCGGGAATCCGTACGTGTCGAACAGGCGGAAGGCGCTCACGCCGTCCAGTTCTGTCTCGCCGTGTGCCTTCAGTTCGTCCATGTCGCCGTTGAGCAGGTTGATGCCCTTCTCCAGGGTGCGGAGGAACGAATCCTCTTCCTCTTTCATTACGCGGGTAATCAGCTCCTGCTGGGCGGGCAACTCGGGGAAGGCTGCCCCCATCTGCTCCACCAGGGTGTTTACGAGCTTGTACATGAATGCCTGCTTCTGGCCGAGGAAGGTGTACGCGTAACGTACGGCACGGCGCAGGATGCGACGGATAACGTAGCCTGCCTTGGCGTTGCTTGGCAACTGGCCGTCGGCGATGGAGAATGCCACGGCACGCAGGTGGTCGGCACATACGCGCATGGCGATGTCTACCTTCTCCTGCTCGTCCTTGCCCTCGCCGTTGGCGCCCGTAGGCGTGGTAAATCCGTATTTCTTGCCCGAGAGTGCCTCTATCTCCTTGATGATGGGCTGGAAGATGTCGGTGTCATAGTTGGAGTGCTTGTCCTGCAGCATGCGTACCAGGCGCTCGAAGCCCATACCGGTATCGATGACGTTCATGGATAGTGGCTCGAGCGAACCGTCTGCCTTGCGGTTAAACTGCATGAACACGATGTTCCATATTTCGATGACCTGTGGGTCGTCCTTGTTTACCAGTTCGCGTCCGGGCACCTTTGCCTTCTCTTCGGGTGTACGTGAGTCTACGTGGATTTCAGAGCAGGGGCCGCAGGGCCCCGTGTCGCCCATCTCCCAGAAGTTGTCGTGCTTGTTGCCGTTGATGATGTGGTCGGCGGGCACATGCTTAGCCCAGTATCCGGCAGCCTCGTCGTCGCGCTCCAGTCCTTCCTCCTTGCTGCCCTCGAATACGGTAACGTAGAGATCGGCGGGGTTTAGCTTCAATACCTCGGTCAGGTATTCCCAAGCCATGTCGATGGCGCCCTCCTTAAAATAGTCGCCGAAGCTCCAGTTGCCGAGCATCTCGAACATGGTGTGGTGGTATGTGTCGTGTCCCACCTCTTCCAGGTCGTTGTGCTTTCCGCTCACGCGGAGGCATTTCTGGGTGTCTACACGGGTTACATCCTTGCCGGGGTCCTTGGTGCCGAGGATGATGTCTTTCCACTGGTTCATACCAGCATTTGTAAACATCAGCGTAGGGTCATCCTTGATAACCATAGGTGCTGACGGAACAATCTTGTGGCCTTTACCCTCGAAGAACTTCTTGAAGGATTCGCGCACTTCATTAGCTGTCATCATATCTGCTGTATTTTAACTTTTTTGTTTCTTTCTGTCTCATCTGCCCTGTGGCGCAGCGGACTACTTTGCCAAAGGCTTTGCAAAGTTAAGGCGAAAAAGTCAGATGAGCAAATTTTACTTCGCTTTTGTTTGCTGATTTTGTGCCAAAGTGGTTGTTTTGTCCCGTACGTACCTCTTTTTGCACCCGACACGAGGTATCTGTAGGGTAAAAGTTTGGACAATTCACTCGAAATGTGTAATTTTGCACACATAATGGAGCCCTGCCAAAACTGTCCTGCGTGGACCATCTGTGCAGGACTTCCACATATATGGATTAACCATGCGTGTTTCTTTCCAGAACACGCCTTAATACGAAGAGACATGGCATTGAAGACGGATAGAGTCCTGAAAGTATATTATTCCATCAAGGAGGTGGCTGCTGAGTTCGACGTCAACGAGTCCACCTTGCGCTATTGGGAGAAGGAATTCCCGTTCCTGAAGCCCAAGGTGGGCGGCAACAATGTGCGCCAATACACAGACAAGGACAAGGAGCAGGTACGGCTCATCTACAACCTGGTGAAAGTGCGCGGACTGAAGATCGCTGCCGCGCGCAAATACCTGTCGCAGAACAGGGATGGTGCGGAGCGCTCGTCGGAAGTGCTCGATACGCTCATCAGCGTGAGAGACCAGCTCAAGGAACTGAAGAAACAGCTCGACTCCTTGACGTAGCATAATAGCTGCAGCTTTAGTAGTGTGCAGCATCCCCGCTGCATCTCAGCCAGAAAGGTAGCTGTAGTAGCATGCAGCGTCCTCGCTGCACCAAATCAAGCTGAAAAACGAGTTGTTCTTCCCCCTGCACTAAGTAACGAAAATAGAAAATGACGACACTCTCACAGTATTTCCCCATAACCGACCCCACACTCATCTTCTTTGTGGTACTGCTCATCATTCTCCTGGCACCTATCGTCATGGGCAAATTGCGCATACCCCATATCGTGGGCATGGTGCTGGCAGGCGTACTGGTAGGCAAGTACGGACTTAACATCCTGGCGCGCGACTTCTCTTTCGAACTCTTCGGCAAGGTAGGACTTTACTACATCATGTTCCTTGCAGCCCTCGAGATGGACACCGAGGGCATGAAGAAAAGCAAGATGCGCCTCCTGTCGTACGGCCTCCTTACCTTCTGCCTCCCCTTCTTGCTCACTTATGCCGCAGGCGTGCTCCTGCTGGGCTATTCGCAGAAGGCGTCGCTCCTGCTGGGGTGCATCATGGCGTCCAATACGCTCATTGCCTATCCCATCGTGTCGCGCTACGGCCTGCAGCAGAAACCCAGCGTAACGCTCAGCGTAGGGTCCAGCATGCTCTCGCTCCTCTTCTCGCTCGTGTTCCTCGCCGGTCTGGTGGCGTCCTTCACCACCCACGACGGCGTGCTCTTCTGGTTGTGGTTTGCCGCTAAGTTTGCCGCCTACTGTGCGGGCATGCTCTTCCTGATACCCCGACTCGCACGCTGGTTCCTGCGCCGTTACAGCGACGCCGTCATGCAGTTTATCTTTGTCCTCTCCATGCTCTTCATGAGTGCCGCTCTGTCCCAGGCTGTAGGCATTGAGGGGGTGTTCGGCGCCTTCTTTGCCGGACTCATCCTGGGCAGGTACATCCCCCATGTGTCGCCGCTCATGAACCGCATCGAGTTCATTGGCAACGCCCTCTTCATTCCCTATTTCCTCATCGGCGTCGGCATGCTTATCAATGTCGGCCTCCTCTTCCAGGGCGGACGCATCCTGTGGGTGGTGTTCTGCATCGTCTTCTTCGGCACGCTCGGTAAGGCGCTTGCCGCCTATGCCGCATGCTTCGGCTTCCGACTGCCGTGGAGCTCGGGCCACATGATGTTCGGTCTTACCTCTGCCCATGCCGCCGGTGCCATCGCCATGGTCATGGTGGGCATGCGCATGGTCATGGACGACGGTACCTTCCTCGTGGGCGACGAGATGCTCAACGGCGTCGTCATCATGATTCTCTGCTCGTGCATCATCTCTTCTATCCTTACCGACTGGTCTTCGCGCAAGATTATCCTGCGCGACAAACAACTGCCCGGTGCCGAAGACGACCGCAAGGCCGACGACGAGAAAATTCTCGTGCCCGTACGCTACCCTGAGTACGCCGACAACCTCGTCAGCCTCGCCATGCTCATGCGCAACGCTAAGTTGAACCGCGGACTGGTTTGTCTCAATGTGGTGTACGACGACAACGACATGCGCTACAACCAGGAGCAGGGCCGACGCCTCCTCGAACATTGCACCAAGGTGGCTGCCGCTGCCGATGTGCGCATGCAGACGCAGGTGCGCATCGCCGTAAATATCGCCAACGGCATCAAGCACGCCTTCAACGAGTTTGGGTGCTCCGAGATTATCCTCGGAATGCACATGCACCACGAGGTGTCGCAGAAGTTCTGGGGCGAGTTCCATCAGAGCCTGTTCAATGGGTTGAGCCGTCAGATCATCATGGCGCGTATCCGACAGCCTCTCAATACCGTGCGACGCATACAGGTGGCTGTGCCCTCCAGGGCGGAGTTCGAACCGGGCTTCTACCGCTGGCTCGAACGCTTTGCACGCCTGGCGGGCAACCTCGACTGCCGCATACAGTTCCACGGACGCCAGGACACCCTGCAGCTTATTGCCGAGTATGTCAAGAACCGCCACCATAAGGTGCGCGCCACCTATGTCGAGATGAAACACTGGAACGAGTTGCCCCAGTTGGCGTCCGCCATCGCCGAAGACCACCTCTTTGTCGTCGTCACGGCGCGCAAGGGCACCGTCTCGTACAAAGCGGCTCTCGAACGGTTGCCGGAGGAGATTACGCGCTTCTTCTCGGGCATCAACCTCATGATCGTCTTCCCCGACCAGTACGGCGATGCATCGGGCGAAACGCTCACCTTTGCCGAACCGCAGCACCAGGAGGAAGAAAGCGCCTACAACGCCATCAACCGATGGATAAAGAGACACGTAAGAAAGAGAACGACATAGTACAGTCCCAAAATAACTTTTGCACCTCATCGGGCCATGGCGGGCTGTAGTAGCGTGCAGCATCCTCGCTGCACCATCATCAAGTCATGGCGGGCTGTAGTAGCGTGCAGCGTCCTCGCAGCACCATCATCAAGCCATGGCGGGCTGAAGGCCCAACCTGTACATAGCCCAGGGCAAGCGAAGCGGCACCCTGGGTCTTTAGTGCGGTCTTTCCCCTCTCGCCCTGTAAGGGCAAAAGTTTAATATTACATAAAAATAAAACTATTATGATAGATATCCAAGGAATAACCAAGAGCTTCGGCTCGCTGCAAGTCCTCAAGGGCATCGACCTGCACATAGACAAGGGCGAGGTAGTGAGCATCGTCGGACCCAGCGGCGCCGGTAAAACCACCCTTCTCCAAATCGTCGGTACGCTCGACCGTGCCGACAGCGGCTCCGTCGTTGTTGACGGCGTCGACGTAATGAACCTCTCCGCCAAGAAACTCAGCGATTTCCGCAACAGCCACCTGGGCTTCGTGTTCCAGTTCCACCAACTGCTCCCCGAGTTTTCCGCCATCGAGAACATCATGATTCCCGCCTTCATCGCCGGCAAGGGGCGCAAGGAGGCAAAAGCACGTGCCGAAGAACTCCTCGCCTTCATGGGCCTGAGCGAGCGTGCCAACCACAAGCCCGCCCAACTCTCCGGTGGCGAGAAACAGCGTGTGGCTGTGGCAAGGGCACTCGTAAACAATCCTGCCGTTGTCCTCGCCGATGAGCCCTCGGGGAGTCTCGACTCTCGCAACAAGGCTGAGCTCCACCAGCTCTTCTTCGACCTGCGCGACAAGTTCGGCCAAACCTTCGTTATCGTTACCCACGACGAGGGCCTCGCCTCCATCACCGACCGCACCATCCACCTCAAGGACGGAATGATAGAAAAAGAATCCGCAGAGCCTTTTTCCCCCTCTCGCCCTGAACCAACGGCCATCGGCGCGTAAGCGGAAAGGTAAGGAGCACTCTGTACCTGCCCCGAGAGCTTGGCAATTCGCCTGTGCGCCCTGAACCAACGGCCATCGGCGCGTAAGCGGAAAGATAAGGGGCACTCTGTACCTGCCCCGAGAACTTGGCAATTCGCCTGTGCGCCCTGAACCAACGGTCACCGGCGCGCAAGCGGAAAGAAAAGGGGCACTCTGTACCTGCCCCGAGAGTTTGACAATTCGCCTGTGCGCCCTGAAGGGGCAACCTGCACATAGCCCAGGGCAAGCGAAGCGGCA
>CAVCGV010000129.1:0-4011 GCA_963601815.1 bacterium
CCCATGACACACCCTCTCTTTTATTTTCTTACCACCTCCAGCACTTGCCCCAAGTGATAGGTAACGACGCCACCCTCGTAGGTAGTGTCGAGTACTTGCACCACCGCACTTTCCCCGTCTGAGTGATAGCCCACATAGAGGCGCAGGACATCAAAACGCTTGAGATAACGCTTGCCGTCAGCCTCGTCTATGTAGGTGTACTTGTTGAGCGTGGTCTGCTTCAGTTCACGGTATTCCTTGGTTTTCTTTCCCTTCACGATTTCCTCGAAATACTTCTTTTGTATGACAAGCGTCAGCACCTTCAGTCCCGAAAGGTCCAGATGCCCCTCCTTCTTTTGGGTATGCTGCTCCAGGCATTGCTGATCCTTATTGTAGGAGAAGTAGATGATGGTGCCGTTCATGATTTTCTGGACGATGCTATCGATGATTTCCAGCGGCACCACATACCATTCCGTAGCCTCGTGCATCTCTCCCTTGTCATCCGCCACCTTGAAACGGAAGTTTACCTCCTGTAGTACCTGATGCACCAAGTCCTCAAACTTCTGCGAGTGCATGTTAACTATTTTGTAGGTACTCACTATTTCTACGGGTGCCATCAGGTAGGTAGGCTCATGCTCGGCATTAGCCACCCGCTCCTCCACCCGATTAGTGGAAAAGCCTATCTTATAGAGATTCTTGATGCTCTTGATTTCGGGGTTCTCCGACTTGGATCGGAGTACGTAGATGTAACCTGTCACTTGGTCTTCCTGCTTCACGTCATCGGGACGGAAGAACTTGGCTTCTGCTTCTTTCTCTGTTTCTGTGATGGCATAGCCGCTCGCCACCACATTCTTGCGAAGGGTCTGGAGATAGATGTCCGATTCCGTTCCGTTCTCATAGATGCAGCGGGTTCTGCCGTCGGGCAAGCCATTGGCAGCCTTCTTCTTTTCCAACACCTTGTGGAGAAGCACCATCTGCCCATCCACCAAGTAGAAGCGACCTTCCGAAAGACTCGTGGTCTTGGAAATACGTTTCAGCTGCCGCTTGCCAGTCTTCAGGTCGTGGTGTATCTGGGCAAAGAGGGACTGGAACTGTGCGAAGTCCTCACACAGTTTTCTCTGCGCCACATGATCGGGATTTTCCTTCTTCACTTTCATTACGCCCTTCATATCCGTAGGGATATCAAAGAGTTTTGCCTCCTGATAGGAAACGTCCAGTAATGGGTCGTTGAATATATCTTCCAGTTCTTTATCTATGTCCATACCTTATTGTGTTATAAGAGGTGATATTCATCATACAGCCGTAGGCTGTCGTTGGCTTTTTCCCTCAATGCCTTGAGCGATACTGCCAGCAGCTTCTCCTTCAAGCCTCCAGCCATGGTAGGTTCGCTTCCATGCTCAGCCACCCACTTGTTCACTTCGAGCAACTTCTGTGCCATCCTGTCGTCAGGTGTCGGTGCCTTGGGCTTGGGGCGCACGTCTGCCAACAGCGGGTCTTCAAATATCTCCAACAGTTCTTTTGGCCAATCCATCCTATTTTATTTATAATTTATAATGTATAATTAGGCATACGCCCTCAAAGCACATGAATTCTTCACTCTTCACTTACATCTCCGGCTCATACTCCAAGCCCATCATTCTTCTTATCTTCAGGTTCTTGAGTTTCTGGAAGGCAGCGGCGAGTTCCCTTACCTTTGGGTCCGGGTCTTTGATGTCGGGTTTCTGTCCATTGTGTTCTTCCACCCATTGCCTGTAAGGGCCCTTGAAGAGAACCAATGCTTGTTCCAGACTCATGTCGTACTTCAGTTCCGCCATCGTGTCTTGTATTACCTTTAGGGTCGGGGCGTCCACTTGCTTCGACAGCACCTCGTAGGCGCGCTGGAAGGGGTTGATGGTGTCGATGAGGTTGATGCTCAACTGGTCGATGTTGATCATGCGATTGGCAAGCTTGATGAGGCGGTTGCCCTCTGCCTCCTTCTCCTCGTCGCCCGGCGTTGCCGTAGTATGATAGTCGATGGGGGTGCCCTTGCCGTCCACCACCTCGCTGCCTTTCATGAGGGTATCGAGCAGGAAACGCTGGCGCACTTCCTCCACCTCTTCGTCTGTCAGGTCGGGATATTTCTCTCTGATTACCTTCGGTATCAGCACTTGGGTAAGGGTCTCTGCCGTGGTGCTGCCGCTGATGGCTTTTACTACCAGGTCGTCTTGCAGCACACTCGCCTTCAGGTCGTCGAGCTGCTCCTCTACGATGAGCTTGGTCTTGACACTCGACAGGGGCTTCAGTCCTTCTATTACGAGGGTGCGGGCGTCAAGCGGACTTGCCTCGTCATCGTCCACGTCCTTCACGGTCTTGAAATGCCAGTTGGGTGCCATTACCTGTTCCATCAAGAGCGAGGCGGTAATGGCTTTCAGAAAGTCGTTTACCGCCACCTTCACGTCGGGTTGGTCGGCATCGGGCATTCCTATCATGTTCACAAACTTGGCGGTAGACTTGCCCTCGCTGTCTCTTGTACATCTGCCGATAATCTGTACCACCTCGGTGAGCGAACCTCGCACACCGATGGTGAGACATTCCTCGCACCACTGCCAGTCGAACCCTTCCTTGGCGGTGCCCAGAGCAATGATGATGTCGATGTCGTCGCGGCTCTTCATGCGCTGCAAGTAGCCCTGCACCAGGTTGCGGGTCTCGGCATGGTCTTCTACGAGATCGGCCACCTTCAGCAGTCTGCCGTCTTGGGTTCTTACATAGTAGATGCCGCCGTTGTTATAGTCGCGGCTCTCCACGTTGCCGATTACCTTGATGATTTCGTCAACCTCGGTGTATTTGGTCAGTCCGGTGGAGGCACGGGAGTTAACGCTCGGTATGTGGATGATGGTTTTCTTCCTGATGTCGAGCACCTCACCGATGTGGTCGAGGTAATTGCCGTGATAGAAGTGGTAGCCCAGGATGAGGTTCTTGAGATAGCGGTAGCCGTTGAGCTGCTGGTAGTAGTTGTAGGTAACGGGGTGGAAGCGTGCCTCGTCCTCGGCTCGCAGCACGGGCACGCCGTCGCCTCGGAAGTAGCTGCCTGTCATGGCCACGATGTGACCGGTGGAATGGTTCATCACCCGGCGCACGATGTCGCCCAGTCCACTGTTGGCATCGGCACTGGTATGGTGGAACTCGTCGATGGCCAAGAGGCAGTCGTCAAACTGCTCGTCGCTTATCTCCTTCATGCCGTTGCGCAGGGTGGCATGGGCACAGACGAGTATCTGCGTCTTGTCCTGTCTGAAGAATTCGGCAAACCGCTTTGCCTTGTCGCTCTCGTTGCTGGCATCGCAGAGGTTGAAGTAAGGCGCCACCTTCCAGTCGGCGAAGAAGCCGTATTTCATCAGGTCGGTGTTTTGGAAAGAGCGGCCTATGCTCTTCTCGGGCACTGCCACCACCACTTTCTTGATGCCTTGGTTGGCAAGCTTATCCAGGGCGATGAACATCAGTGCACGGCTCTTGCCGGAGGCTGGCGGTGCCTTGATGAGGAGGAAGCGATGGTGGCGTGCCTCGTAGGCCTTGGCTTGCATCTCTCGCATACCGAGGGCGTTGGTGTTGCTCGAAGCACCAGTCTGCTGGTACTTGATGTCAACGATGTTATCGTTTATCTGGTTCATAAGCCTTTTCTGTTTTTAGGGTTTGTCATTTCTGTCCTGCCGTCATTTTCTCATAGAGCTTGAAGAGGCATTCTAAGCGAGCCTCATCATTGGTGAAGGGTGCGCCGGGATAGCAACTCTCCACGATGCGGTCGAGGCTCTCGTGTGCCTCCCGCAAGTCTGCCGGCATCTTGTCGGGGTCGTAAAGGTCGGCAAGGGTCTTCTCGGGATAATTCTCACGGGCAAGCAAGACATTCCCTGCCGCCTCTTCTATCTCGGACTTCTTGGCGTCGGAGATGGAGGGGAAAGGGAAAGTGTTGTAGCAGAGACCTGCCGAATACCTGTAACGAGTTTCCAACCGACCGCCTACCGTGCGTACCCATGTCATGTGCATTTCGCTGGTGAGAAG
>CAVCGV010000129.1:4889-6905 GCA_963601815.1 bacterium
TACTCCCCAAGTACGGCGGATTTCCAAACACAAACACCTCTTCCTCCTTGGTATGCGGGCACACTTCTTCCCAATCCACCCTACAAGCATTGGCACACTTGATTTGGTGGATGTTCTTCAGAGGCAGGGCGGCAACGTTCACCCCGAAGTCGGCATGGAACTTGTTGTTCATCTGATGCTCGGCCAGCCAAAGGGAGAGCATCGCCACCTCGTGGGGGAAGTCGAGCAGCTCGATGCCATAGAACTGGTCGAGGCGGATGCAGGAACCGTCTATGAAGTCTATCATCTGCTCGGGCTGGCACTTCTTGCGAAGGCGCAGGATGTCCATTTCCAAGAGGCGCAACTGCTTGTATGTGATAATCAAGAAATTGCCACTGCCGCAGGCTGGGTCGAAGAACTTCATCTTGCTCATGCGCAGCAACAGACGGTTGCACCCTGTGATGATAGGCTTGCAATCGGCCAAGAACTGGTTATAGGAAAGCGCGCTCATGTCGTAGAGGTTGCGCTTTTGCTGATAATCGTCCACCAACTTCTTGTATGCAGCACGCAAGTCGTCCATAAACAGTGGGTTGATTACCTTCATGATGTTCGGCACACTGGTGTAGTGCATTCCTTCCTTGGCACGCACGTCTGGGTTTACCACCGCCTGAATCATACTGCCGAAGATGTCGGGGTTGATGTCCTTCCAGTCTAAGTCGCCACACTCTATGATAATCTTCCTTGCCTTATAGCCCATCATCGGGATAGGGATGTCGGCGGCAAAGAGACCGCCGTTTACATAGGGAAAAGCATTGATTTCACGGGGCAAGTCCTCAGGGCGGTCTTGCGGCTTGATGTTCATGGCATGGAAAGCGGCCCCCATCATCTCGCAGAGGTCGGAACCGTCGTCCTTGGTAAAGCGGCGGATGAAATCGGTAAAGAGGTCTTCGGCAAAGATGCCCGTGTCTTCGGCGAAGAAGCAGAAGAGCAGGCGGCTGATAAAGATGTTGAGGTCGTGCAGGTCGTCGTCGCTGTTGTACTCGTTGTAGGCACGAATCTCGTCGTGCAACTTGGCGAGCTTTTCGGCAGCCTTCACATCGGCAGGGTTCTCCGCCGTATTGTGTACCCGCTCCACATTCATGAGCGGATAAAAGAAGCCGAAGTCACTGTGCATCTTGACCACCTGCTGCTCGTAGGTATCCTCCTCACGGGTATCGTACGCCAATAACGTCTTGCCGTCGCTCACGGCGATAATCTTGGGGGCAGCCTTGCGCACCTGTGCATCTGTTTTCAAGGTTTCCAGCCGCTCCGTAAGATGAAGCGTATCGGCAGACTGGTAGCAGAACAAGCCCTTGATGAGCAGACCATCGAAAGTTTTCAGCACACCCTTCCCCTCCTTGTATCTCGACACATCCTTCTCGCTCTTGCCAAAAGCCATCAGTATCTCGTAGCCCACCTCGGGGGCGGGCACGTTTCCCGACTGGAGCGATTGCAGTCTGGTTTCTATCTCTTTATAGCTGAGTTGCAGTTTCTTTGCCATAGGCGCAGTGGTCGATGGGAGCAAGCGCAAGCCCACAGATACTCGCCCAGCCATTACTCCACCGATTCCCGAAAGCAGAAACCATCTGTTATGTATAAGGTTAATAGTTTGTGGGTCTGCAAGAACCTGATTATGGGTAGCAAGCGGACGACCGAACCATCAAAAGAAAAGGCGCAGGAATCATACTGCTAACATTACCCTTGTCAATTGGTAAACGTAGTTGAACGTCTTTCTTGTTATGACAGTGCCAAACCGTGGACTTGTCAGCCAGCATCGCACTGCCAGCCATCCACAGGACGACGATACAAAGGTACGGAAAAGAAACGGAAATGCCAAGAATAAACAGCGAATATTTACCATACTGCCGCTTTTTGAGGCTTATCGGCAAAACATGACGTTCTGTAACATGGCTGGAATGTCTATGCCTCTCAGGCTTTGTGGGGTAAGGGGATTTTGTGTCTTTATCTTGCGAAATACACTCCTTTTGGAGGATTTTG
>CAVCGV010000130.1:0-6904 GCA_963601815.1 bacterium
TTGAGGTGCGGCGGGGACGCCGTACACTACGATAACGGCACCCTCGCAGCACTATCTGTGGCTACGGCGGGGACTAATCTGCATGGTTTTGCATTTTTTCGGCAGAAACATTTGCAATTTAGTTTTTTTTTAGTATTTTTGCAATCGGAAAACACCCCTTTAGCAAAGGGGCGGTAAAAGGTAACGTACCTCGACATAAATGTAGTAAGTAACATACCATAACTTATAGGGAACAGGAAAGTGAGGAAAGGCAGTCTTCTCATAATAGGTGCCATGGCGGCGTGGCTCTCCTTCTCGGCTTGCGAAATGAAGTTCAAGCCGGGCGAGGCGAACATGGCCAATAACTTCGAGGTAAAACGTTACGACAGACTGGAAAGCAGGTATCTGACCACGGGCGACTTCTCTGCCCTGCAGCAGATGAACACCGACTACCCCATCGAGACTCGCACGCTGATAGAGAAGATGCTGCAGCTCGGTACGATAACAGACCCCACCATCAGCAACAGCTTTCTCCTGTTCTACCAGGACACTACCCTACAGGAGCTAATAGCCGACGCGGAGGCTGAATTTGCCGACATGAGCGACATCAACGCCAGTCTGAAATGTGCCTTCGAAAGACTGCAGAAATGGTTGCCTGCCATCCACCTGCCTTCTGTCTATGCGCAGATAGGCGCACTGGACCAGAGCATCGTAGTGGGCGACAACTCCATCGGCATTTCGCTCGACAAATACATGGGCGAGGAATATCCTCTCTACAAGCGGTTCTATTCGCAGCAGCAAAGGGCTACCATGACCCGCTCGTACATCGTGCCCGACTGTATCACGTTTTATCTGCTGAGCCTCTACCCCATGCACGGATTTGACCACTGCCCGCAGTTGGAACGCGACCTGCACATGGGAAAAATAATGTGGGCTACCAACAAGGCGATAGGCCGCGAAGTATTCAGCACGCCCTACGTGCAAACCATAGCCAGCTACATGAAGCACAACCCGAACGTGACCGTGCAGCAACTGCTGGAGACGAACGACGACACCGCCATCAAGTCGCACCACAAGGAATGAACAGAGAAAGACTAACAGGAAACACACCAAAAAGAATGAAAAGAAACATAGTTATCATAGCATCACTCATCATGGCGATGTCAACTCATGCAGCAGACAAACTCACGATAAAGGACATTACGTCCGGATGTTTCTCTGCCGCCTACGTATCGGGCATTGACCCCATAGAGGGAACTGACCTCTACGCCTCCATCAGCAGCGACGGAAAGAAAATAATAAGCTACTCGTTCAAGACCGGAAAACAGACGAAGGTTCTCTTCGACGCAGAAGCCGTAAGCGCCCCGTTCGACAGGGTGGAAGGATACAAGGCGAGTGCGGACGGCAAGCGGATGCTCATCATCACCGACAAAAAGGCGGTGTACAGGCGATCGTTTACGGCACAGTATTACGTGTACGACATCAAAAGCCGCAAACTGACACCGCTCAGCCAGAACGGGCCGCAACAGGTGGCCACTTGGTCGCCCGACTCGAAGCACATTGCATTCGTTAGGGACAACAACCTCTTCGTTACTGACCTGCAGAACGAACGGCAGATAACCTCCGACGGTAAGTTCGGACAAACCATCAACGGTATCCCTGACTGGGTAAACGAGGAGGAATTCGCGCTGAACAGATCCTTCGTATGGAACGCCGACGGAACGGCTCTCTGCTGGATAAAGTACGACGAGTCGAAGGTTAAGACTTACAGTCTGCAGATGTTCAAGGGACTGAAGCCCGAGCATGATGAATACAGCGACTACCCCGGCGAATACGCCTACAAATACCCTAAGGCTGGGCAAGACAACGCCGTAGTGACAGCATGGAGCTACGACATGAAGACGGGAAACACCATAAAACTGAACGTGCCCCTCGATGCCGACGGATACATACCGCGCATGAAGACGACACCTGACGCACACAGCATCATCGTGTTTACCATGAACCGACACCAGGACAAGCTCACGCTCTATGCCGTAGACCCCTTTACCGCCGGGGCTAAAACGCTGATAGAGGAGAGTGTGCCCAAATACATCAAGGGCGACGTGGTGGAATGGGCAAGCGTGGGACAGAAATACATACTGTTGCCCAGCGACCGCAGCGGATACATGCACCTCTATCTATATACGCTCGACGGCAAACTGGTAAGGCAAGTGGAAAGCGGCGACTATGACGTTACCGACTTTTACGGCGTGGACGAGCAGACGGGCAACGTGTACTACCAGGCCGCAAAACTGAACGCTCACGACAGGCAGGTGTATGTGACACACGCCGACGGAACGACAGAACGGCTGTCGGATGCCGAGGGAAGCAACTCGGCAATATTCTCGGGCAACTACCGGTACTTCGTCAACACATGGAGCAACTACAGTAATCCGTATGTCTTCACAGCACGCACGGACAAAGGAAAGGTGGTGCGAACTCTCGAAGACAACAGTCAACTGACCGAGAAGACGCAAAAATACAACTGGGGCAAACGCGAAACGTTCTCGTTCTGTACTGCCGACGGTACGAAACTGGACGGATGGATGGTGAAACCGCAGGACTTTGACCCCAACAAGAAGTATCCCGTCATCCTGTACCAGTACTCCGGACCGGGAAGCCAGCAGGTGCTCGACTCATGGAGCACTGGAAGCATGGGCAACGGCGGAGCCTTCGACTACTATCTGGCGCAGGAAGGCTACATCGTAGCATGTGTGGACGGAAGAGGAACGGGCGGACGCGGTTCGGAATTTGAGAAGTGCACCTACCTCAAGCTTGGAGACATCGAGGCGAACGACCAGGTGGAAACGGCCATCTATATGGGTACCCTACCCTATGTGGACAAAGACCGCATAGGCATCTGGGGATGGAGCTTCGGAGGTTTCTGCACGCTGATGAGCATGAGCGAGGGAAGACCGGTGTTCCGCGCGGGAGTGGCAGTGGCGCCTCCCACCAACTGGAAATTCTATGACACTATCTACACGGAGAGATACATGCGTACGCCGCAGGAGAACGCGGACGGTTACAAAACGAACCCTATCGAGCGCGTGGAGAAGATGAACGGTGCTCTGCTCGTATGCCACGGCGTGGCCGACGACAATGTACACCCGCAGAACACATACGAGTACGCCGAGGCGCTCGTCCAGGCGGACAAGGACTTCAAGGAGGTGCTCTACACCAACCGTAACCACAGCATCTATGGTGGCAACAGCCGTAACCACTTACTGAGACAAATCGTAAACTGGTTTAACGAAAAGATGAAAGGCAACAACTAAAGCGGTTCCCGAACAAAAACGCAGAAAACTCTCAACATTAACCCATTACACCTATGAGAACAAGAAAAGGCTTTAACCTGCGCACTGTATGCGGCGAAAGCATCCTCGTGGCTGAGGGCGAACAGAACATAGATTTCAGCAACATCATCAGCATGAATGAAAGTTCGGCGTACCTGTGGCACAAGGCGCAGGAATGTGACAACTTCACTACGGAAGACATGAAGACGTGGCTGACGGAAGAGTATGACGTCGACCCAGCTGTAGCGGCTACCGACGCAGCGGCACTTCTGCAGCAATGGGCAGAAGCTGGACTTATCGAAGAATAAAATAAGGGTGAGTCAATAACAAGTATCCTTATATGGACTGTAAGCCCGTAAAGAGAATGAGGGTGTATCAAAACAGACACACCCTCATTTTGTGAGGGACTTTTATCGCTACTTAGGTTAGTAAACGTTACTGCCGTCTGCCTCCGGGCTGGTGGTTGGCACGCTCCTGCTCTTGCAGTTTATACATCTGGGAAATCTGGTCATGGCTGAAGAATTTGGCGTACTTCTTGTCGTACTTGGCCTTAACCTTTTCCATTTTCTGTTTGTCCTCACTGCTCATCTGCGGGCGCCCGTTGTCTCCCTTACCGTTCATGCCTGACGGGGCACCCTGCGAGCACTGTCCGTTCTGCGGGCATTCCCCCTGCGGTTTGCTACCCTGCGGCCTGTCTCCTCTTGACGGTAACAGCTTCTGCATTTCGCTCTGCTGACTCTTATAGACGGAGACGAACTTCTTGGTTGTCTTCTCGTCCAGTCCCATCTGCTTGGCTATACTGTTGGCCCTCTGCTCTGTCATTGCCTCACGTGAAGGACGCTCGCCTCTCTGATGATTATCCTGGGCGAAGGTTGCGCTACTTACCACTGTCAGTGCCAGCGCAAACGCAAATGTCTTGATTGTCTGTTTCATATTCCTTTTTATTTTCGTTTATAATATTTCGCTGTCAAAAATAGGATGCAGGCAAGCCCCGAAGGTATAATGGCGTTTAGGTTCTTTAGCTGAAAAAACAGGGTTTTTAACATCCGTTCTATTTTGGCAAGAGACATTGTCCGACATCAGTCTTTTTACCCGTGTTCAAATAAATCAGTAGCTTTTTGGTAAAAAAAACTTCAATTTGTTTGGTAGACTTAAATAAAAGTACTACTTTTGCATCGTGTAAAGAACAAGACCTCCGGCCATGCCACCTACACAAACAACACAATAAACGAGACAAAGACATGAAGAAGTTTAACGCATACTTTTTTAGCTATTACTTTTACTTTGCAAGCAATTGTAAAGCGGGAAGTTGCGTGTAAATTTCAACTTAGGATATTAAGATAAAGAAATCTTACGAAACGGTCCCGCTCTATAGAGAGTGAGACCGTTTTTCGTAGATAGCCCGCCATCGGTTTCCGAGCACATAGGGCCTCTATATAATATAATAATGTAAAGAGCAACAATGAAGAGAATAGCCATACAGGGAGAGTTGGGTTCGTTCCACGACATTACGGCACACCAGTATTTTGCAGACGAGCAGATAGAGCTGATATGCTGCGCCACCTTTGAAGAGGTGTTTGAGAACATCAAGCGCGACCCCACAGTCATCGGCATAACAGCCATCGAGAACACCATCGCCGGCAGTCTGCTACACAACTACGAGTTGCTCCGCCAGAGCGGCACCACCGTGGTAGGTGAACACAAGCTCCACATAGAGCACAGCATCTGCTGTCTGCCCGATGACGACTGGGGCACCTTGCAGGAAGTTCACTCACACCCCGTAGCCCTCATGCAGTGCGGCAAGTTCCTGGCAAACCATCCCGACCTCAAGGTAGTAGAGGCTGAAGACACCGCCGGTTCGGCAGCCTACATCGCCGAGCACAACGTGAAAGGTTGGGCGGCCATCTGCTCCACCTATGCGGCAAAGATGTACGGCATGAAGGTGCTGCAGGAAGGTATCCACGACAATCCGCACAACTACACCCGTTTCCTCGTGGTGTGCAATCCGCAGAAAGCGGCTCTGCTCAGACCTATAGAGAAGGCGAACAAGGCAAGCATCGTGTTCAGCCTCTCCCACGACAAGGGGTCGCTCTCCAAGGTGCTTACCATCCTCAGTTTCTACGACATCAACCTCACAAAGATTCAGTCTCTGCCCATCATCGGACAGGAGTGGGAATACCTCTTTTATGTAGACCTCACCTTTGACAACCTTACCCGGTACCGCCAAAGCATCGACGCCATCACGCCGCTCGTGAAGAAAATAAAAGTTCTGGGCGAGTATGAGGAGAAGGAATAAGGGGAAAGATAAAAAAGTAAAAAGGTAAAAAATACAAATTATGATACAACCAGCCAATAGAGTAACGGAAATACAGGAATACTACTTCAGTCGCAAACTGAAGGAAGTGGCTAAACTTAATGCCGAGGGCATGGACATTATCAGTCTCGCCATCGGAAGTCCAGACATGCCGCCTTCCAAGCAGACCATCGACAAACTCTGCGAGGTAGCCAACGACCCTAACGCACACGGGTACCAGCCCACCGTGGGAATACCGGAATTGCGTAAGGCTATGGCTGGATTCTACAAACGATGGTACGATGTAGACCTCGACTGGGCCACTGAAATACAGCCCCTGATAGGCAGCAAGGAGGGTATCCTGCACGTTACCCTCGCCTTCTGCAACCCAGGCGACGAGGTGCTCATACCGAACCCGGGCTATCCTACCTATACCGCCATCAACAAGATTCTCGGCACAAAGATTACTTATTACGACCTGCGCGAGGACAACGGATGGCAACCCGACTTTGAGGCGCTGGAAAAGATGGACCTGAGTCGCGTAAAGCTGATGTGGACCAACTACCCCAACATGCCGACAGGTGGCGTGGCAAGGATGGAGACCTACGAGCGGCTGGTACAGTTTGCCAAGGAGCACAACATCGTGGTGGTGAACGACAACCCCTACTCGCTCATCCTGAACGAACACCCTATGAGCATCATGCAGGTACCCGGGGCAAAAGACTGCTGCATCGAGTTCAACTCGCTCAGCAAGAGCCACAACATGCCTGGATGGCGCGTGGCAATGATCAGCAGCAACAAGACTTTCATCTCATGGATTCTGAAGGTGAAGAGCAATATCGACAACGGATGCTTCCGTGGCATCCAGTTGGCTGCCGCCGAGGCAATGCTGGGCAATACCGACGAGTGGCACCATGAGTACAACATCAACAACTACCGCCGCCGCCGCGACATCGCAGAACAAATCATGCAGGTACTCGGTTGCACCTTCGACCCGAAACAGGTGGGAATGTTCCTCTGGGGCAAGATTCCCGAGAAATATGCCGATGTGGAAGACTTGACAGAGAAAGTACTGCACGAGGCACGCGTGTTCATCACTCCCGGATTCATCTTCGGCAGCAACGGCAAACGCTACATCCGCATCAGCCTCTGCGCCAAAGACGAGAAGATGATGCAGGCACTGGAGCGAATCAAGAAAATCTTTTAGTAACGATAAAAATAACTTGAGCAGATTTGTCCTGCACGCCGGTGACCGTTGGTTCAGCCCGTCGTTGGCACATTTCGCGAATCAAAAAAA
>CAVCGV010000131.1:0-6816 GCA_963601815.1 bacterium
TGTGGGTAGAACCGTCGCTCATGCGGACGATGTTGACACCCTTCTGCGGAGCATATATACGCTTGCCGTCTGCAGTAAAGCGGGATACCTCTACAGCACCGTTGGTTGTAACACCATTGATACCCGTAGCAGAAGTTACGGTAACGGCAAATGCCGTCTCAGTCAACTTACCATTGGAATTAACCTTGATGGTAACAGTTGCGTTGCCCTTTGCCTTAGGAGTGAGAACAAGAGAGCCCTTCTGCATCTTGGCCTCAACAACACTCTCATCGCTGACAGATTTCACAGTCTTCACGATGGCAGCATCGAAGTTGTCTGCATCTGTTGCAAGGTCTTTCAAGTCGATGGTTGTAGGATTATCTGCAAGGGTCATGTCCTCGACAGGATTAGCAATAACAGGAGCCTCGTTGTCTGGGAATACAGGCAAAGAAGGGAACCAGTAATTGTTGATCATAGGATACTCAGCAATCTGCTCACCCTTTGCATCATACTTGCGTACAACATAGGTTGGGTCAGAAAAGCCCTTGAACAAGCTAACGTATGCCTCATCGCTCACAGGATCTACGCGGAAAGAGCAGCCATAGATGTAGTAACCGTCGGGGTCGTTGTTGAAATCGAGGTAAGTAGAGAACGAGTCGTTGTCGATGTCATACTTATAGATAGTATAGCCACTGAACCAAGAAATTTCACCACCATTCCAATAGAGAACATTCTGCTGTTTGCTTGCACAGAAACAATCGGGAGTCCAAGCATACCAAGAGTTGGCTGGTCCATAAATACTTTCCGGCAAATCGATGATGGTCTGCTCCAAAGTATTAGGATTAACCTTTACTATTCGGTTGTCTGCACCGCCAGAACCAGACGGATCGGCCAAACTCAACCAAAGATTTCCATCCTTGGAAAGGACAACAGAGCCAAAGCACCATCCCTCAGGAGACTCAACCACAGTCTCTATCTTATCCGTATTGGCATCAATAACCAAGAGCCCGTTCTTCTGGTGCACAGCAAACACACGGTCGTTCACACGAACCATACTACCTATCTGCTCGCTATAAAGCTGTTCGTATGCTGTTCCGCCGCCATTTGAAGTACCTTCTATGCTTCCGGTGAGTTCCTGCTTGTCGAGGTCGAGGATAAAGATGCCATTGTTTGTACCTACATATCCCTTGTGCTCGTCTACACCCAGGAAACCACGACCATCGGCATTGCTCGTGCCGCTGCCATCGGTAGAGATGGTCTGTATTTGCTTCTCCATCTTCATAGTCTTGGCATCAAGAATGTTGATACGACCGCCAGTAACAGAAGCACCAGGGTCTTGCTCCTGCTTGGACATCACATAGAACTTGCCGCCATAAATCTGGCCATACTGGGCAGTGCAACCCAACTCTACGCCAGGATTCTCTTTCTGAACCACACGGTAAACCCATTCGCCGTCATCGGTCAGGAAGTTGATGGTAGAGTTCTGATGAGCGTACCAGTCCTCGTTTACGATAAATGTACCGTTAGAATAGTCTGCCTTTTCTACAGGAGCAGAAACATACTCCAACTCACCGGACATATCTGCACTATCCCATTGAGACATATCCGTTACGAAAGACCAACCATCAATACTTCCATCAGTCAACTGACGTGAAGAAGCACCCACATTCGAATAGCTAAATTCTGCATTGCTGGCATCCGCCACCCAATAGCTCCAATAGCCATTATACCAACCAGACTGCCAATGGTCTTCCTCGTCGTTGGAAGTGAAATCATCAAAACTATAACCGCCACAGTCGTATATACCATCAGTAAGGTCAAATGAATTGCCATCACTAACCAACTGGATGTTACCACTGTCGTTGAGGTCATAGCCATAGCCGCCAATAGCCGTGCCATACTGAGTTGCGCCATACACCAACAAATAGAAACGAGGATCGGCAGCAGCTACTGCCAACAACATATCCGTACCCGTGGCAGCGTCATTCCAGCGATAACCCCATACGAGACATTTATTGTCATCCTTGCCATCATTCCATTTTACGACAAGAGCCGATTTGTTGTCACCAGAACCTACCCAATAATTGATTTTGTCGAAATCGACAGTAGAACTGACATTTCGAGTTATCCCCTTAGCACTCTTGCTCAAATTGCGAGGAACTCCCTGCACTTTTACTTGCGCAAAAGAGAATGTCGCACACAAGAGCATCAATAAAAGAAAGTAAAGTTTCTTCTTCATACTTGCTTTGTTTTTTAATTTAACTATAAATAAAATGTATTCTAATTCTTGTCACTAACCGTTTATTCTCCGCCTAACGGATCATCGGGTATGGATGACTTCACCTCCACATGCAAGTCTTGCGCCCTTGCCACTTCGGTGGATGTTTCGCCAATCCATCCGCAATACTGCCTTACTCCTGTATAAACCCTTACAAAATCAACACCTGGCAGATGCACCGGATTCCCCTGCTTATCCACCGCCCAAGAGATATCGAAGGAGCAGAGGTCTTGCTCGGCATTGGGATGATTGTCGACATACCCCCACGGATAGGAATAAAGCACGTAGTAAGTGCCCCTATGACTCTCGTCCACTCCGTTCTGCGGCAACAATGTGCCCTCAAACTTCATTTCATCTTCCTTGACCCATTCCGGATAATAGCTCTGCGTATGAAACGAGTTCTTTGCCACATATCCGCTTCCACCGCGGTTGTCCTTCCAGGGAATATACAAGGTGTCGGTAAGCATACCTGTCACATCATGAACAGGCTTGTGGACATCATCCGGACGATGATAGGTTATCTCGTAATTCTTCAGTGTGGTAGGCTTGTGATATTCACTGCCAGCCAACTCATACCATTCGTCTTCATCCGCCTTGCCATTACAGTTGCGGTCGAAAGCCACCATCACGATGCCCGGTTCTGCCGAACCTCCCTTCTGGGCATTATAGGCAGGCACGTCGCTATAGAAAGCATTGCCCTTGATAAAGAAGTCTTTCTGTCCAGGTACATTGACAACCGTATGGTCGAAGCCAAAGGTGACATATCCGCCATACGAACCCAACGAAATCATCACATCGTTAACCAAGTCGTCCTCTGCCTTCTGGCGCATTTTTTCCTCATCGTCGCCTTTTTCATAGAGAGGCATCGTGTTGACAAACTGCCCCGGGGCTGGCCGATACTCATATACTTTTGCGGTGTAAGGACTATACTCTGTGTCCTCATGTACCACCATTACCGGAAAACTGCGCTTATAGCCCCGTTCACCATCATCGAGCGTGAACGTTATGTTACAAGTACCCTCCTTCTCGGCAAGAAACACATAATCTCTATCCGTACCGAGCAGGGAGTCGCGCCCGTCAGCAGTCTTCACAGTCCAGCGATAGCCCGTGCCCTCGTAGGCTGGCGAGAGCCGAAGTTTGCGCATACGCTCGATGTAGTAGTAGTCATCGAGTCCAGACGAAACATTCTCGATGTCGCCGTGACAACCCGACAAACCTACCCATGCGAGCATGCCCATCAATATGTTGTATACACCTGTCTCTTTTTTCATCTTCTTTCTTTATTTTGCGAGGAAGCACATGTGGGCAGGAATATCCCCTGTCCTCACGCTCCACTTCTTCACACCATATCGGTTATAGCAATGCAGCACACCACTCGATACATAGTTTTTGGCATCCGTTACATAGATGTCATGTGTCTCAGGATGGATATTGATGCCGTATGGAACAGTAATATCCTTCTCCGATCCATCGGTAATGAACGAATCACTCACCTTCTCTTTGGTCTTCACGTTGACGATGCCATACGTGATGGTATTCTTCTGCGTGTAGTTGTTCCACTCCGTGGCGTAATAGTAAAGAGAATCGCCACTGATGCAGAAGTTGGAGCAAGGTATGTCGAGCGTATCCGTTACCTGCATCTCGTTGCGTCCATTCTTCTTGGCGAGTACATAGAGATTGGAATGGATAGTCTGATAGTCGCCTCGGGAGGTTACCCAAAGTTTGCCATACTGGTCGGCTTTGATGTGATGGAGATTGATGCCGACGGGAATCTTCTCCACTTGCTTGAACCCCTCTATCTCTATCACCGACACCGTCGTGTCGTAGTTTGGTGCCATATAGCCACCAGAGTTTGCCACATATATATATTGTCCCGACACGCAGAGTTCGTCAGGCTGGAATCCTACCGTACATTTTGCCACAGGCTTAAGCGACAGGGTGTCTATCTTATAGACCGCCCCCTGTACGGCATCAGGATTGTTGAGCTGTACAGGTCCCACATAGGAAGTGGCGTAAGCATATCCCTTATGGAACCGTACATAGCGCACATTAGGAATATCGATTTGCCCGAGCCGACGGGCCGTACGAGCATCCAGTACCTCTATCTTGTTGGAGCAGTTGATGACGGCATAGATGCGCGAACCGTATATCTGAATATCATTGCCCACATCGCCCAGTTCCTTGATGACATGCGGATTGCGTTCAGCATATAGATTGCGCACATAGTAACCTTGCTCAAAATCCACATAGTCGAGCGTACACTTGTTGCTGCCCATGTTACCCTCATTGAGAAGATACATTCCGCAGACTGTCTGCCCAGGCTTCATTTCCTCGGGAATGATTTCATACTCGGTAGGCACCACCACCTCGTCTTCCCGACATCCCGCAAGACATACACCTATTAATATAAATAGCAATAGTTTTTTCATCCTGTTCTTGTCTTTTTGATGTGTGTGTTGTCACAATTTTACATCTCGAATGTCAGCGTGAGCCGATAGTTGCGCTTAGGCATCGGATAATTGAGTATCACATCATAGTCTTGGCTCAGGAGATTATTCACCTCCAAAGCCACACGAGCCTTGTAGCCTTTCCAATCGAAACTCTTCTGTAGGGAGAGGTCGTGGGTGTACCACGGCTGGGTATGGTTATAGACGATATTCTCCTGCTGGTTGTATCGCTCGCCAGTATAAATGAAACTATAATTCAAGCCCCATGTGCCATAGTCCATCTGTACGACGGCAGAGCCACTGTTCCATGGAATGTATGGTATCTGGTCACGATAGTAGGTATCGGCAGGATTGGTCACGTCGATAGCCTGCTGGTAAGTGTATTGCAGACGGGTGGTAACATACAGCTTGCGCAATGGGCGGAGGGTAGCACTCACCTTGGCATCAAGTCCGTTGATATGCACCTTACCGAGGTTGAGCATCGTCCATCTAAACTGAGCACCCTTGGGATAAGCCACTATCTTGTCGCTTACGAAATTGCGGTAGCCATCCACCTGTACAGCCCACTCACACAACAGCCCCTTCATGCGAGGACTGAAATAGGCAAAACCCACATTATACTGGGTGGTGTACTCAGGATTGAGTCTGGAGTTACCCATCTCCGCATAGTAAAGGTCGTTGAAGGTTGGCATGCGGAAGCTCTTCTTGTAGAAAGCCCGCAAAGAGAAACCTACGTTTCTAAAAGGCTTATAATAGAGGAACACTGCCGGTGTCCAAGTATTCTTGTCGGCTGGCGACTCGGCGTCCCTCGTCACGTCGTGTACATAATTATACACCACGCTGCCTTGCATCTTTAGTCCGCCCCAGGAGAGTGCGGTCGCCAAGGACACAAGATGATTCCAACGGGTAGGATGCACGAATCCATACATATCGGCATCCATGTTGTTCCATTGGAAATCGTAAGCTCCCGACACCTTCCACCATGAGGTTACATCATACTGGTGCTGGGTAGAAAGATAAAACTCCTTTTGGCGATACACATTGTCTATCATCATCACCGTGGTGTCTTTATTGACGTACTTGGTAAGGAAGTAAGAGTACTTTGCCGTCAACTTTGTCTGATATTTAGCAGAGAAACGCTTCTGGACATAGCCCTGGATGAAAGAATTATTGTCGCTGATACGCTCCCCACGTCGCCACACATTATTGACGATGGCACCAGGCACCCCCCGTTCCGAGGTATAGTTGTATGCCTTCAGCATCCAGTCACCACCTTTTATGTCACCAAACAATGCTCCCTCCAGGCGAGTGGCACGAATATCACCATTCTCCCGCACGGCAGTGGTGTCATACATCACCTCATCGGTCTTCACCGCCTTTCTGCGATAACGAAACTTATACTTGCCGCTACTGCTAAGCCACTCTCCATTGAAAGAGAACCTCACTTTGTCAGAAAGTTTCAGGTCTACGAGCAACGATGGATTAACGAGGTCGAACGAACCTGTCTTGAATTTTGCTTTCAGATGGTACGTCTTTCCCTCGTCAAACTCAGGCACACGAGTTTGCAGATACACAGAACCTGCCGAGGCAAACTCCTTGGCGGCTTGGAAAATCTGACTTTTCTGACCATTATAAAGCGAGATGGTCTGCATATTGTCTAACGAATACATACCCAAGTCTACCTGTCCATTCTGGGCATTGGCAAGCTCTACGCCATCGTAAAACACACCAACATGATTGGTACCCATGGAGCGGATGTTGATGGTCTTGATTCCTCCCACACCGCCATAGTCCTTGAGTTGTACTCCCGAAAAGAACCGCAAGGCATCTGCAACACTCATGGAATTGAGCCGTTGCAGTTCGTCACCTGTCATTACCTGTGCTGGTATCACGCTCGGCGTATTGTTGCCTACCACTACCACCTCCTTGATGGTATGGATACTATCCAAACTGCCGACATGCTTCTGTGCATATAGCATAACATTTGCTGTCATGCACAAAATGCACAACAGTAAGATTCTACTTTTCATTCGTCCAAACAACTTTACTAAGTATATTATGTCTCTCCATCACGAACCCATCCCACGGGGTTGGACAGAATCATCCCCCCAT
>CAVCGV010000132.1:0-6655 GCA_963601815.1 bacterium
ACCTTTCCGCTACGCGCCGGTACCCGTTGGTTTAGGGTGTACAGGGCGGTGCACCTCCTACGGTTACCACGGCACATAGCGAAAAGGAAGTCAACCAACAAAAAAAGTATGCCTCTTTTTTACACCATACAAAAGGAACAATAGCATTGGGGGGGGTACGACGTGATTATCAAGCAGACAGAATATTACATCCACTATAACCAAAGTCAAAATGTTCCTTTTTTCCACAATACAAGACATTTTTCATTTGGTTACAGATGATTAAGACTATTCGTTTGGCTCTTTAAGAATATTTGTCTACTTTTGCAGCATTATTATAGCATTTTAATCAAAACAATGAAAAAGATTGTAACTGTTTTCATGCTTTTAGGAACTTTGACTTCTGTCGAGGCCCAGACCGTATTGTGCCTCGACAGTTGCCGTGCGATGGCACTGCGTAACAACAAGCAGGTCAATGTGTCCAAGCTCAAGAAGGATGTGGCTTACAACCTGCGCAAGTCGGCAAGGACCCACTACCTGCCCAAAGTGGACGCTATGGGCGGATACGAATGGTTCAGCCGCGAGATATCACTGCTCAACAGCGACCAGAAGTCGGCCCTTAACAACTTAGGAACCAACATGAGCACGTCGCTGACGGGAAAAGTGAGCGACCTGTTCTCCCAACTGGTAAGCCAGGGACAGATGACACCCGAACAAGCCCAGCAGATGGGCCAACTCATCGGGTCTAAAACGGCTCCGTTGGCAGAAAAGGTCAACAGCATGGGCCAGAGCCTCGTAGATGCCTTCCGTACCGATACCCGCAACATCTGGGCAGGAAGCATCATGCTGCGCCAGCCCATCTACATGGGCGGTGCCATCGTGGCAGCCAACAAGATAGCCGACATCGGCGAAGAGATGGCAGCCAACGACCTGGACCTGCAGACCCAGAAGACACTCTACAGCATAGACCAGGCCTACTGGACGGTAGTATCGCTGAAACAGAAGGAAATGCTCGCCAACAGTTACCATGACCTGGTAAAGAAACTGGACGAGGACGTTCACAAGATGATAAAGGAAGGCGTAGCCACCAAGGCCGACGGTCTGAAGGTGGACGTAAAAGTGAACGAGGCCGAGATGCAGATTACACAGGTGGAAAACGGGCTTAGCCTCTCGAAGATGCTGCTCTGCCAACTCTGCGGCATACCGATGAACCAGGAGATCACCCTTGCCGACGAAGGCAAAGAGAACATCACAAGTTCTTCTGCCGACGAGGCAGCTGCAGTGACTGCCGTTACCGATTCCACCCTGAGCATGCGCCCCGAGGTACGTATGCTGCAGAACATGGCAGATGCCGCCCGACAGACCACCAATCTGGTACGTGCCGCATTCCTGCCACACGTAGCCCTCACCGGAGGCTACATGATATCAAACCCCAACGTATTCAACGGTTTCCAGAAGAAGTTCTCCGGCGTATGGAACGTCGGTGTACTGGTACAGATACCCGTATGGAACTGGGGCGAGTGTGCCTACAAGGTGCGTGCAGCCAAGGCTACCGCCAATATTGCCCAGATGAACCTCGACGACACACGCGAAAAGATACAGTTGCAGGTAACACAGAGCCAGTTTAAGGTAAAGGAAGCCCGCAAGAAGCTCAACATGGCACAAAAGAACATCGCGAGTGCAGAGGAAAACCTGCGCTGCGCCAACTTAGGTTTCAAGGAAGGCGTCATGGAGGTAAGCGACGTAATGGCCGCACAGACAGCCTGGCAGATGGCACAGAGCCAGAAGATAGATGCAGAGATAGATGTCAAGATGACCGAGGTGGCCCTGAACAAGGCACTCGGTATCCTGCACTAAGCCTACCGCCAAGGTGAAAATACACCTTATTAATATATAATCACTCAAAAAAACATAACACACTATGAACAAGAAATCACAGCACAACAATATACTCCTTGCCATGATAGGCTTCGCAGCAGTGGTCGTCATCGTGGGAGTCATCGGTTTCTTCACCCTCGAACACCAGGACGAAACCATCCAGGGCGAGGTGGAAGTAGCGGAATACCGCGTATCCAGCAAACTGCCCGGAAGAGTATTGGAACTCAGGGTAAAGGAAGGCGACTACGTACATGTAGGCGACACCCTTGCTATCCTTGAGGTTCCCGAGGTGAAGTCGCAGGAGAAAGTACTGCAGGCCACCAATGAGGCTACCGAAGCTCTGCAAGACCTTACCGATGCCGGAGCACGCAAGGAGCAGATACAGGGTGCATACCAGCTCTACCAGCAGGCCATTGCCGCTGCAGAGATAGCCAAGAAGACATACAACCGCATGCAGAACCTCTATAACGAGGGCGTGATAAGCGGCCAGAAACGCGACGAGGCATTTGCCGCCTACAAGGCAACCGAAGCACAGGTGGAGGCAGCCAAGAGTCAGTACGACTTGGCCAAGAACGGTGCACGCGAGCAGGAGAAGCGTGTGGCAGCCAGCAATACGAAGGCCGCCAAGAGTGCCGTCGACGTAGTGAAAGACCTGCTGAGAGAAACCGTACAGGTGGCACAGGTAGAAGGCGAGGTAAGCAATGTCTACCCCAAGGTGGGTGAACTTGTAGGTCTCGGTTCGCCCATCATGAGCATCTCCATCATGAGCGACATGTGGGGAACATTCAATGTACGCGAAGACCGTCTTGCCGGTCTGAACAAGGGTGACGAGTTCACCGCCTTCGTTCCGGCTTTCGGCAAGGACATCAAAATGAAGGTGTACTACCTCAAGGACGAAGGATCGTATGCCACATGGAAGGCCACCAAGGACAACGGCGACTACGACCGCAAGACCTTCGAGGTAAAGGCACGCCCCATCACCAAGATAGAGGGCTTGCGTCCAGGCATGTCTCTCATTGTCAAGTAAAGAAACAGGCGCAATGCTGAAAAGAATATACCATATTGCACTACGCGAATGCGGCATCATGAGGCAGAACCCCATATACGGGTTCTGCATGGTGATATTCCCCATTCTGATAGTGTTCTTCTTCACCTCGCTGATGAAGGAAGGCGTCCCTACGGAAATGCCCGTGGGCATCGTAGACCAGGACAACACAGCCACATCGCGGGCCCTGGTACGCAAGCTCGACGCTTTCCAGACTACACGTGTCGTGGCGCACTATCAGAACATGAACGAGGCACGGCACGCCATACAGACCAACGATATTTACGCCTTCCTGCTCATACCCGACGGCACGGAGGCGGGCATGATGGCGTCGCGCCAGCCCAAGATTTCCTTCTATTACAGCAGTGTGTCATTGGCTGCCGGTTCGCTGCTGATGCGCGACCTCAAGACCATCTCCACGCTCGGTTCCGCCGCCGTGGGGATGCAGAAGCTGTCTGCACTGGGCAAGACGGGCGACGAGATAAAGACCTTCCTGCAACCCATCGCCGTAGACCTGCACATGATAGGCAACCCCTACGCCAACTACAACTACTACCTATCGAGCATCATGGTACCGGGACTCATCATGGTATTCATCTTCCTCATCACCCCCTACTCCATCGGAACGGAACTGAAATTCGGCAGGGCCAAGGAATGGATGCGCATGGCAGGCAATAACCCTTACCTCGCCATAGCAGGCAAGATGCTGCCACAGACGCTCATCTTCCTGACCATCTTCTATGCCTTCGAGTTCTATATCTATTATGTGCTGAAATTTCCCCATCCCGGTGGCGCATTACCCATTATGCTGTTGGGAGCACTGAGCGTGCTGGCATGCCAATGCTTCGGCATCTTCGCCTTCGGACTGATGCCCTCGCTGCGCATGTCCATGAGCATCTGCTCACTGTGGGCAGTGGTAAGTTTCTCCATCTGTGGTGCCACCTACCCCATCTTTGCCATGGACAGCCCCATAGAGGCGATAGGCCAGCTCTTCCCGCTGCGCCATTACTACATGCTTTACCAGATGAACATCTTCAACGGTTTTCCTCTGGCAGATGCCGCCATGCACTGGGGTGCACTCGTCATATTCATCGCCTTGCCGCTGCTCACGGTATGGAATGTGAAGAAGGCCATGTTAGTGTACAAATACATTCCATAAGCGGTTCAGCCCTTCCCCCTGTCTGGCGAAGGGAACAAGTCCCCCTTTTAGAAGTTACAGAAAAACAATGAAGAATAGCAGTTTATTATATAAGATATTGCGCGGACTGAAGGACATGTGCTACATCTGGGCACACGAGATGCGCAACGTATTCCGCGACGAGGGCGTACTGATGTTCTGCATCCTCGTGCCATTGGGCTACCCCCTGCTCTACTCCTGGATATACAACAACGAGGTGGTACGCGATGTGCCCACCGCCGTCGTAGACTTGAGCCACAGCCACTCCTCACGCGAGTTCATACGCGAATACGATGCAGCCCCCGACACCAAGACAGCCTACTTCTGCAACAGTCTGGACGAGGCACGCCAACTGGTAAGGCGGCAGGCCGTACACGGCATTCTCTATTTTCCGCAAGACTTCGACACGCGCCTTAACCGCGGCGAACAGGCTCACGTGGGCGTATACACCGACATGAGCCTGATGCTCACCTACAAGGCTATCTACCAGACGGCTCAGGCCGTAGCCTCGCACATCAATGCGGGCATACAGATAAAGCAGTCTACCGGGTTTACCAACCGTGATGACGAACTGACCACCAAGCCGCTCGACTTCGACGAGGTCCCCATCTTCAATACCACCGGCGGCTACGGCAATGCCATCTTGCCGGGTGTGCTGATGCTTATCCTGCAGCAGACCCTGCTGCTTGGCGTAGGTATGGCAGCAGGTACATCGCGTGAGACCAACCGCAACAAGGAACTTGTGCCCGTAAGCAACCATTATGCGGGTATCTTCCGCATCGTGACGGGCAAAGCGCTGTGCTACTTTATGATTTATGCCGTCATGGGAACCTATTTGGCACTCGTTATCCCCAAGTTGTTCGGGTTTGTGTCCATGCTTTCATGGACTACGTTCATCGGGTTCATGATTCCCTTCGTTCTGGCATGCGTATTCTTCGCCCTTGCCCTATCGTGCACCGTGCGCTACCGCGAGAACGTCATGCTGCTCGTGGTGTTTACCTCTGTACCGTTGCTTTTCATGACCGGCATTTCGTGGCCACAAAGTAACATACCCGGCATCTGGCAAGGCATTGCTTGGCTCTTCCCCTCCACCTTTGGCGTACGCGGCTTCCTGCGTATCAGCAGCATGGGTGCATCCCTTGCCGACATAGAGACGGAATTCCGTGCCCTGTGGATACAGACGGGCGTATACTTCTTCCTTGCCTGTGGGGTTTACAGACACCAGATACGCATGGCACGCCGCAATGCCGGTCTTCCGGCCGAAGCGAGCGATGTGGAGGACGAGACCGAGACGCTTGTAACAGGAACACAATCCTGACACTTTCGCAGAAACGAATACAACGGAAACAACCCATACACCTTAAGAACGACATCTCCGCGAACAGGAGCGTTGCATCAGGTGTATGGGTTGTTTCCGTATGTTTTATAGGCGTGCCTTTTCAGGCAGCGAGGCACGTTCCCTTTTATCCTTCGGTATCTACTATCTTGGTAGGCGCCTTCTCTACATTGCGGCGGTTGACTACCGTTACCACCGACTGGGCAAGACTCAGGAATGCCTGTCCCGTAATGGAGTCGACCTTGGTGGCAGCCGGAGCACCGTCATCGCCCCCCTCGCAGATACTCTGCACGATGGGAATCTGGGCAAGCAACGGCACATTCATCTCCTTGGCCAGGTTCTTGCATCCCTCCTTGCCGAAGATATAATACTTGTTCTCGGGCAACTCGGCAGGCGTGAAATACGCCATATTCTCTATCAGTCCGAGTATAGGCACATTCACCTTGTCGTTCTGGTACATGTCTATACCCTTACGGGCATCGGCAAGAGCAACCTGCTGCGGCGTGCTGACGATGACCGCTCCTGTAATGGCGAGCGTCTGCAGAAGCGTCAGGTGTATGTCGCTGGTGCCGGGAGGCGTATCGAGGATAAAATAGTCCAGTTCTCCCCAGTCAGCGTCGGCAATCAACTGTTTCAGGGCGGAGCAAGCCATGCCGCCGCGCCAGAGCGTAGCCGTTGTGGGACTCACGAAGAAACCGATACTTAGCAACTTTACCCCGTATTTCTCTATCGGTTCGATGAGGTCACGCCCGTCCTTGTGTACCGAGTAAGGACGCTCGTCCTCCACTCCAAACATCTTGGGCATGGAAGGGCCGAAGATGTCCGTATCGAGCAAGCCTACCTTGTAGCCCAACTTTGCCAGGGCGATGGCGAGATTGGCAGAGACGGTACTCTTGCCCACGCCACCCTTGCCCGAGCTAACGGCAATGATATTCTTTACCTGCGGCAACAGCTTCCCCACTTCGGGGCGTGGAGCCGATTTGAACTCTGTCACGATTTCCACCTCCACGTCTTTCGACACATGGTAATGAATGGCAGCCTCGGCAGCCTTTACCGTACTCTTCAGGAAGGGGTCGGTATTACGCGGAAACTCAAGCACCACCTTTACCTTCATACCGTTGACGGAAGGTGTGTCGGCGAGCATGCCGCTCTCTATCAAGTTCTTTTTAGTTCCGGGATAGGTCACTGTAGTCAGTGCCTCCTCTATCAGTTTCGGATACAATGTCATGTCTATAATCTT
>CAVCGV010000133.1:0-2458 GCA_963601815.1 bacterium
TCGTTCTTCACATACATGCTCTTGATGACGTTCACGCACTGAAGGCCGTCGCGCTCGTAGACTTGCCCGATGACCATCGTGTTGATGTTGGCATTGTAGTCGAGGGCGATGTACAGGGGCAAGTCCATGCGGCAGTCGGCATCCTGTCGGCAGTCGTTGCGCTCGGCGAGTTCCTGGAAGTCGGGCTGGTAGCTTTCGCTCTTTATCCTTTGGCCGTTGATAACGCCCTCAGCCTTCTGCGTGCGGAATACGGCAGTGGAGAGAGGGTCTATCTCGTCGGGAATGTAGCCGTGAACGTGCTCCACGTCGAGGTTGCTGTAAAAGCCGTCGTTCGATTTCTGTATCTTGATGTTCAGGATGGAGACGGCAAAGGTGTATGCCGGAAGGTCGCGCTTCATCGCTCGGATGTAACTCTCAGTAAGAAGGTCCACGTTGTCGAGCGATGATGCACGGCGCACGAGGAACGCCACGCGCCGCAGTTCGCGCAGATAGTTGTCGGAGAACTTTTTACTACGCAGGAACATGTTCATCTCGAAGTCCTCGTCGGGCGTGATGAGGTATTCGTAGTCGTAGATGAGTTCGGCATCGTCCTGCTCTATGAGGTGATAGTTCACCGCCATAGTGACCATGCCTCGGGTGACGTGCTGCCCGTGGTTGGGCATGATGCGGAACTGCCCCTCGTGGCGCATCATCTTCAGAGCCACGGCACGCATCACCTGTTTCACCTCGGGCTGAACCACGTGGAGCGAATGCCCGGTCTTCTTGGCATTGTAGAGCATATCGTTGTAGCGTATTACCTTGGTGGCGTAGTCTTCCAGTTGCTCCTGCACCCATCGGTAGGTCTTGCCCTTGAAGCGTCCCGTCTCCACGGTGAGGTCGAGCTTCTCTTCTTCCTTCTCCAGCCAACTGCCCTTGGCGGTGAGCGAGGCATCGGAGAGGAAGCGTGTGGACTTGTAGAGCGGATTGTAGTCGGTAAAGCGCAGGTCGCCCAGTGGGTGCGTCTGACCGCTGAGGGCTGGCATCAGTTCGTCCGTCACCTTCTTATAAGGAAAGAACCTCGCCTCGTCGCCCACCATAGCGGAGAAGGTGTAAGAGTTGGCGGAGGCGGTCTGCGAGAGGGAAATGAGTACCCACTGCGCTCCATTAGCGAACCATATCACGTTATCATAGTTCTTGGGCTTAAAGATGGCCTCGCGTGCATGCTTTGGCGGTCGTCCCCAGCCGAAGTGTATGCCCTGCGTAAAGCCGAACATGCGCTCCATAGCGGCCATAGTGCTCGGTATGGTCTTGCCAAAGCCCTGCTGGCGGCTCACCGCTACCCATGCGCCGAGCATACCGGGCATGGCATTGGAGGCCGTCCATACGAAGGGAGCCACAAGGCCGTCGGTCTTACCCGTGCGGCGTGCGGCAATGACGCGCTCGTCCTTGGCACACATATACAGGGATTGCTGCTGAAAGCGCGTGAGGTAGATTTGGTGAGGTTGTTGCATTGTTTTATGTGTTATCCTTTATTATCTGTCGTTTCTTCCCAATCATCAAACAGCGAGCGTTGGCGAATGATGTTGCCTCGCTCCTGTTGGTGTTTGGGCACATAGATGCGCTCGGTGACGGCGAGGTTGTAGCGGTCGTTGAGCGTGGAGCGGTGGGTGTATTCCTGTATGCAGTCGAAGCGGTCGGGCGGCATCTGGTAGGAAGATATGAAGACGGGTTCTGTTTGATGCTCGGCCCAGTCGTAGAAACGCTCATAGTCGAAATGCTCCGCTCCATTGTAGACGTTTGTGCCCTCGTAGGGTATATCGCAGTAGATTACGCTGTCCTGGGGTATCTCCACCTTGGCATAGTCAAGCACACTGCTCGTAATGGGTAGCGGTTGCCCCCCCCGTTTCGGGCAGGACGGGCAGACTGTGCTGCCGCTCCCGGTACTGCAATCTGTGCAACGCTGTTGGCTCGCTCGCGGTGCTCGGCTTCCCAAGGTCGCTTGCAGATTTTTTTTTTTTTGAAACTGCTGCACCCGTCGCTGACATTCCAAGTGTTGCAGTTCTGAGGGTCGCTTGACTCCATACCCCCCCGTTGTTCGTTCCAAGGGATGATATTCCGAGAGATATTGAGCAGCCTTTCGGTCGCTTCCAATCTGACGGAGCCTTGCCCCCCCCCTGTTCCAAGATTGTAGCTGAACCTCTCTGCGGCTTCGGCTGACTGCATTCGCATGGTCTGCCCCCCCCGTAGATGGCTGAGCCGTTCCGGCCGAGCAAAGTGCTCGACTTGCATCTGCCCCCCCCCTCGAACGATTGTTGCTGGAAGTGGCCGTACTGCGAGAAGTAACGCTTCACGGCGAGGTAACGCTGCTGAATGTCCTTGATGGGGTCGATGAACGAGAGGTCGTGACCCAGTTCGCGGCCCAGCGAATAGTCGGAGAAGAACATGGCATAGTGTATCGCCTTCTTCAGTGGCTCTATCT
>CAVCGV010000133.1:2954-6623 GCA_963601815.1 bacterium
GCCTTCCATCCGTGCTGACCCTTGCGCGTCCAGTGCTCAGGGTCGGGCGTGAAGGGCGGTCGCTTGTTGTGGTAGCGTGAGTGGTGGGCATGGTTTGCGTTACGGTTGCTGTGGGGTGGGGTGGGGTTAACGGTATTGTTCTTTCTCATCGTCGGGTATTTCCATAGTTCTTGTATTCGGATTCTCGTTGTCGGAGTTCTCTTCTTCCATCACCTCGAAGTAATCCGGCTCCTCGCGGTCGGTGCGCTCGGCATTGATGGACGTTTCCTCCTCTATATCCGCCATGTCCTTTGCCGTGAGACCGTACTTGCGTGCCATCTTCGCCTTGTACTCGTCGGTGTAGTTCACGCGGTCACGCTTCACGATGCTTACGTCCTGCGTAATGGCAATGCGGCTCATGTCCGGCATCTCGTCCGCAGCGTCGCGCTCCTCGTCGAAGTCCTTATATACCTTCGCCAGTGCTTGCATACCTTTGTCGACGGCACGGTCGTTGTTCTGCTGCTTGCCCGTGCGGATGAGCCATTCTGCGCCGGAGAGGTACATGGCCTTGTGGCGCGGACTCTCGTCAGTGGTGAAGAAACGTATGAGGTGGTTGCACACCGCCACGTCGTTGTTTAGTTCCGTGACTGAGCGCGGCCGTATGTTGCCCTCGTCGTCGATGGTGATGTGCAGTGCCATCAGCATATCCTGCGCCTCCTTGTTGCCCTGCGCCGCTTGATTGACAAAAAGCTCATAGTCGCGTCGTGCTATGTTGCGGCACACGGTGCGAGGGTCTATATCCTTGTTTTGCGTCCATCGCTTATAGAATTCGGCGCATATCTGCATGCGGTACCGCTGCTCCAGCCTGGGGAATGCAGTCTCCAGGCTCGTGCCGTAGGTAAGCCACTTGTTGATGCGCGCAAGTGTGTTCTCGGTAATCTGGCTCATAATCGTAGTGAGTTTGCGTGTTGTTGTTATGATGCAAAGGTATAAAAACGCTTCTCCTCAGTACGGACATACCCCGTACCCCGGGGAGGGCGTTGTCCGCACGCACGGGGAGAAACGTTGTACCTTTGTGGGTAGAAATAATCAACACAAACGCAACTATGACAATCAGTAACATTCTCGAACACTGGGCGACGATATACAAGCCCTTGTCGCATAAGCCGGAGAGCGGGCGACTGGAAGACCAGTCGTTCTTCCGTATCCGTTACATCGACCTCGAAAACATCTTTTCGCGCAATGCCAACGTGATACATTCGCCGTGTATGCTGCAAAGTGTTATTAACACGGGAGAGTTTCAGTCGGCAAGCAAGATGGTGGTGAGTCATCAGATTTGGTTTCTCGCCAAAGTGAAGGACACTGCGCAGACGCTTGGACGCTTCAACGGTGAAAAGTTGGAGCAGACCGCCGAGGACTTGATGGACTACTGCAAAGACCTTGTGTCTTGGCTCGTGGAAGTGAGGCGCACGGGCAAGTGTCCCGTCACGGGCCGTTCGTTCGCCGATGATGCCGTGATACAAGCCGAACTGCAAAGCATCGACATCAGCTCCATATCGTGCGGACTGATAGGCGACCTTTATGCCGGACAGTGGATGGTGGCAGGGGTAGACTGGAAGAGCGTGCAGCCGCTATATAAGTTCGGATGTGGCGGCAATGGCAAGTATATCATCACCGATTAACCTTTTATATATACGCAAATGGGACAGCCAATCAAAAATCCGATGTTTCCCTTCAGTAGGGTAGCGGCGCGGTTCTTCCAGCAGACGATAAACCAGTTGGAGGTGAACACCATGACGCAGCACATCTTCCCGAAGGAAGTTTATAATGGTTACGCCATAGTGAACCAGAAGCGCAAGGAGATGGGCAACTGGTATTCTACGGGCGAAGGCGCAAAGTCGTTCACCGGCCATATCGTGGAAGCCGGAGAAAACGGCAAGGTAACAATGGCCTTTCAGTTCAACGAGTATATGCGTTTTGCCGAAATGGGTGTCGGTATGGGTACGAAATATGAGGACGTACAAAACTCCAAGAAGGCACGCTTTCAGACGCGATACATCAGTAAGTGGAACCGTAAGGCGGGTAGTTCGCAGCGTCCGGCTATCATGATGGAACTTCGCCACCTGACGCAACGTATAGGCAATTACCTTACCGATTTCTACGGCTACGAGGGTGCTGTGCGCATGATAAACACCTTCGAGGAGTGTAGTCCTATCAAGATATTATAAACACATCAACAACACAAAGACGAATATGGCATCAGCAAAGAAAACACAGATAGTCATCACTGCCAATGCCGCCGTTGCCAAAAAGGTAATGGACGAGCTTCAGCAACGCATCGACGGTATCAAGCAGAAGATGGCGGCTCTCGACACTACCACGTCGCAAGGGCAAAAGGAGTTTAAGAAGCTGGAGAAAGAACTGGTTTCCTACAATTCCGCCGTGGCGCAAAACGTCACCAACACGGAGCGCATCGACAAGGCGATGAAGAACCTTGCCGGCACGTCGCTCAACGAACTAAAGCGCGCCCTATCCGCCGCCAAGAGTGAACTGGGCAAGATGTCGGCCAACGACAAAGGTCTGAAGCAGATGCAGGGCAACGTGAAAGCTCTACAAGGGCAGATAGACAAGCTCACTGGCTCGGTGCATAAACAGGGCGGTGCCTGGCAAACCGCCATGAAGAACCTCACGGCATACGCTGGACTGTTCACGATGTTCAACAAGGCGAAGGAACTTGTTACGGGTGCTATCCGCAAGAACTTCGAGTACTCCGGTTCACTGACCGACATCCGCAAGGTCAGCGGTCTGGCGATGGAGGACATCAACCAGTTGTCACGAGAACTGGCGAAGATTGATACCCGTACCAGCGTGGATGCCCTCGCCCAACTTGCCTACGAGGGCGCCAAGCTCGGCATGGGACAGTATGGCGTGGAAGGTATGGCTGGTTTTGTCCGTGCCGCCGACAAGATAAATGTTGCCATTGGAGAGGAAATGGGTAAGGAAGCCCTTCCCGCTCTGTCTAAACTCGTGGAGGTAATGGGCCTGATACCTAAGATGGGTATCGAGAAGGCGATGGACGCTACCGGCTCGGCAATGTTCAAACTGTCCGCATCGTCCACTGCCACATCTGGCAATATCGTAGAGTTCGCCAAGCGACTGACGGGTGTTGCCCGTACCGCTGGCATCACGACCGACCAGCTCCTCGCCCTCGGTTCAGCCTCCGACTCCATGTACCTCATGCCGGAAGTGGCAAGTACGGCAATGAGTAAATTTATCGTCGCCTTGCAGCGCAACCACAACTTGATAGAGAAAGACCTCGGCATACAGCAGGGCACTATCAAGAATATGTACGCAGCCGGCAATGCGATGGATGCCATCGTTCTCGTGCTGGAGAAGATGAAGCAGACGGGCAACATGAACGCCCTCGGTGGCATATTCAAAGACCTTGGTTCAGACGGTCAGCGACTCGTGACGGCAATGGTCACGATGTCTAAGAATGTGGATATGCTAAAGGATCACCTTGTAGAATCAAAGGAGGCTTTTACATCTGCGACGGCTGTAACTGACGAGTATAAGATGCAACAAACTTCAGCAATGGGAATCCTTGAGCGGGCGAATAATCTTTGGGAAAAAGCGTTTGTGAATCCAGAAGGTGTTGAAAATGTGAAGGAAATGGCTCAAGCCTGGTAC
>CAVCGV010000134.1:0-6578 GCA_963601815.1 bacterium
TTTTTACACATTACTAAGTTGTTTCTTGAACATTACTAAATTCCTTTCCTCCCTCTTCACTCCTCTTCATTCATGATTTTCATGTATTCGTCGTAGGAGATGTATCTGCCGCCCATGGAACGGAGATGGGGCGTTTCTATCTGGCAGTCGATAAGCTTGCCCCTGCCCACCTTGCGCATGAAGTAAGCCAGGTAGATGAGTGCTATTTTCGATGCCGACGGAACAAGCGAGAACATGCTCTCGCCTATGAACACATTGCCCATATCCACACCGTACAGGCCGCCTACGAGCTGTTCGGTATCATCGTCCCATACTTCCACGCTGAAGGCAAACCCCTGCCTGTTCAGTTTTGTATAGGCTTTTATCATGTCTTCGCCGAGCCAAGCCCCCCTTTCGTTGATGCGCAGTTGGCTGCACTGCTTTATCACATCACCGAAACGCTGGTTGATACTGCAGCTGTACTTCTCCTTGTTCAGCAGCGTGCGCATAGAGTGGCTGATGTGTATCTTGTCGGGGAAGATGACAAACCGCTTCATGGGGCACCACCACAATATTTCCTTCTGTTCACGAAAGTCGTACCAGGGAAAGATGCCGTTGGCGTAAGCCAGGATAAGGCGGTCTATACTGAGGTCTCCCCCTACGGCGAAGAGCCCGTCCTCGTCTCCATACCTCGGGTCGGGAAAGGTCAACTCTTCTGAATCTTCGTCTATTTGTACTACCATATCAGAGCCAGTTCCTTTCCGTCATAATGTATCTTGGCGTTTCCGCCTTTCTTCAGTCTGCCGAAGAGCATCTCCTTCATAAGCAGCGGCTTGAGTCGATGACCTATGATGCGGTCCATCTCGCGTGCACCGTACTCCTTGGTGAATCCCCACGACAGCAGGCGTTCGGTCGCCTCGTCGGTCAGTTGCAGCGTCACACCTTTGGCGGTCAACTTCGTTTCGAGCTGTCCTATCTTCTTCTGCAGTATGCGTCTTGCCATGTCTCTGTCCATATCGGCGAACACCACGGTACCCGAAAGGCGGTTGATAAACTCAGGCTTGAACGTTTTCTTCACCTGTGCCAGCATGGCGTCGCCGCGGCTCACACCACTGCCGAAACCCACACTTGCCTGTGAGGCATACTGTGCGCCTGCGTTCGATGTCATGATGAGCAGAACATTGCGGAAGTCGGCCTTCTGTCCTTTGTTGTCGGTAAGCCGTGCGTAGTCCATTACCTGCAGCAGGATATTGTATATGTCGCTGTGCGCTTTCTCTATCTCGTCGAGCAGCAGTACGCAGTTGGGGGTCTTGCGTATGGCATCAGTGAGCAGTCCGCCGTCTTCGTATCCCACGTATCCCGCAGGCGAACCGATGAGCTTCGCCACCGTATGCTTCTCCGTATATTCAGACATGTCGAACCGTACCAGCTCCACACCCAGTTCCTTTGCCAGTTGGCGTGCCACTTCCGTCTTTCCCACCCCCGTAGGTCCTACGAAGAGCAGCGAGGCAAGCGGCTTGTCGTCGTCGGTGAGCCCGGCCTTTGCCATCATTACCGCCTGTACCACACTCTCTACCGCCTTGTCCTGGCCGTAAATCTTTGCCAGCATGCGTTCCTGCAGGGTGGCAAGCTGTTCGCTGCCCTCCTCCTTCAGTGCGGTGGCGTCTATCTTGCACACCTTGGTCAGTATCTGTTGTATTATCGCTTTCGTAACATACGAGCGCTGGCGTCCCTCGGTGGGGTGTACCTCCATGTAGGCACCCGCCTCGTCGATGAGGTCGATGGCCTTGTCGGGCAGAAAGCGGTCGTGTATGTACTTGGCACTCGCCCGTACGGCATACTCCAGGGCATCCTTGCGGTAGGTCACACCGTGATACTTGTTGTACCTCTGCTGCAGACCTTCGAGAATCTTGATAGTCTCCTCCTCAGACGGTTCCTTGATGTCTATCTGCTGGAACCGGCGCACGATGCCCTTGCTCTTCGCCATGTGGCGGTTGAATTCCTCGTAGGTGGTGGATCCTATGAAACGGATGTCTCCTGCCTCGAGATACTTCTTGAGCATGTTCGAGGCATCAGGACCGCCGTCCGACCCTTTTCCCGCACCCATGATGGTGTGCATCTCGTCTATATAGATGATGGTACCCTGCTCTTTGCTGGCACCTTCCATTACCATCTGTATACGTTTCTCGAAGTCGCCCCTGTACTGTGCGCCTGCCAGCATTTGCGCCATGTCCATGCCGTAGATGTGTGCGCCGCGCAACCGTTCGGGCACGTCCCCCTTGTTAATGAGGCGTGCCAGTCCGTATACCAGGGCTGTCTTTCCCACGCCCGGTTCGCCTATGTGCAGCGGGTTATTCTTCTCGGCACGACACAGCACCTGTATGGTGCGGTCCAGTTCCTGCTCCCTTCCTATCAGGGGAGACCGCTTGTCCACGTTGGCCGAGATGTCTGACACGAGCATGTGCCAGTCTTGCGGCATGCGCATGTACTCCTCGTCATACTCCTCGTCGTCGTAACCGTCATCTTCCATGTCTGTCATGAATTCAGCTCCAGCCTCGTTGTTCGGCGGATAGTTGTTGCTTACCGCAGCAATGAAGTCACCCTGTCTGTCGCCTACAGCCTTGCTGAGGAGATAAGCCGCCTCCGAGTTTTGCAGCGAGAAGAGAGCCTGTACAAAGTGAGGCACGCTAACCATCTTGCGGCCTGCAGCCACGGCGAGTGCGCATGCCGTCCCGAACATGGTCTTGAAGAGCGATGACGGTTCGGGCAGATATTTTACCGTAGTCGGCACGCGCTCCTGTGTGGAGAGCCATGTTACCAGTTCTTCGTGCATCTTGTAGCTGTCTACGCCTTCCGCCACGAGTGCCTCGTTGAAGGCATACTGTCTGAGCAGTGCCAGCAGCAGGTGCTCGGGCATCACAAACTCGTGGTCGAAGTAACGTGCCTGTTTCAGAGCATCATCCATGATGGTGCTCATGTATCCTGTAAGTCCCATTGAATCCATAGGTAGTGTGTCTTCTCCTCCTTTATTTTTAGTAGTGTTCTCTTATTCGGGCATGTACGTCAGCTTGAGCGGATATTTCTCCTCTCTGGCTTTTTCCATGGCCTTCTCCGCCTTGCTCTTGGCTATGTCGTAGCTGTAAATGCCTATAACGGCCTTCTCTTCGCGGTGTACCTTGAGCATGAGCAGTTCTGCTTCGGCTGACGATTTGAAGAAGATGCCCTCCAGCACCTCCACCACAAATTCCATGGGTGTGAAGTCGTCATTGAGCATGATGACCTTGTACTGCTTCGGTTCCTTGTATTTTATGTTCTGCCGTTCGCGTACCGATGTTTTTTCCTGTGCCATGTATCGCTCTATGTTTGTTGTAAGGCGTGTCCTGAAAAATACGCATGGTAACATGTTCTTCTTTAGACAGCGCCTGTGTTGTCATTACTCTTCTGCCTTGTTGCCGGTGTATGCACCTGTAATCTCCAGCACATACACGTCGTGGTAGCCGCCTTTTGCATCGCCGTACCACTGTGAGAGCGACTTGTCTATGAAGTTTTGCTCCTCTATGCTTCCCTTGTACAGCTTGCGGCATTCCAGAGTGAGTCGTGCCTCTTCGAATGTGGTGCTGCCGTCGGGTGTCGCTATGGGGTGCAAGCCAGCTTCCTTGGTCTTGTCGCAGTCACGTCCAGAGCGCGAACCGCAGAGGTTGTATATGCGGCGTGCTTCCTTGCCGTGTCCCAGGAAAGAGAGCGTAAGCAGGTCGTTCGCCTCGATGAAACTGTGGGTGTAGCGTTCGGGGCGTATGAAAGCCACGGCCACGGGCTTGCCCCATAGCCATCCCAGGCATCCCCACGACGCAGTCATGGTGTTGTGGTGGTCTACCGTGCCGGCAGTAACCAGCATCCATTCTTTTCCTATAGTCTCGAAGACGTTGTCGTTAAGCAACTTTATGTCGGTCTTTTCCATTGTCTGTTATCTGTTCTTTTGTTTGCGTTATGTTGTAGCCTTGGCGGCATTGCTTTCAAAGATGCAAATTTAGATAATTTTTTTCACATTCGTGCAAGTAGTGCATATATTTTACTTGCTCATGTTTAGAAAGGGGGAGGATAGGGGTGGATTTTAGCGACGTGTAAAAAACATCTTGCGCAGTTTTTTGAATGCGAATATTGTGCAACTCTTTAGCAATATGCGCAGTGACCGTTGGTTCAGGGCGTACTTTCTTGCCCGCTCCTAAATTCTCTTGCCCCCCCTAACGACTAAGAGGGTGTACCACAAAAGTTTGCGATACACCCCCTCATACGGTTGAAAAGAAAAAACTACAGTTTGTATTCCTTGGGCAGTTCGGGCATGGCACCATCCTGTGTGCATACGTATGCGCTCACTTCTACGGCGCGTTTGTGTGCCTCGGCTATGCTCTTGCCCTTCAGTATGCTGGCACACAGCGTGCCCGTAAAACTGTCACCTGCACCTACCGTGTCGGCTACTTCCACTTTGGGCGTTTCCTGGAACGACATGCTGCCCGGTGCAAATACATAACTGCCGTTAACGCCGCAGGTAAGCACGAGCATGTCGAGATTGTACTTGCCCAGGATGAGCCAGCATTTGTTCTCGATGTCCAGTCCGGGATAACCGAAGAGGCGCCCTATGGTAACCAGTTCCTCATCGTTTATCTTCAGGATGTTGCAGCGTTTCAGGCTTTCGCATATAATGTCTTTGTTGTAGAAGTTTTGCCTGAGGTTGATGTCGAATATCTTCAGGCAGTCTTCCGGTGTGTGGTCGAGAAACTTGTATATTGCCTGTCGGCTCGTCTCGCTGCGCTGTGCCAGCGAACCCCAGCATACGGCACCGCAGTTGACGGCTATCTCCTTGATGTCGTCAGTAAAGGGAATGTTGTCCCATGCCACACCCTGCTTGATGTCATAGGTAGGCACCCCCTCGTCGTCGAGCGTTACCTGTACGGTTCCCGTAGGATAGTTGACTGTTGGCAATACGTGTTTCAGCTTTTTCTCATCCAGGATACGGAGGGCTTCATTGCCCAAATCATCGTTGCCGATGGCACTTACTGCTACGGAGAGGAGTCCGTGCTGTCCTGCATGGTAGGCAAAGTTGGCAGGTGCGCCGCCCAGTTGGGCACCAGTAGGGAGAACGTCGAAAAGAATCTCACCCAAACCTACGCAATATTTCTTGTCTAAATTAGTTGTGCTCATATAATAAGTATCTTTAGATTGTTTGCTATTTGTATTCTATCTTCCACGATGTGAAAGATAAGATCCACGACGTGGAAGATAGATTGGGGTTATGGTTTACAGTTTTCTGATGTAGGTGAAAAGATAAAGTACGCCTACTGCCATCACTGCCACAGCACCCATCTGTCCCACGGCATCGCTGGCGAAACCCATGATGAGCGGGAACACGGTACCGCCGAAGAGTCCCATAATCATCAGTCCGCTTACCTCGTTCTTCTTCTCGGGCAAGGCGAGCAATGCCTGCGAAAAGATCATGGAGAAGACATTCGAGTTGCCATATCCCACGAGGGCAATGGCTACATAGAGTACCGCTTTGCTCTCGCCGACAAACATACACGCCATGCTCAGCGCCATCATTACCACACTGATAATGAAGAAGGTGCGCGTCTTCATCATGCGGAGGAAGGCAGTACCCGTAAAGCAGCCGATGGTACGGAATATGAAGTAGAGCGAAGTGGCGAAGGCAGCCTCGTTGAGCGTCCAACCCAGTCGCTCCATCAGCAGTTTGGGAGCCGTGGTGTTGGTACCCACGTCGATGCCCACGTGGCACATGATGCCGATGAAGGAGAGCAGCACGATGGGCTTGCCCAACAACTTGAGGCAGTCGACGAATCCCGAAGCCTTACCCTCTTGTCTTTCCTCCTCCAGCGGAGTGGCAAGCAAGAGAAGGGTTGCGGCAACACCTATAACCATATATATGGGGAAGAGCACGCGCCATCCCAGACCGAATGCCGGAATGCTTGCCATGGCTCCCCACATGGCTATGTAGGGCGCAAGAAAAGAGGCAATGGCCTTGACAAACTGTCCGAAGGTGAGTGTAGATGCCAGGTTCTTGCCGGATGTAACGGCAGAAACCAGTGGGTTGAGCGATGTCTGCATCAGGGCGTTGCCTATGCCCAGGAGCGAGAAGGATGCAAGCATTACGCCGAAGCTCTCGCCGAAGATGGGGAGGAGCAGTGACACCACAGTCACGATGAGCGAAAGGAGCACGGTCTTCTTCCGTCCTATCTTGTTCATCAGCATGCCCGTGGGCACGGAGAAGATGAGAAACCAGAAGAACACGAGCGACGGAAACAGGTTGGCTGTCGCATCGTTTAGGTTGAGGTCTTCCTTCACGTAGTTGGAGGCGATGCCCACCAGGTCTACAAATCCCATGCTGAAGAAACAGAGCATCAGCGGGACGAGGGTCAGTTTGGATGATTTATTCATAGTTGTCAGTTGTTGGTTTTTGTTTCATTGATTTCGGTGGCAAAGTTACGAGTAATGCGTTAAAGTGCAGGAAAATATTCGTTCATCACTTGTCACGCATGTTAAGAAGTAACATTTTTGCCACCGAAAGAAACAAAACTACTATTTTATGG
>CAVCGV010000135.1:0-6449 GCA_963601815.1 bacterium
GCTAAGTGTGCAGCGAGGACGCAGCACCTACTACGGCTTGCCCAGGGCTATATACTCGTTGGGCCTTACCTATTAGTCCACAAAGTCCCCCAAAACCACTGAAGCTAATAAAAATTTGCAGGATTGTCAAATATTTTTGCAGAAAGATATTTTTTTTTGTATTTTTGCAAACAGATTAACATAAAAACCGAATCATGAAGAATGTTGTATTTACTTTAGCGGTTCTGCTTGCCATTGGCAACCTGGCTGCATCTGCCCAAACCCAAACAGTTATAATAAATGGTGCAAGTGATGGAGAGACAGAAAACATAGACAACGCCAAGTATCGGATTACCTACGAGGGAAAATGGGTGAACAATCCTGCTATGAAGCCCTACGTCTATACAGACAGTGAAATGCGCCTGGACATAGGAGACAAGGTAGCTGCTTTCTATGACCGGACAAAACAAGTGAAAGACTCACTCATGGCGACAAAGGCAAAAACCGGGAACTTTAACTTTTCGGATTTGCCAAAGGGAGGCAGATTTCCTTTTTCCTATTACAAGAACTATCCTGCAGAAGGCAAATCCCTGCAACTGGAAACCCTGGGAATAGAAAATTATCAATGCACCGAAAACGTGGAGACTCCCGACTGGCAACTCATTACTGACAGCGTAGCCGAAATCATAGGGTATCATTGCCAGTTGGCCAAGACTAAGTTTAAAGGCAGAACTTGGTATGCCTGGTATGCAGAAGACATCCCCATGCAAGAAGGTCCCTGGAAACTATGCGGTCTGCCTGGACTGATATTGAAAGCATACGACGAAAACAGGGAATATGTATTCTCGGCTGTCGGCATGAGTACCTTGACAGCAGTAACACCCATCACGATCTCCAAGACTAAGAGAGAAGAGATAAGCCAAAAGGAACTCAGAGAATTTAAAGAGAAGTTTACACCAGGAATGGTGTTGGAGGCATTAAACGTCAAAGCCGTAAAAATACAAGACGAAAAGGGAAACAGTGTTGATATGAAGAAATTCAATAACAAGAAGAATGTGTTCAACCCTATCGAACTTGAATAATACGATAGTAACAAGGTGCCAACAGCGGGAAAATATCTTAGAAATAACTTTCTTTGGCAATAACGGGAAGGCGAGCTAACTTTGCACTCACTAAACGTGAACATGAAGAAAGATGAAAAGAAACATAAGGATACTTATAACGGTTCTGTTGGGGCTTTGCTTTGCCGTCAGCATGTATGCCCAAACGGAGATTCAAGGATTCGTGGAAGACTCTTTGACGCATAACCGCTTGGCAAACGTGTCAGTTACTCTCTTGCGCAACGGAAAGCCCTTGAAGTTTACCCGCACCAAGAAAGATGGCACATTCTCCATTCCTATTGCCGAAAAGCTGTCCGGCGATATGCTGCAAGCTACCAGTATGGGCTACAAGAAGCAAAAAACAGCGGTTTCATCGAACAAGGAGACCGTCATCAGCATGGCTTCCACTGCTTTCGTGCTGAAGGAGGTACAGGTAAAAGGCTCGCGCATCACAGGCAGGGATACCATATCCTTCGACCTCACCCGGTTTGCCAATGAGCGAGACAACTCTCTGAAAGATGTACTGAAGAAGCTTCCCGGAGTGGATATAGAGAAGAACGGACGCATCAACTACAACGGAAAGCCTATCAACCGTTTTACCGTGGAAGGTCTTGACCTGACCGGCGGCAAGTATAACCAACTTGAGGACAATATCAAGGCAAAAGATGTAAAAAAGGCCGAAATCATCGAGCATGACCAGCCTGTTAAGGCTCTTCAGAACAAGACATTCACGGATAACGTAGCAATGAACATCGCACTTAAGGATAGTGCAAGGGATAGGCTTATGCCCACCATCAAGCCTTATCTGCTCATAGACGACCCCACCCATGTGGGCGGAAGCCTCAACATCATGCAGATAGGCAAAAAAAAGCAACTGATGTACAATGCCGAATACGACAGGACGGGCAAGGACCTTGGCAATGCCTTCAACCAACTTGCCTCGTATAGCAACCGACTTGCTCCTGCCACGCTTCCCGCTTGGCTGTCTGCACCCGCGCTCGACGCCCCGATAGATGCTGAGCGTTTACGATTCAACACCTCGCAGAAGTACAGCATAAACCATATCAAGAAGAACAGGAATGAAGCCGAAACGCGTCTCGAAGCCAACTATGTACGCCAGGTGATTCGCCAACGGCGAGAAAACACCAGCGTCTATGACCTTGGCGGAGACACTCCCGTCACTACCACCGAACGCAACCATAAGACAATGGTTAGTGATGCCTTCAACCTGCAATGGGAAAACAAAGTAAACAATGCCAATCATTATGGCAATGAGAACATCTGTCTCAGTGCCGCTCAGTCTGACGGACTGTCGAATATCGACGATACGCTCACGCAGCGTATCCGCATTCCCCAGTTCGACCTTTCCGCCAGCATCTATCGACTGTTTGTCTGGAAGAAGAGCCAACTGTCATGGCGCAGTACCGCCGATTACCATCATGGTGTTTCCGACCTCTATGTGAACGAAGACCGAAACCGTCTTCGTACCAACCTGTGGCATACTGCCCATGCCCTGCAATGGATGAAGAAGCGTTACCGTTGGACACAAGAATACCGCGTAAGCATTGACCTGAACAACATACACGTAAATGAACAAAACAGCCTCAACGTTACCGGCAAGTTAACCCCGTATTGGCAATATAACACCGAGACCTTCCGCGCATCGTTCTCGCCAGAGTTCATCTGGGAAAGATTCACCTGTCCACAGAAGACTCTCTTCGCCGTATCTCCTGTCTTATACCTCTATAAGAAGTTGGACTTCCGCAGAGAACTGACTTTCTATACAGGATACAGCACAAGCACAGGCAGCCCAACCAACTACACATTGCCGCAATATCGCCGAAGTTATCGTTCCTGGTACACGTCGGGCGACATCATTCCCGTCAATCGTTTTCTCTACGGCAAGTTGAGCTACGACTACAAGCGTCCTATTAGGGAGTTGTTCTTTAGTGCCAGCATCGGCGCCAACCGATATTGGATGAATACGGCATCCGACCTCCGCATCGTGAACGGCAACTACTATACCTCTTTGTACAGACAGAACTGCAAGAGTGACAACCTCGGCGCTACCCTTTATGTCTCAAAAGGCTTTTACGACTTGCACCTGAAGACTCGCCTGGAGGGAAGTTTCAACTACGGCAAGGGCACACAATACACCAGTGGTAATGCCGTAGACTACCAAAGCCTGACTTGCGCATTGAAGCCCAGCATAGATTTCTCGCCTTCTTGGTGCCAATTCAGCTATGAGGGAGAGTTCTCCTTTTACAATTCTAAACGGCAGAAAATGTCGAATTCATCGCTCTTCAACTGGAGACAAAGCTTCTCTGCCACTGCTACAGTCAGACAGGTGGACCTAACCTTCTCGCTGGTTCATTACCGCAACGAACTGCAAGAGGGTAACCGCATCGGTTGCCTCCTTGGCGACGCCTCGGCAGTTTGGCGCATAAAAAAGTTCCGCCTCTCGGCAGAGCTTCGCAACATCTTCAATAAGAAGAGTTATGTAGAAACCACCTATAGTGGTGTCAGTACCCTTACTGACAGTTACCAACTGCGTCCAAGGGAACTGATGGTTACTGCACAGTACAGTTTCTGAGAACTATCAGTTTTTTGCCAAGTCACATAGTCTCCTTGCCCATTTCTTTGCGGTAACGACTTGGCGTGATGCCCTTCATCTTCTTGAAGAAATGGGTAAGGTGTGCCTGGGAAGAAAAGCCAGTAGCGTAAGCTATCTCCTGGACAGACCGGGTAGTGGTCGACAACTCGGTCTCTATTTCGTGGAGAATGTATTCATCGATGATGGCTTTGGGCGTTTTGCCCGATATGCGGCGGGTAACCTGTGCCAAGTAGCGACTGCTTACGTTCAGTTGGTCGGCATAAAAATGCACATCGTTGTATGTACGGCAGAAGTTGACCACTTGCGACACAAACTCATTGTACAGTTCAGAACTGCGTCCCTGCAGCTTTCCTTCGCGCGCCATCTCCATGTGCATGAAGTCAAGTGCCATGGCCAACGCCTCGTCCTGCGTCTTGCCCTGCGACAGATAAACGCTGAGAGCAGAAGAGAAGCGGTTACCCATACCATGGGAGTTGGCATTGTCAAGCCTGAAGATCCGTCCCGATTGTGCCGGAAGCATACTGTTGCGCAGTATTATTTCGCTATCCTTGTTCCTTGCCACGACCAGAGAGCAGAACGGCAACAGCCTGTATCTTATCTGGCTCACTACGTCTTCACTCATCAGGGCATCACCGTTGCTCGACCACAACACAGGGTCATAGATGACATATTGGGGACGGTACCTTGACAGAGAGTCGATGATAACGCCGAGCGTATCCACATTGCGTATCATACCTATCTTTACTATCATGGGCTGTATATCGTTCATGATTGCATCTATCTGTCCCCTCACTATCTTGGCGGGAATGTCAAAAAACTCTTGGATGCCGAGCGTGTTCTGCACCGTGATGCTCGTAATCGCCGAAACGGCATAGCCGCCCAGCCTTGAGATGGTTTTGATGTCTGCCTGCACACCCGAACCGCCAGTGCTGTCCGAACCGGTAATGGTAAGTATAGGGTGAATGGTGTCTTTTTCCATAATCGAGGTTATTGGAAATGCAAAAATAAGCATTTATCGCGAAAAAACGTGCCCTTTGTTTCGATTTTGTATAAAATGACGCATTGTTTGCACGAACGGGAACTCCATTTCACTTTCTCGCAGAAAAACATTTTCTTTGCACCCGGTTTCGCAGGAAAAGCGTTAGAATACCAGCCAAACAGTATTAGAACAACGTTATAAACATCAAAAAACAGACAAAGATATGACAGAAAACAGACAAGAACTGAACCGCAATCTGGCACAGATGCTCAAGGGCGGTGTAATTATGGATGTAACAACTCCGGAGCAGGCAAGGATTGCCGAAGCTGCCGGTGCATGTGCCGTAATGGCTCTGGAACGCATACCTGCCGATATCCGTGCAGCCGGCGGCGTGTCGCGCATGAGTGACCCCAAGATGATAAAGGGTATCCAGGAGGCTGTATCCATACCGGTAATGGCTAAGTGCCGCATAGGCCACTTTGCTGAAGCGCAGATACTACAGGCCATAGAGATCGACTACATAGACGAGAGCGAAGTCCTCTCTCCTGCCGACAATGTTTACCACATAGACAAGACGAAGTTTGACGTGCCTTTCGTTTGTGGTGCCAAGAACCTGGGCGAGGCGCTCCGTCGCATTGCCGAAGGTGCCACTATGATTCGTACCAAGGGAGAACCAGGTACGGGCGATGTAGTACAGGCTGTTACGCACATGCGTATGATGCAGAGCGAAATAAAGCGTCTGACATCCATGAACGAAGACGAACTGTACGAGGCTGCCAAGCAGTTACAGGCTCCCTACGACTTGGTGAAGTACGTACACGAGAAGGGCAAGTTGCCGGTAGTAAATTTCGCTGCTGGCGGTGTGGCAACGCCTGCCGATGCTGCCCTGATGATGCAACTTGGCGCAGAGGGTGTCTTCGTCGGCTCTGGTATCTTCAAGAGCGGAAATCCCGCCAAGCGTGCACAGGCTATCGTGAAGGCTGTAACCAACTACAATGACCCTAAGATGCTGGCAGAACTGAGCGAAGACCTGGGCGAGGCAATGGTTGGCATCAATGAGCAGGAAATAGCTCTCCTGATGGCCGAGAGAGGAAAGTAACTCTTTTTTTAGAAAGAAAAAGATGAGAATAGCAGTATTGGCTTTGCAGGGAGCTTTTGCCGAGCATAGACAGAAGCTGACACAATTGGGGGTGGACAGTTTTGAGGTGCGTCAGCTCAGAGACTGGCAACAACCTAAAGACGGCCTCATCATTCCCGGCGGCGAGAGTACCACCCAGGCTAAACTCCTGAACGAGTTGGGACTCATGGAGCCTGTGAAGGAGGCTGTGGCTGCAGGACTGCCGGTATACGGAACTTGCGCAGGCCTTATTCTCCTTGCCAAACAGATAGAGGGAGAACCGGGCAAGCGCATTGCTTCAATGGACATTACCGCTCTGCGTAATGCTTACGGCAGACAACTGGGAAGTTTCTATACTGAGGCTCCCGTGAAAGGCATAGAGGGTAATGTACCCATGACCTTTATACGCGCACCCTATATTAAAAAGGTGTGGGGAGATGCCGAAGTGCTGGCAGAAGTGGACGGCAAGATTGTTGCGGCACGGCAGGGCACTCAACTGGTCACGGCTTTCCATCCCGAACTGAATGACAGCCTGGAAATACATAAGTATTTTCTGGATATGTGCAGGAAATAATCCATTCGGTTTTTCCCGTCTTTACCGGTACTTACAGAGAAGGCGATGCGTCGATACGATGCATCGCCTTCTTTGTCATTTTTTAT
>CAVCGV010000136.1:0-6449 GCA_963601815.1 bacterium
GCTTGCCGGACCGGACTGACAGAAGGCTTTTCTTCTGTACAGTCCGGTCCTTTTTGTGCCTAACTAAGCAAAATCTTCGTCCCGAACTTTTGAATCTTCATCCAGAACTTCTGATTTCAATTAGACAAGGATACATAGTAGGGATTTTTCTATTGTCAAGAATTAGAGAATTAAAGAATTTTTCTTTCTCTGAATTTGCAAGAATTTCAATACTTTCGACTTGGTCAGTCAAGTCTTCGCATAATTCTATATTTACTGAAAATAACTTGCGCACTCGTACGTTCGCTACTCAATGCACGTACGTGCATTACTCTATCTGCTATTTCAAAACGTACGGCGAGGGTGCCGTACCTCCTACATCAGAAAAGACTTGGTGGAAAATCCACCAAGTCTTTTGCTATTGTTTAGACAGGAATTATTTGTTTGCTGTCACTCTGAACCAGTCAACGTCTATCCAGCCACGGTTGGTCTTGCCGGCAGGCTCTTTCGCCACCATGCCTATCTTAGCGCCGATCCATTTGCCTTCGCGCATTTTGAACTCGTCGCCGGCTTTTGTGAACTTTTTGCCGTCCTTGCTGTAATAGAACTGCATCTTTCCGCCGCTAACCATCATACGCATGTACAGGGCTTTGTGGATGGCAGGCTGATAGTTTACCTTGTCTACCGATGTCGCCTTCAGCGTTTCAATCACCTTTACCTCCTCGGGCTTGCCCTTGTCTGCCGAATGGCAGGTTAACTGCTGCAGTTCGAAATGGTCGCCAACGCGCTTCACAACAAGTGCCGAATAGTCGAGTCCCATCATGATGATGCCGCCCATCTGGTTCGCTTCCTTAGCTGTGAGCTCCAGCTTGGCCGTGGCAGTGAAGTCGTCGGCGGGAGTCTTTTGCAGCAGGAGGTTGGGCGTGTTCCAGATGTTGCCGTCGTTCTTGTCGGTATAGATGCGCATAACCCCCATACTTGTCGGCATTCCATACCACTGCTGGTAGTTGGCGTGCCACTGCCACTGCAGTGAGAGCTTGGGCTCGTTGAACTCGTCGCTCTCTGCGGGGTTCATGTTTACGTGGCTGCTTGCCTTGGGCATCTTGTAGGTTTCATAGGGTTCTCCGCAGTATCCCTTGGCTGGAACCTTGCCCATCACGGGCCAGTTGTCTTTCCATGTTACAGGCTGCAAATGGACTACGCGCCCGTATGCCTCCTTGTCCTGGAAGTGCATAAACCAGTCCTCGCCATACTTGGTGTGTACCCATCCGCCCTGGTGAGGGCCGTTGATGCTGCTCTTGCCCTGTGCCATTACCTTCTTGTATTCGTAAGGGCCATAGGGCGATTTGGAGCGCATGGCAACCTGGAAACCTGTGGGAACGCCACCTGCAGGGAACATAACCCAATACCAGCCGTCGCGCTTGTAGAACTTCGGACCTTCTGCCGTACGATATTCCGTACCGTTGCCGTCGAAGACGATGACAGGGTCGCTGATAGCTTTGGTACCGTCGGCGTTCAGTTCTCGTACGGTAAGTACAGAGGCAAAGCGGTTGCGCGAGTTTGCCCAGCCGTTCACGAGATAGACGCGGCCGTCTTCATCCCATAGGGGAGAGGTGTCTATCATGCCCTTTCCGGAAATGACGCACACGGGGGCGCTCCATTTTCCGGCAGGGTCCTTAGTCTTTACCATAAATACGCCATAGTCGGGGTCTCCCCAGTAGATATAGAATTCGCCGTTATGGTAGCTGATACACGGTGCCCACACGCCGTTGCCGTGCGATGGCTTGTCGAATTCGTCCTCAGGTTGCAGCTTGGTTACTGCATGTCCTATCAGCTCCCAGTTTACCAGGTCCTTGCTGTGCAGGATGGGCAAACCAGGCTGACAGTTGAAACTGCTTGCCGTAAGGTAATAGTCGTCGCCTACGCATATTACGTCAGGGTCGCTGTAGTCGGCATTCAGCACCGGGTTTTTGTACATTCCGTTGCCCAAGTCCGGGTTCCATACCTGCGATACGTAAGGCTTTTCTTGCTGCGCCATGGCTCCCATGGATGCCGTTGCCAGCAGAAGTGAGATTAGTTTTTTGTTCATTGGTTTTTGATTGGTTGTGTGGGGGTACGCCCCTTGTAGTTATTGGATATTTTGATTTGTTATTCTTCGATATTTCCTTTTACCGTCTGCTCTATTCGCCTAATGTTCAGGTGGTAATGACTTCCGTCGAAAGTTACTTGCATCGTGCGTGCCGGTTCGTTGTCGGGAGCGCCCATGGCCAGGGCTACGTGCCCCATGGTGCGCCTCAGGTTTAGTTCGATGCAGGGGTTGATAAAGCACGTGCTGTCGTTAGCACCGCCAGAGCAGACCATCATGTCCACCCCGAAAGGTCCGCTGTAAATATTACGTATGGCAGGCTCCAGTGTCCCGATGATTTTTTTTCTAATCCTGATAAGTTCCTCTTCGCTTGTGTAGGGCAAAAGTTGCTGCAGTTTCTCTTCCTCGCTGGTCAGAAGGTTGCCTGTGTAGGCATTCTTCTGTGTGTGGAAGAGCGAAAGGCCGAGGTAACTTATCTTGCCGTCTCGCATTTCGAATTCCATACCGAAATCTTTCACCTTATTATATAAGGGCTCTACTGTAACACCTCCCTGCGTCCGGATGATGTTTGCTGTCCATCGCTCCGTAGGGGACAGAATGTCGGGCTGTGCATGAGTCATTTCCTCTGCCGATACGTATCTTACGCCTCTGCCGCTGCTGCTCCAGGGGGCTTTCACTACGGCAGTGCCGCGTTTGTCAATTATGGCGTGCAACTGCTGTAGGTCAGTTATGAATATTACGTCTGTTTGTAGGTTGCAAGCTGCCCATTTTCTGCTGCTTATGTTCCTTAATTGAAGTAAATTGTCATCGGTGGGCAGCATGATGCTGGGTGTTCCGATGCGCAACAATTCATGCTTGAGGGTTACGTTCCATCCCCATGGGTGGATGCTGTCGATGAAGCATCCGTCCTTCATGGCTTTGGCAAGTTGGGGCGCTGTGATAAACTCAACGCGGTCGACCAAATGGCGGGAGAGGCGTTGCGCCCTGGTGTGCGCGCTGTCTATGTCGTCCACCAGTACAAGGTCGCCTTCGTCAGCCCATAGGGCAGGGATAAAGGCCAGGTCGCTACGCAACTGTCTGCCGGCATGGGGTGGGGTGAAGTTGGGTAGGTTGGCAGCAAGTGCCAAATCGTGGTCTGGGTTGAATATATGCAGTTTCATACTGGCAAAGGTAGTAAAATATCCCGAATAAAAGAGTCCTTTATTTTGATAAATGCTAAATAATGAAAAAAAAGTAAGATTTTGCTATCTACACTTTGCAAATATCAAAATAAGTATTACCTTTGCATTATTAAAAACAAAATCGAACAGACAAAATCTCATGGAAGAGGCATTCTTCAGAACACATGCATACCTTGTAGAACATACCAATGCGCCAGTCCACCGTTGCCTGATGGACGAAGTGGACTGGAATGACCGCATGATAGGTATCAAAGGAACAAGGGGAGTGGGCAAGACTACTTTCTTGCTGCAATATGCGAAAGAGCATTTTGGGGCGCACGACCGTAAGTGTCTGTTCGTCAATATGAACAATTTCTATTTCCAGGGGCGCGGAATTGCCGACTTTGCCGGCGACTTTGTGAAGCATGGCGGCAGGACGCTGCTTATAGACCAGGTGTTCAAGCAGCCCGACTGGAGTAGGGAACTGCGCAAGTGCTACGACCTTTATCCCGAACTGAAGATTGTCTTCACGGGGTCGAGCGTAATGCGACTGAAAGAGGAAAACCCCGAACTGAACGGTATTGTGAAAAGCTACAACCTCAGAGGGTTCTCCTTCCGCGAATACCTCAATCTGCAGACGGGAAACAACTTCAAGGTCTACGAGCTGGATGATATCCTGCAGAACCACGAACACATTGTCAAACAGATTCTGCCAAAGGCAAGTCCCATGAAGTATTTTCAGGATTATCTGCACCATGGCTTCTATCCTTTCTTCCTTGAGCAGCGTAATTTTACGGAAAACCTACTCAAGACCATGAACATGATGACTGAGGTAGATATCTTGCTCATCAAGCAGATAGAGCTGAAATACCTTACCAAGATAAAGAGGTTGTTCTACCAGCTTGCCGTAGAGGGGGCGAAAGCTCCCAACGTGAGTCAACTGGCAGAAAGCATCGAGACAAGCCGTGCCACTGTAATGAACTACATCAAGTATCTGGCGGACGCAAGGCTTATCAACATGATTTACCCGGAAGAGCAGACATTCCCCAAGAAACCGTCCAAGGTTATGCTCCACAATCCCAACCTGATGTTCGCAATCTTCCCGTTGCAGATAAACGAGCAGGAGGTGATGGAGACATTCTTCGTCAACTCGATGTGGAAAGACCATAAGGTGCACCAGGGCGGCAAGGACCACTTCTACACAGTGGACGGAAACAGGAAGTTTAGAATCTGTGATGCACAGGCCGCCACCAAGGTAAGGTATAATCCCGATACCATCTATGCGCGCTATAATACAGAGGTGGGAAAAGACAACAGACTGCCGCTATGGCTCTTGGGATTCCTTTATTAAAAGAAGCCCCACAGTTAAAAGAAAGTCCACGCCCGGCTTGGAGAGCGGAACGCTTAGCATCCCGAACGCATCCCGAACGCATCCCGAACCTTCCTAAAATAAAATAAGGAAAGAAAAAGCACCCCGGGAAGAACAAGACAAGAAACAAGACAAGACTTAAATATACAAAACATTTTTAATATTTTATCTAAAAGTAAAATGGCTAAAGAGAAAAAATTTATCACTTGTGATGGTAACACCGCTGCCGCTCATGTAAGCTATATGTTTACAGAGGTTGCTGCCATCTACCCCATCACTCCGTCTTCTCCTATGGCGGAGCATGTAGATGAATGGGCTGCCAAAGGTCGTAAGAACCTTTTCGGTCAGCGAGTTTCTATCCAGGAAATGGAGTCTGAGGCTGGTGCAGCCGGTGCTGTACACGGTTCACTCCAGGCTGGTGCCTTGACATCAACTTACACTGCTTCTCAGGGCTTGTTGTTGATGATTCCTAACATGTACAAGATTGCTGGTGAGTTGCTCCCTTGCGTGTTCAACGTATCAGCCCGTACATTGGCTTCTCACTCACTTTGTATCTTCGGTGACCACCAGGACGTAATGGCTTGCCGCCAGACAGGTTTCGCTATGTTCTGCTCTGGTTCTGTTCAGGAGGTTATGGACCTCTCTGCAGTGCCTCACTTGGCAACGCTGGAGACAAAGGTTCCTTTCATTAACTTCTTCGACGGTTTCCGTACATCTCACGAGTATCACAAGATCGAGGAGATGGATATGGAAGACATCCGTCCACTCGTTAAGCCTGAGTTCATCGAGGACTTCCGTAACCGTGCCCTCACTCCTGAGCGCCCTGTTACACGCGGTACCGCTGAGAACCCAGAGACATTCTTCACACACCGTGAGGCTTGCAACCCATACTACGACCAGATTCCTGAGGTAGTAGAGAAGTACTGCCAGGAGATGACCAAGATCACCGGTCGTGAGTATCACCTCTTCAACTACTATGGTGCTGAGGATGCTGAGAACATCATCATTCTGATGGGTTCTGCTACAGAGCCTGCTCGCGAGGCTATCGACTACTTGAACAAGCAGGGCAAGAAGGTCGGTATGGTAGCTGTTCACCTCTATCGTCCATTCTCTGTAGACTTCCTGAAGAAGGTTATCCCAGCTACAGTTAAGCGCATCGCCGTTCTCGACCGTACCAAGGAGCCAGGTGCTGAGGGTGAGCCTTTGTACCTCGACGTGAAGTCTGCTCTCTACGACGACGAGCGCAAGCCATTGATCGTTGGTGGCCGTTACGGTCTCGGTTCTTCCGATACAACTCCAGCCAAGATCGTTGCCGTATTCAAGAACCTTGAGTTGCCACAGCCTAAGAACCACTTCACTGTGGGTATCGTAGACGACGTTACATTCACATCTCTCCCCGAAGAGGAGGAGATCCCAATGGGTGGCGAAGGCTTGTTCGAGGCTAAGTTCTATGGTTTGGGTGCCGACGGTACCGTAGGTGCCAACAAGAACTCTGTTCAGATTATCGGTAACAATACCAACAAGTATTGCCAGGCATACTTCTCTTACGACTCTAAGAAGTCTGGTGGTTTCACCTGCTCTCACTTGCGTTTCGGCGACAGCCCTATCCACAGCGCTTACCAGGTAAATACTCCTAACTTCGTAGCTTGCCACGTTCAGGCTTACCTCCACATGTATGATGTTACACGTGGTCTGCGCAAGAATGGTTTCTTCCTCTTGAACACCATCTTCGACGGCGAGGAGCTCGTAAACTTCATCCCTAACAAGGTAAAGCGTTACTTCGCTCAGAACAACATCACCGTTTACTATATCAACGCTACCAAGATTGCCCAGGAGATTGGTTTGGGTAACCGTA
>CAVCGV010000137.1:0-6128 GCA_963601815.1 bacterium
ATCGCAAATATCTAAAGCTATTGTCTCCTAATTTCCCCTTTACTTCCCTTTTCCGGAAAAATGTGGCGAAGCAACCGTTTATTTATGCTAAAAAACGACAAACTGCATACATTATTCCCGATAAAGTGTTAACTTTGCATGAAGTTATGGATACAAAGAAAATGGCCAACAGTACATGCAAGGTGGTTCTGTCCCTCTTTTTGGGCGGAATCATACTTTATTGGATGTACCGCGGATTCAATTTCAGGCAGGTGGAAGACGTACTGCTCCACAAGATGGACTGGACGTGGATGCTGCTGTCATTCCCCTTCGGCATATCGGCACAGGTGTTCCGAGGATGGAGGTGGAGACAGTCGCTCGCTCCCGTGGACGAACATCCGCGCACGGGCGTATGCATCGACTCCATATTCCTGAGCTACGCCCTGAGCCTCGTTATCCCGCGCATGGGCGAATTTGCCCGCTGCGGTGTGCTGAAGACATGGGACGGTGTGTCCTTTCCCAAGGCGCTCGGCACCGTCGTGACGGAACGCGCCATCGACTCGCTGCTGGTAATGCTCATAGCCGGTGTAGTGTTCCTGCTGCAGATTCCCGTGTTCGTCAACTTCTTCGACACCACAGGAACAAGCATCGACAGCATCCTCGCCAAATTCACGCCCACAGGCTACCTCGTCACGGCTGTCTGCGCGGTAGCAGCGGCCATACTGTTGTACATACTGCTGAGGAAGCTGGCTATATATAATAAGGTGAAAGCCACCGTCAGCAGCTTGTGGCAGGGGGTCATATCCCTGCGCAACATAGAGGGCGTGACAAAGTTCGTGCTGCTCACACTGGGCATATGGGTAAGCTACTTTCTGCACTACTATCTTACCTTCCAGTGTTTCGAGGCTACCAGCCACCTCGACTTAATGTGCGGACTGGTGACATTCATCGTGGGAAGCATTGCCGTCATCGTACCTACCCCCAACGGCGCCGGCCCGTGGCACTTTGCCGTCAAGACCATGCTCATCCTCTACGGCATAGGGCAGAGCGACGCCCTCTTCTTCGTACTCATCGTTCACTCCATACAGACGCTCCTCGTGCTGCTACTTGGCATATACGCATGGACAAAACTGGCTTTCACAGGGAAAGTGAAAGCCAGAGGCGAAGAGTGAAAGTAAACAGCAAAGACAAATCACATTAAAAACAACACATTATGGCAGAAATCAAGAATCTTAACCCCGTAGAAATCTGGCGCAACTTCGACAAGTTGACACAGGTACCACGTCCTTCAGGCCATCTGGAGAAAGTACAGGCCTTCCTGCTCGCATGGGCAAAGGAAGCTGGCGTAGAAGCCTTCCAGGACCCCGCAGGCAACATCGTCATGCGCAAACCTGCCACCCCCGGCATGGAGAACAAGAAGGGTGTCATCATGCAGGCACACATGGATATGGTGCCACAGAAGGCTCCCGAGAGCAACCACAACTTTGAGACCGACCCCATCGAGACGCACATAGAGGGCGACTGGGTACTGGCCAACCACACCACGCTGGGTAGCGACGACGGACTGGGTGTTGCCACCATCATGGCTGTCATGGAAAGCAACGACCTGGAGCACGGCCCCATCGAAGGCCTTATCACCCGTGACGAAGAAACGGGCATGTACGGTGCTAACGAACTGCCCGAGGGCGAACTCAAGGGCGACATTCTGCTCAACCTCGACACCGAGGTATGGGGCGAGTTCGTAATAGGAAGTGCCGGCGGTATTGACATTACTGCCACGCTCGACTACAAGGAAGTGGAAACCGACAAGGAAGATGCTGCCGTCAAGGTAACACTCAAAGGACTCAAGGGCGGTCATTCCGGTATCGAGATTAACGAGGGACGTGCCAACGCCAACAAGTGCATGGTTCGCTTCGTACGCGAAGCCATCGCCACACTCGACGCACGCCTCGCCTCTTGGCAGGGCGGCAACATGCGCAACGCCATCCCCTTCCAGGCAGAGGTAGTGCTCACTCTTCCCAAAGAGAACATCGAAGCGCTCAACGACCTTCTGGCCGACTGGAAGGACGAGATATGCGACGAGTTTGGCAGCGTAGAGGACACGGACAAGATAGAATGGACTGCCGTACCGGTGGAGACACCACAGACAGAAGTACCCGTAGAGATACAGGACAACATTGTGGACGCCATCTTCGCATGCCACGACGGTGTACTGCGCATGGCTCCCTCTATGCCCGGCATCGTGGAGACATCCTCTAACCTCGCCATCATAGAGATAGGAGGCGGCAAGGCTGCCGTACAGATACTCGCACGCTCCAGCCACGAGGGATACAAGCAGTACCTCACCACCATGATGGAGAGCTGCTTCGCCATGGCTGGCATGAAGGTGGAAACAGGCGGTGCATACGGCGGATGGAATCCCAATCCACAAAGCGACATCCTGGAGCACGTACTCAAGGTGTACAAGGAGCAGAACGGCACAGAAGGAAAGGTACAGGCCGTACATGCCGGACTGGAGTGTTCCATCATCCTGGGCAAGTATCCCCACCTCGATGTTCTCTCCATGGGCCCCACCCTGCTTAGTCCCCACACTGCCAACGAGCGGTGCCAGATCAGTTGCGTAGCCCCCTTCTGGAACCTCATCAAACAGGTGCTGAAGGAAATACCCGAGAAGGCATAGTGTCCACACTTGTGACATTTCTGATAAAATTAAAAGCCGAGAAAGAAATTTCCCGGCTTTTTCTTTCTACCTTCCAATAAAATTGACTACCTTTGCATGCGATTTTGCCGAAAGGGCGACACATGCACGCCCCCTGCAGACGGCACAAGTATCACCAAACTAAAAGAAAATGGACGATTATCACGCGGAAAGCAACAACACTCAAGGCGTGGAGAACTGACATTTCTATCCTCCCGGCACCAGTCCGGGACACTGGCCAGTCTCCGCACCCTTGTCTAACTGTGGAGATTAGCAACAATGAAGACATTCTGGAACATCGAAAAGAACCTGACTGCCATCAGCGAGTGGCAGCCCAACTGCTGGATACAGGTAACATGCCCCACCGACGAAGACCAGCGCCTACTGGAAGAGAAATTCAACATACCCGACTACTTCCTCTCTGACATCAGCGATACCGACGAGCGCGCACGCTACGAATACGACGACGGATGGATGCTCATTATCCTGCGTATACCCTACGTCAAGGAGATACGCTCGCGCACACCATACACCACCGTGCCGCTCGGCATCATACACAAGCGCGATGTCACCATCACCGTGTGCTATTACGAAACCAACATGATGATAGACTTCGTGAGCTACCAGCAGAAACGAGGAGAGGGATTTACCGACTATGTCGACATGATATTCAGGCTCTTCCTCTCGTCTGCCGTATGGTACCTCAAACGGCTCAAGCAGATAAACACACTCATAGAGAAAGCCAAACGCAACCTCGACCACGGCGTGAACAACGAAAGCCTCATCGGTCTGAGCCGATTGCAGGACTCGCTTACCTACTTCATCACATCCATACGCGGCAACGAGAATCTGCTCTCCAAACTGAAGTTCAAACTGCAGGTGGACGAACTGGACGCAGACCTTATCGAGGACGTAAACATCGAGATGACACAGGCAAGGGAAACAACCAGCATCTACTCCGACATTCTGGAGTCGACCATGGACACTTACTCCAGCATCATCAACAACAACATGAACACCACGATGCGTACACTTACCTCTGTCAGCATCGTCATGATGTTGCCCACGCTCATATCGTCACTCTTCGGCATGAACCTCATCAACGGCATGGAAGACAGTCCGTACGGATTCATCTTCGCGCTCGTCATGTCGTTCATCGTGTCGGGACTCACTTGGGGACTGCTCAAGTACAAGCGTCTGCTCTAACCGCAGGCGGGTTCTAAAATCCTCCAACAAACTATCCTTCTAAAGAAGTGTACATTTACATGTGGATTTTCAGAACACGCCACTAATGCTCCGGCATGGCAAAACGCCCCGACGCAAAACAAAAAATATATTAAAAAAACAACTGACAATTAGGATTTTCCGAATATTTTGACTAAGTTTGCAAATTACTAAACAAACTTTTTGTATGCGACAGCCCCGCGTATCTGCACAGCGGATACAACAGGCAGTCAAGAAAATCGAATCATAAACTAAACCAAGTGAAATGATGGACTCTCAAGAAAACGCCCTGAACCAGGGTACCACTGAAGAACCCCAAGTAACGGTTACCGCAACCGAGGAGACAACAACAACAGAAACTCCCGTTGCAAACACCGAAACGGAAGCTCCCCTGGAGACCGCTGCCAAAGAACAGCCTAAAGTCTACAAGACCAAGCAGGAAGTGCTCGACAGAGCGAAGGAAATGGCAATCTCCGACGAGGTGCCGCAGAAGGAGGAGATAGACTTTCTCAAGACCGTATTCTACAAACTGCACGCTGCCGAAAGAGACGCACAGATGAAGGCATACATCGCCGAGGGAGGAGACCCCGTGAAATACGTACTCGTACCAGACGAGGCCGAGGAAAGCTTCAAGGAGCAAATGCAGGTCATCAAAGAGAAGAGAGCCAAGATTTTCCTGGAGCAGGAGGCCGAAAAGCAGGCCAACCTCGCACACAAGCTCGACATCATAGAAAAAATAAAGACACTCGCCACATCGCCCGAGGAGGCCAACCAGTCGTACCAGGCATTCAAGGAACTGCAGCAAGAGTGGAAGGACATCAAGGCTGTCCCCGCAGAAAAGGCTGCCGAGCTGTGGCGCAACTACCAGTTGTACGTAGAGCAATTCTACGACATGCTCAAGCTCAACAGCGAGGCACGTGAATACGACTTCCGCAAAAACCTCGAGACCAAGACCAAATTGTGCGAGGCCGCAGAGAAACTGGACGAGGAAAAGGATGTCATCTCCGCATTCCACCAGTTGCAGGAACTGCACCAGCAGTACAGAGAGACCGGTCCCGTAGCCAAGGAACTGCGCGAAAGCATCTGGGCACGCTTCAAGGCTGCAAGCACCGTCATCAACAAGAAACACCAGCAACACTTCGAGCAACTGCGCGCCAAGGAGGAAGAGAACCTCGCCCTCAAGACCGCCCTCTGCGAGAAGGTGGAAGCCATCAACGAACAGACACGCAAGTTTGCCTCTGAATGGGAAAGTGCCGGCAAGGAGGTCATCGAACTGCAGAACGAATGGAAAAAGATCGGATTCGCACCACAGAAGATGAATGTCAAGATCTTCGAGCGTTTCCGCATCGCCAACGACAAATTCTTCAGCAGCAAGACGGAATTCTTCAAGGAACTGAAGGGCGAATACGCTGCCAACATAGAAAAGAAACGCACCCTCATAGAGAAAGCCAAAGAACTGGCACAGAGCACAGAATGGCGCAAAGCCGGCGAACAGCTCGCCAACCTGCAGAAGGAATGGAAGCAGATTGGCGTGGTACCACGCAAGGTAAGCGACCAACTGTGGCAGGAGTTTATCGGTACATGCAACACTTTCTTCGAGGCACGCAACAAGGCTAATGCCGGCACACGCAATGCCCAGCACGCCAACTTGCAGAAGAAGCGCGAAGTGGTGGAGAAAATCAAGGCTCTGGCCGAGAGCAAGGCCGATAACCTGCAGCAGCAAGTACAGGCGCTCATCGAAGAATACAAAAACATAGGCCATGTGCCCTTCAAGGAGAAAGACTCGATATACAACTCCTTCCGTGAAGCCGTAGACTCCATCTACAAAAACCTGCATACGAACAACGCAAAGAAACACCTCGACAACTTCAGGACAAACCTGAAGAACGTGGCAGAAAAGGGCGGTGAGGCTCTCGACAATGAGCGCGGAAGACTCATGAGACGTTTCGACCAGTTACGTTCTGAAATCAACACGTACGAGAACAACCTCGGATTCCTCAACGCTGCAAGCAAGAAAGGCAACAGCCTTGTGGAAGAACTGAACCGCAAGGTGCAGAACCTCAAGGACGACCTCGAACTCGTAAAGCAGAAAATCAAGGCTGTAGACGCTGAAAACAAGGGAAAATAACCATCCCCGCAATACAACAACAGATAAGACGACCTGCACAACAGGAGCAACCTTCCCCATTAGTTGGGATGTTGCACCCGTTGTGCAGGTTTCTTTTTT
>CAVCGV010000138.1:0-6090 GCA_963601815.1 bacterium
TGCACTCGAGGATAACTTGTACTCTATTACCTTTTGCTTTCTTTGCCATGATATTTATTCTCCTATTACTTTAATGTCCTTCCAATCTACGTAACCATTGGCTACGGCTTTCTTCAGGGCGGCATCAAGACCCACCTTATTAATAAGACGAAGACCAGCTGCACTGATCTTGAGGCTAATCCAGCACTGCTCTTCTACATAGTAGAATTTCTTGCTGAAAAGATTGACATCAAAGCTTCTCTTTGTGCGGTGCTTTGAGTGAGACACATTGTTACCTATCTGTGCCTTCTTTCCTGTAATTTGACAAATCTTAGACATTTCTATCTTTAATTTTCTAATTCGTTAATTGATACCTATTCCAAACAGGGTGCAAAGTTACAAATATTTCCCGGATACACAAAACATTTCAATATATAGATCTCTCTTTTAAGTTTTTTTATATTTCCAACCATAACAATGCAACTATTCCGCTTTCAAGACACGCATTTATCAACACTTAACGAATATACGTCAGGTAAGTCTGGAGCCACAAGAAACATACACCTCCTACTTGCCCTCTGCTTTCATCTGCTCGGACTTCAGTTCGTCCTCGTGTTCCTTAAGAAAAGCATACATGGACTTCAGAGCTGTATTGGTAGCAATGGCAAGATTGATGTCACGGCCATAGTCCTTTTCCAACTTGAAGGTACGCACATCATCCTTACTGCCATAGGCCAGCCAGATGGTACCTACAGGAATCTCTGCTGTACCGCCAGTAGGACCAGCTACACCAGTGGCAGAAATGGCATAGTCTACATGGAGCGTGCGGATTGCTCCCAGCACCATCTGACGAGCCACTTCTTCACAGACTGCCGTCTGCTCGACCAGTACATCACGGTCTACACCGAGCAGATTTTCCTTCACCTCATTCGTGTACGACACGACACCACCCTTGAAATAATTGGATGCTCCAGGCACAGAAATGATAGCCTCTGCTATGCGTCCACCAGTACAACTCTCTGCCGTACCAAGACTTTTCTCGCTATTGTAGAGCATCTCAGAAATGCTCTTGCTTAATATTTTACTTTCAAATTCCATTAGAATGAATGTATTATTTTATGATTGAATGACCGGTTCACTTGAATGTTACTTTACTGTAAGCCGGCAGGTCGATGGTTGCAAAATCCTTGTCACGGTACTTGAATGTTCCGACACAGGCTATCATCGCCGCATTGTCCGTGGTGTAACTGAACTTGGGAATGTATATTGTCCAACCATAACGTTTGGCATGATCCATAAAGGCATTGCGCAACCCATTATTGGCAGACACACCGCCAGCTACAGCCACATGCTTGATACCGGTAGTCTTGACTGCAAGGCGCAGTTTCTTCATAAGGATATCGACAATAGTATATTCTATACTGGCCGCAAGGTCATACTTGTTTTTCTCCACGAAGTCTGGATCATCAGCCACCCACTTGCGCAAGCTATAAAGGAAACTGGTCTTGAACCCGGAGAAGCTGTAGTCCATACCGGGGATATGGGGTTCAGAGAAAGAGAATGCCTTCGGGTTGCCCTGACGCGCATACTTATCCACCACGGGACCACCTGGATACCCCCACTCCAACACCTTGGCACATTTGTCTATGGCCTCGCCTGCCGCATCATCTATCGTCTGCCCCAATACCTGCATATCGTTGTACGCATTGACTTTGACAATCTGCGAGTTTCCACCGCTCACAAGAAGGCACAGAAACGGAAAGGGAGGAGCCGTACGGTCGTCATCGTTTTCCTTGATAAAATGTGCCATGACGTGCCCCTGCAGATGATTGACATCAATCAGCGGAATATTCTGCGAACGCGCAAACCCCTTGGCAAAGCTCACACCGACGAGCAAGGAGCCCATCAGTCCCGGGCCACGCGTAAAAGCCACGGCAGAAAGGTCTTCCTTACAGATACCGGCACGCGCTATAGCCTGATCCACTACAGGAACTACGTTCTGCTGATGAGCCCGAGACGCAAGTTCCGGCACTACGCCGCCATAAGCGCGGTGTACTTCCTGCGATGCCGTAACATTGCTGAGCAGCACACCGTTGCGCAATACTGCAGCCGACGTATCATCGCAACTGCTCTCTATACCTAAGATGTAAATATCCTTAGTTTCTTTCTCTTCCATCATTTTTTGTTTCTAAACAAGGAAATAGTTATCCGTTACACCTTATTATTATATATAAGGTTCACGACACGTCATGCGCATCAGTGCGTCAAGACCTCCACACCGTACTCTGTCATCACGAACGTATGTTCCCACTGTGCAGAAGGTTTTTCGTCACCGGTAATGACTTCCCATCCATAGGGGTCATCAGCATCGATGAACACTTTCCACGTACCCATATTGATCATGGGCTCGATGGTAAACACCATACCCGGAACTAACAGCATGCCTGTACCTTTATGCCCGTAGTGCAACACTTCGGGTTCCTCGTGGAACTCCAGTCCTACACCGTGTCCACAGAGATCGCGAACAACACCATATCCGTATTTTTTACAATGCTTCTCGATGGCATGACCAATGTCGCCCACAAAACTGTAAGGCTTTGCCACCTCAGCACCTATCTCAAGGCACTCCTTTGCCACGCGCACCAGTTGCTCCTTTTCGGGAGAGGTTTTTCCACCAACGATAAACATGCGCGACGCGTCTGCATAGTAACCATCAACAATGGTAGTCATGTCGACATTGACTATATCGCCTTCCTGCAAGACATCCTCCTCTTTGGGGATGCCGTGGCAAACCACCTCGTTGATACTGGTACATACACTCTTGGGATAACCTGAATATCCGAGACAAGCCGGCGTGGCATTGTGATCCTTGCAATACTGCATACAGATATCGTCTATCTCCTGCGTATTCATGCCCGGGCGTATGGCCTCGGCCACGGCATCAAGACACCCTGTATTCACCACACCGCTCTTGCGTATGCCTTCTATCTGTTCTGGAGTTTTTATCAGTTCACGGGTAGGCACCAGTTTGCCTTTCCCCTCCCAATACATTACCTGTTTGTCGAGTTCGGTAAGCGGCTGGCCGGGCAGGCAATGCCATCTTCTTTTCTTGATTCCCATTTCTTATTCTTTTGTTTTTCTTATCGCCATTACTTCCGCAATGTGCATGCAAAAGTACAATCTTTTTTGCTAATTGCCAAACTTTTCACATACAATCTTGTACGGCCTATTTTTAACGGGAATGTAATATCTGTTTAAGAGACTTGTAACATACCGGCCTTACCTTTGCAGCCGTGAAAGAATTATTAAATTTCAACCATAAATATGAGTACAATTTATCTTTGTATCGTGATCTTCCTGCTCTGCTTGGCAGTGTTTGATCTCTTCGTGGGAGTCAGCAACGACGCTGTCAACTTCCTGCAGTCGGCCATCGGAGCCAAGGTGGCCAAGTTCCGCACCGTGCTGATTATCGCCTCGCTGGGCGTGGTGCTCGGTGCCATCATGTCATCGGGAATGATGGACATTGCCCGACACGGCATAGCCAGTCCTGACCACTACTCGTTTGAGGAGATGATGACGCTCTTCCTCGCCGTCATGGTGACCGACGTCATTGTGCTCGATGTGTTCAACACACTTGGAATGCCTACCTCCACCACCGTCTCGCTGGTATTCGAGTTGCTGGGAGGTGCATTCATCCTCGCCACCATCAAGATGGTGGGCGACTCCTCGCTCAACTACGGCGACCTGCTTAACAGCGACAAGGCGCTGGAGGTGATCATGGGTATTTTTTCTTCTGTCATCATCGCCTTCGTTTTCGGTGCCATCGTGATGTGGATCTCGCGCGTGGTGTTCACCTTCAACTATAAGAAACACTCACGCTACAGCATCGCCATCTTCGGCGGTATCGCTTTCACTGCCCTCTCTTACTTCATCTTCATGAAGGGCCTCGGCAAGAGTCCTTACCTGCCACAGGACGTGCGCGACTACATCGACGCCAACGTGGGTTTCCTGCTCATCGTCACCTTTGTGGTGTCCTCCATCGTGATGGAGTTTCTCCACCTCTGCCACATCAACATCTTCAAGTTCACCGTATTGCTCGGCACCTTCGGCCTTGCCATGGCCTTCGCCGGCAACGACCTCGTAAACTTCATCGGTGTACCTCTGGCAGGACTTTCTTCTTACCAGGACTACATGGCCAACTCCAACGGTGTGGCTGCAGACAGTTACCTCATGACCTCGCTCATGGAGAGTGCCAAGACCACTCCTGTATACTTGCTCGCCGCCGGTGCCGTGATGATTATCGCCATGGCGACCTCCAAGAAGGCACAGAACGTAATCAAGACTTCTGTAGACCTGAGCCGTCAAGATGAGGGAGACGAGATGTTCGGATCCTCCAAGGCAGCCCGCGTCATCGTGCGCAACTGCCAAGCGACAGACTCATGGCTCAACCGTTTCTTGCCCCAGAGCTTGAAGAACTACATCAACTCCCGTTTCGACAAGAATGCAGTAGAACTGGAGGAGAGCGCAGCATTCGATGTGGTGCGCGCCGCAGTAAACCTCGTGCTTGCCTCCATGCTTATCACCATCGGCACTAACCTCAAGTTACCCCTCTCTACTACCTACGTTACTTTCATGGTAGCCATGGGTTCTTCCCTCGCCGACCGTGCCTGGAGCCGTGAGAGTGCCGTATTCCGCGTAACAGGCGTGTTGAGCGTCATTGGCGGATGGTTCATTACAGCCGGCGTTGCCTTCGCTGCTTGTGCCATCGTCTGCATCGCCATGTTCTTCGGCGGCATCGTAGTGAAGAGCGCATTTATAGCTCTCGTCGTCTTCATGCTTATCCGCAGCAACGTACAGTACAACAAGAAGGCAAAAGAAGAGGATAAGGGCGATTCGTTCACACTGATGATGCGTACCCGCGACCCAGAGTTGGTTTGGGACATGCTTCGCCGCCACGTTGGCAAGACACAGAGCTTCGTATGCCATTTCGCCCTCAACCAGTTTAACCAGATCATGGACGGCCTCGCCGAGGAGAACCCTAAGTACCTGCGCCACGCTAATAAGGCACTGAAGAAGGAGCAGGACATGCTGAAGAAGTTCCGCCGCCAGGAGATGCTCGGTTTGAAGAAGAGTCCTATGGAGATTGCCATCGAGCGCAACACGTGGTTCCACCTGGGCGCCAACAGCAACCAGCAGTTTATCTACACCCTGCGTCGTATCCTCGACCCCATCAAGGAGCACGTGGACAACAACTTCAACCCACTGCCGCAGGAGTATACCGAAGAGTTTGCACCCGTTCGCCAAAAGATCAACGACCTGATGAAGATGAGTTGCGAGCAGATAGAAACGAGCCGTTACGAGAACTATCGCGAGATACTCGCCGAGGCTGATGCCTGCAAGGACGAACTTTCGGTTATCCGCAAGAAACACATCGACCGTCTGCAGCACATGAGTGACAACACGCTGCTCAAGGTATCCCTTGTTTACCTCAACGTGTTGCAGGAGAGCCAGGAGTTCCTCAGCGTGATGAGACACCAGCTTCGTTCTGCCAAGAAGTTTATGGAGAACTAAACAAGCATACTAATCCTAACTTTAGGGGGGGCAAGCACGCAAGTGTGCTTGTCCCCTTTTCGTATAGTTTGGATATCATTACCATCCGCCAAATAAGGTGGAAAATTAACTTGCACACTTTCTTGCCTGTACACCACACCAGACAGGGCGCTGACAAAAGGGCACAAACACCCAGGGGGTCATAGAACATGCAAATGGGGAAAACCTTAGGAGGAACTTGCTTTTTCAACAAGTAAGTCCCCATTAATCTCGAATCGGCTATCAGATACTGATGACGGTCAAAGCATTATTCATGCGTTCATTGCGAAAGAGGCTATGCACGTACGTTCGTTATCCGATGCACGTACGTTCCTAAAGACAACTTCGACCGGCAACGAGGCACAAGCTCCCCAATCAAAGAAAGTTGTAGCAACAGCAAACAAGCATTTTATAAAGGCGCATATACGAACAAAGGGCAAACGCTATTAGCACTTACCCTTTACCCTGTAGTCGATAGGGGAATCGAACCCCTATGCCAAGATTGAGAATCTTGTATCCTAA
>CAVCGV010000139.1:0-6048 GCA_963601815.1 bacterium
CAGCCGCCGTCTTATGCTAATTGCGCTACGGTGTACTTGACATCATATTTCTTGAATACCTCTTCGTCTTCGGGGGTAATCTTGCTGTCGGTAATGATATGGTCGACCAAGGAGAGCGCACCCAGACTGGCAAACGAACTGGTACCTATCTTCGACGAGTCGGCAACAAGGTACACCTCGTCCGACACTTCTATCATCGTCTTCTTTACCACCAGGTCGCTGATGCTGGGGTAGGTGAGTCCCGTCTTCAGATTAATGCCCGCCGTGGCAAGAAACACCTTGTCGGCGTGGATGTTCTCCAGATAGTTGGCGGCTTTCATACCCGTGAGCGAGAGCGTGGGACTCTTAAACTCGCCGCCCGTCACATTGAGGTTGATGCCCGACATGCTGCCCAGTATCAGCGCGATGTTGATGGCATTGGTAATGACGGTAAGGTTGGTAAACCCACCCATCAACTTGGCTATTTCAGTCGTGGTGGAACCGGAATCGAGAATGATGGTCTCGCCGTCGTGGATAAAGCCCAGCGCCTTGTGCGCTATTGCCTTCTTCTCCTCCAGGTGGTTCTGGTTCATCAGCGTGAGGTCCTTCACGTTCAGTCCGGCATCGCTCAGGTAGGCGCCGCCGTGCTCACGCACGATAAGCCCCTGGCGCTCCATGCGCTCCAGGTCTTGGCGTATGGTCACTTCTGTCACCTTGAACAGTTTGCTCAGTTCCAGCACCTTGGCATGGCCGTCTTCCTGTATGAGCTGGAGTATCTTCTCCCTTCTTTGCGCTGCTAACATCATAGATTGTTTTTAAGTTAGTTTCTCTTTTACCCTTTTTGTAGGAATCTGCTGCAAAAGTAGTCATTTATCCGTTAATCTGCAAACGATTACGTTATTTTTTCAAAAAAAGTGCCAAGGTTAAGGATTTCTTTCGTTTTTCTTCGTAACTTTGCAGCAGTTTATGAATATATAGTGGAGCAAGCTAACCATGTAGGTAAAAGACAATTATTACAAAACTAAATGTACAAAAACTATTAATATAAGAAGAGATGAGACAACTTTTTTCTGTGCGCATGCTTGCGCTCTTTTTCCTCATCCTGATAGGGGGGGGTAAAACATGGGCTGTTGATACAATAACCCTTAGCGGCACAAAACTGACACTCGACTGTGCTACAAATTCCGAATCCAAGACCGGAACACTTTCCATTACTGCTACTAAAACTGATGGCTCAACCGTAACGGGACTTACTTATACGTACGAATCCAACAGCAAGGAGGTTGCTGCCGTCCATAACAACGGAACCGTGACTGCCGCAATGGCAGGTAACGCCACCATTACCGTTTCTTTTGCCGGCAACGATAATTACGAGGCAGCCACCTGCACCGTCAACGTGGTGGTTAAAAACAGTAGCGTAACCGCTTCCACGTTGGTGTACCATAACATCGCGGAAGTACAAGATGCTGCACAGCCAACAACTACAACAGAAAGTAAAAGTAATGGTAGTTCTGCGCCAAAGATTACGAAGTGTGCCTTGGTGTTCGAGGATACCAACCCTGCCACGGTAGTTGCCGTATTCACCAATAACGACCCTGATTTCGATAGTGGAAAAAAAGGTGCAGGCTATTTCTTTATTGTAGACAAGTCGAACCGCGGACTGATGATTCCCAAGAATACAGATAACAATAGATTTGATTTTTCTGCCCAGAATCTCAAGGTCGGTTCCACTTTTACCGGAACGCTGGTCGGTACTTATACAGAAGGACAAAGTAGAATCCCCGCTTTTGACGCGGTTCTGAAAGAGACAAAAGTTGGTGACCAAAATTACACTTCAAGTATTACCGTCAACCATGACGGCGAAGCTACCACCAAAATAGAAGCCGTTTATCCCATCAATAAGGTAAAAGATGTGCATGCGCTTGCTGAGACCAATAACACCGTAACGGACGGTAATATATTAACATCTTCCTATGGTCCGTACCTGAACACCATCGTGTCTGTAACGGGTACTATCAAAGAGAATATTGACGACAGTGCTGAAAGTTTCTACCTCGTGCAAGACGAGAATACTGACAAAACGGATGTCACCAATCGTATCTATTTTAACAGTTCGCAGATTACGGGCGTCAATATGACCGACTATGTGGGTACGACAGGTACGTTTGAGGGTATCCTTATCAAGCGAAATAATTCGGAGCCTAAGCTCGTCATCCTGAAGGCCAACTTCTTCGAAATCTCCAAAATCTACATCGACGAGAACGACGACGAGAACCGTATCCACGACCTGGTAGAGACGGGCGCTCTCGGCGGCGAGGTGGATATCTATGTGCACCGTACCAAACTGGTGAACACCGCCGGCGCATGGAACACGCTCTGCTTCCCCTTCGATCTGACAAAGGACGAATTCAAGACAGCCTTCGGTTGTGAACTGACCGCTCTTGCTGCTGCCAATACGGGCGATAACAACGTGAGCGCAAATGGCGACCTGCTCTTCACCAAGTCAACAGAACTGAAAATCGAGGCAGGTGTCCCCTACATCATGAAGGCAAGCGGCACACAGAGCTGCAGCACCAACACCTCGCTGAAGCTCCGCAATGATGATGGTACCGTGAAGTCGCCATCGGAAATGATGACTTCCGACGCCAATTACTACGCCCACATCGGCAAGAAGACGATTACCGTCGAGTCACCTAATCAGGTAGAGGCTTCCTACAACAACAATATCGTGAATGGCAAATTCTATTTCCGTGGTCTTTACGGACAGAAGAAATACACCACCGACGAGAACGGCGACCTTACCAAGACGCCAATCGCAGACAACGGTAGCCAGAAATACCAGTACATCAGTACGGCGGAAGGCAACTACCTGAAGTATCTCCCTGCTGAATCTAAGCTTGCTTTCAACGGTCTGCGTGCTTACTTCTACTTCCCCAACTGGAGCAAGGACAACAACAATAGCCAGAACAACAACAATGCCAAGATACACATTGCCCTGGACGGCGGAACATCAGCCATCGACCATGCCTTCGTAGTGGAAGAGGAGAATGATGCAGCTTCGTCTGCCATCTACAACCTCAACGGTCAGAAGGTGGACAGCTCTTACAAGGGTGTCGTTATCCGCAACGGCAAGAAGATGGTAATAAAGTAACATTCTAAAAAACGCAACAATGATGAAACAGTATACAAAGCCATGCATCGGCTTATATACAGTCGACATGCAGCATTTCCTGGCAGGCTCAGGCACTGTCAACCAGACAAAACAAAACGGAGACACCCAAATCGGTGGCAACTCGTCAGAAGGCGGAAACAGTAGTGACGCCAACGACAACGTAGACGACATGGCGAAGAAGCATTACAATGCTTGGGACGCCTGGGACGAATTGTAGTAGCGTGCAGCGTCCCCGCTGCACAGTATCAAGTCATGGTAACTGTAGTAGTGTGCAGCGTCCTCGCTGCACAATCAACAGGCCTGCTAACCATAGTCAATCCTTCCGGCTTCCGCCAATATAATATAGAACGAGGGTGTGTCAAAACAGACACACCCTCGTTCTGTTAACACCCTGAACCAACGGTCACCGTAGTAGTGTGCAGCGTCCTCGCTGCACAAACCTTCTTGAGGCGAAGCGGGGACGCTTCGCACTACTACAGACAGCGTCCTCGCTATTAGTCATGCTAACCGTAGTAGCGAGACGCGTCCTCGCGTCGGTTCTTGCTTGCGGTACGGCGAGGACGCCGTACACTACTACAACACCCCTCCTAACGCCGCACCTACATATCTGCCATTTTGGCGCAGATAATGCCGCTTGTCAGTCTATTTCCGTCCATTTGTCATGCTTTATGGTGACGCAATGCCCTTGGCACATGCTTTGTTCTAATGTAAGCGAATGTCCGGCACATACGTCGCAGGCATTCGGCAAGTAAACATTATTAATAAGATAAAAAATAAAAAAGATATAATCATGGGAAAAGTAATTGGAATTGACTTGGGTACCACAAACAGTTGTGTTGCCGTTTTCGAAGGTAGTGAACCAGTTGTAATCGCCAACAGCGAGGGCAAGCGCACCACTCCTTCAGTGATTGGTTTTGTAAAGGATGGAGACCGTAAGGTAGGTGACCCTGCCAAGCGCCAGGCCATCACAAACCCTAAGAACACCGTATATTCTATCAAGCGTTTCATGGGTGAGACCTACGCTCAGAGCCAGAAAGAGGCTGAGAGCATGCCTTACACCGTAGTAAACGAGGGCGGCTATCCCCGCGTTGACATCGAGGGCCGCAAATATACTCCACAGGAGATTTCTGCCATGGTGCTGCAGAAGATGAAGAAGACCGCCGAGGATTATCTCGGTCAGGAGGTGACAGACGCAGTCATTACCGTTCCTGCCTACTTCTCAGACTCACAGCGCCAGGCTACCAAGGAGGCTGGTCAGATTGCCGGATTGAACGTTCAGCGTATCGTCAACGAGCCTACAGCCGCAGCTTTGGCTTACGGTGTTGACAAGGCCAACAAGGATATGAAGATCGCCGTATTCGACCTCGGTGGCGGTACATTCGATATTTCTATCCTCGAGTTTGGTGGCGGTGTGTTCGAGGTACTCTCTACTAATGGTGACACTCACCTCGGTGGTGACGACTTCGACCAGGTAATCATCAACTGGTTGGCTGATGGCTTCAAGGCTGAGGAAGGTGCAGACCTCCGCAAGGACCCTATGGCTATGCAGCGTTTGAAGGAGGCAGCTGAGAAGGCTAAGATCGAGTTGTCAAGCTCTACCTCTACAGAGATCAACCTGCCTTACATCACAGCCGTAGACGGAATGCCTAAGCACTTGGTGAAGACGCTGACACGTGCACAGTTCGAGCAGTTGGCACACAACCTGATTCAGGCTTGTTTGGTACCTTGCCAGAACGCAATGCGCGACGCTAAGTTGAACACATCCGACATCGACGAGGTAATCTTGGTAGGTGGTTCAAGCCGTATCCCTGCCGTTCAGACTCTCGTGAAGAACTACTTCGGCAAGGAGCCTTCTAAGGGTGTGAACCCCGACGAGGTGGTAGCCGTAGGTGCAGCCATCCAGGGTGCCATCCTGAACAAGGAAGAGGGTGTGGGCGACATCGTGTTGCTCGACGTTACTCCATTGACCCTCGGTATCGAGACCATGGGCGGTGTGATGACCAAGTTGATCGATTCCAACACCACGATCCCTTGCAAGAAGAGCGAGGTATTCTCTACCGCAGCCGACAACCAGACAGAGGTAACCATCCACGTATTGCAGGGTGAGCGCCCCATGGCAGCCCAGAACAAGAGCATCGGCCAGTTCAACCTGACAGGTATCGCTCCCGCTCGCCGCGGCGTTCCTCAGATCGAGGTAACCTTCGACATCGACGCCAACGGTATCTTGAACGTATCTGCCAAGGACAAGGCTACAGGCAAGGAGCAGAGCATCCGCATCGAGGCTTCCTCTGGTTTGAGCGAGGACGAGATCAACCGCATGAAGGCTGAGGCTGAGCAGAACGCTGCCGCCGACAAGGCTGAGCGCGAGAAGATCGACAAGCTGAACCAGGCAGACTCCATGATCTTCACCACCGAGAACTTCCTGAAGGACAACGGTGACAAGATTCCTGCCGACAAGAAGCCAGGCATCGAGCAGGCTCTCCAGCAGTTGAAGGATGCCCACAAGGCTGCCGACGTAGCCGCCATCGACGCTGCCATCAACAACCTCAACACCGTGATGCAGGCTGCCAGCCAGCAGATGTACCAGGGCGGTCAGCAGGCAGGTCCTCAGGGCGCACAGGGTGCCCAGGGCGGTCAGCAGTCACAGGGCGGTGCCCAGGACGTGCAGGACGCCGACTTCGAGGAAGTCAAGTAGGATTCTTCATTGAAATAAACATAGAAGGCGTGCAATTCAGCAATGAGTTGCGCGCCTTTTTTGCGATTATATAGATAGGTTTTTCTCTTGAAAAGCATAAACTGGATGCGTTACCCTCGCTTCATCTTTGCCGACAAACATGGAGGATGTATGTGGTGGGCGACCATTATACGATGCACAACAAGAGCCTGAAAATGTAGCC
>CAVCGV010000140.1:0-6033 GCA_963601815.1 bacterium
AGGAGTTAAGACAATAGTTAAGGAGATAAAGGCTATGAACATAAAAGAAAGTTATCAACAGGGTGTGGATAAGTATGCCGCCGAGGTGGCAGCCCTGAAACGCAAGAACAGCGGTTTTGTTACGGGCGAGTTGCTCCTGTTTGGGGCGATGCTTGCTTTCGTAGTGTGCTATATTGCCATAGATGAAGCCAGTACCCACTGGCTGTGGGGATCTGTGCTCTCGCTCGTGTGCTACTTCCTGGTGCGCCGCCTGGATGATAAAAACAAGGAGAAGATTGCACATCTGTCGGCTCTCTTGAAAGTTTGTCAGGATGAGCTGAAGGCATTGGAGGGCGACTTTACGCCTTTTGAGACAGGCGGGCAATACCAGAATCCGCAACACCCTTACTCCTTCGACCTCGATGTGTTCGGGCGCGACTCACTCTTCAATCGCATCTGCCGCACCATTACCTCGGGCGGTTCGGATAAGTTGGCAGCGTGTCTTTCTTGTGAGACGCCGCTGACGCAGGCAGAAATAGCCCGGCAAATCGCCTTACAGCGTGAATTGGCTGAAGAGGGAGAGAATTGGCGTATGGAGTTTCTTGCTTTGGGCGAGAGGAACAAGAACGAGGTTCTGGATGGTCCTGTCAGGGCTGCGAGCTATTCCAAACTCAATAACCTCCACATGGATATGGCTGCAGAACCTACACGCAGGGTGATAGGCTATCAGAAGATAGACACTGCGGCTGTGGCTGATGCGGTGGCGAAAGTGTCGGCATTGGCTGTACCTGCATGGTTTGGAACTGCGTTTTCGCTCGTTGCCGGCTGGCTGTTGATAATAGGTGTCGTAGCCTCGGTAGTGCTTGCTTGCTTCAGTGTGGTTTCTGTGAATATCCCCATATGGTGGGTGATGGTGCAGTATATGACCGTCTTCTTTGTCTGCAAGCGTACGCTTGACAAGATTGACAGCGACGGAGGCAAGCTTCGCCATCAGCTCATCGCCTATTCGCAGATTCTCCAGCTCGTCGCACGCCGCAATTTCCATAGTGAGGTGGGCCTGGAGATGCAGGCTACCCTGGCTGATGCCCTGCCGTCCTTTGCCCAGTTGGAGAAGATTCTCAAGGGCTACGACCGCCGTGGCAATTTCCTCGGCCTCTTCTTTACCGATGCCTTCATGCTGAGCGACTATTTCCTCGTTCGCAGTTTCTTGAAGTGGAAGAATACCTACATGGTAAAGATGGAGGAATGGGTGGACGTTGTGAGCGACCTGGATGCAGCCGTCTCCATGGCCGATTTCAGATACAATCACCCAGAAGCGACGGATGCCGAATATGTGGAAGGCGATTCTGTCGTATTCGAAGCCCGAAACCTCTATCATCCTTTCCTGGGTACCAAGGCGGTGAAGAACGACTTTTCCATTCAGGATGGCAATTATTACATCGTCACTGGAGCCAATATGGCGGGCAAGAGTACTTTCCTCCGCTCGCTTGGTGTCAATTATATCCTGGCGATGGCTGGAATGCCCGTCTTCGCCGATTCGCTGAAGCTTTCCCGCTTCCGCCTCTTCTCCAGCATGCGCACGAGCGACGACCTTACCCACGGCATCTCTTACTTCAATGCCGAGTTGCTGAGGTTGGAGCAGTTGATGCAGTTCTGCAAGGAGAGTGGCTGCCTCCGTACCCTTATCATCCTCGACGAGATTCTGAAGGGCACCAATTCCGTTGACAAGCTCAATGGTTCGCGTCTCTTCCTGGAGGCCATCTCCCGGTTGCCCGTAAGCGGAGTCATCGCTACCCACGACCTCGAACTCTCCAAGATGGAGCAGGAGCATGGCACCGCAGCTCCTGATGCAGACAAGATGAAACATCGCTTCCACAACTGGTGTTTCGAGATAGATCTTGGTACCGATGTTACCTATACATATAAGATACAGCCGGGAGTGGCACGAAACCAGAATGCCACATTCCTTCTTACCCATCTCATAGAACGAAATCTGGGTGAGAGTGGTGCTTTCTGAAAAACATGATGAGACTTTTGAAAGGTAAATCGACCTGTACGGTTAGCGGGCTGTGTGTTTCTGCCCTTCGGGGTGTGCAGAAGCAATCGTACGGCTCGATGTTTTCAACAGTACAGGTCGAACTTTTTTCATTACTTGTTGCTTGTTTTTTCAAATAAAAGCTTAACTTTGCAGTTGATAAAATAAATATCCTATGAAGAACCTGAATCCATTGTCCCTTTTGATAGTGCTGATATTGGGGCTGATGCCCGCTTCGGCACAAGAGTACCGCAATCCTGTCATTCCAGGCTACCACCCAGACCCTTCTGTCTGTAGGGTAGGCGATACATTTTATCTTGTCAATTCTTCCTTCCAGTACTTCCCCGGTGTACCCATATTCCAAAGCAAGGACATGGTGCATTGGCAGCAGATAGGCAATGTGCTCGACCGCGAGAGTCAGCTGCCCTTGAAGGGTGCCAGTTCGTGGCTTGGCATCTATGCTCCCACCATCCGTTATCATGATGGCATCTATTATATGATAACCACCAATGTGGGCAACGGCGGCAACTTCATGGTGACAGCGCGGGACCCGCGCGGTCCCTGGAGCGAACCCATCTGGTTGAAACAACAGGGCATCGACCCCTCGCTCTTCTTCGAAAACGGCAAGTGTTATATGGTCAGCAATCCCGGCGATGCCATTTGGCTCTGCGAGATAGACCCCAAGACCGGAGAACAGCTAACGGAGAGCCGGAAACTCTGGCAAGGCGACGGTGGGCGTTATCCCGAGGGACCACATATCTATAAAAAGGACGGATATTATTACCTTCTTATTTCGGAAGGCGGCACAGAGTTGGCTCACCGCCTTACCATCGCCCGCAGCAAGAACATCGAAGGACCGTACGAGAGTAACCCCGCCAATCCTGTCCTTACCAACTGTAGCCGGCTCGGCCAGTCCTTGCAGATACAGGGCACAGGTCATGGCGACTTTGTGCAGGCAACTGACGGGAGCTGGTGGATGGCATTCCTCGCTTACCGCAACTATGGCGGTTCTTACCACCACCTTGGACGCGAAACCTATCTTGCTCCTGTACAGTGGGACGAGGGACAGTGGCCCGTGGTGAACGGTGGTTTGCCCATTGATACCTTGGTGCGCACCAATACCCTGCCCGCTGTGCCGCTTGACAGGCATCTCGGCAGTAACAAAGACTTTGCCCCTTCTACGGGTAAGTATGAGTGGATGTATCTGCAGAATCCCATTACGGCAAACTATGCCGCGCCTGATGCCAAGCTGAAACGGCTTTATCCCCATGGAACCCTTACGGAGAACGACCGCCCTACGTTCTTGGGACGCAGGCAGGAGAGTGCCCGCTTTACATTGGAAACATCCGTTCTGCCTAAGGGTAAGGTGGAGGCCGGACTCACGGTCTACCAGATTCATGACGGTCATCTCGACCTCGTCGTGTCTTCCCGGGAAGTATCCTTGCGCTGCAAGCTCAAGAGCATAGACTATGTGGTGAAGAGCGTCCCCCGGTCGGCGGATGGATACGTCAAATTGCGTGTCCGCAGCAATGGCGAGATGTATTACTTCGATTGCTCGCAGAACGGAAAAGACTATCAAGAGCTGGGTGCCGTCAACTGCAGTCTGCTGAGCACCGAGGTAGCCGGTGGCTTTACGGGTGTTACCCTCGGTATGGTGGCAGAGGGAACGGAGAATAGCGGCTATGCAGACTTCTCCGGTTTCCGTTACGAGGAGGAATAAGCTACATGCTCGCGATGTAAAACGCAAAGAACTATCCGTCTAAAAAAAAAGTTTAACCATGCGTGGACTTTTTAGGACACGCCTTAAAAAATAGAAGACTATGAAAAAGTATTTAGCAGAATTGGTAGGCACTATGGTGCTTGTGTTGATGGGGTGCGGCGCAGCCGTCAGTCTCGGTTGTGACAATGGGGTAGCCTCCACGGTGGTAGGCACGGCCTTTGCCTTTGGTCTTGCGGTGGTTGCCATGGCCTATACCATAGGCGGCATCTCCGGTTGCCACATCAATCCCGCCATTACCTTGGGCGTATTCCTCAGCGGCAGAATGAGTGGTAAGGATGCCTTGGGATATGTAGTGGCACAGTGTATCGGTGGCGTGGTCGGAGCAGCTGTTCTCTATCTCCTCACCTCTACGGCAGGACTCGTAGGTACAGGTGCCAACGACCTCCAGGCGTGCGGTACAGGCACCATAGCCCCCATGGGCGGCTTGTTGGCCGAGGTGTTCTTTACCTTCGTCTTTGTCTTGGTGGTGCTCGGCGCTACAGCCAAGACCAATGGTGCTACCAACAATTTCGCGGGCCTTGCCATCGGTCTCTCGCTCGTGCTGGTTCACCTGTGCTGTATCCGTTACACGGGCACATCCGTCAATCCTGCACGTAGCATAGGTCCAGCTCTTTTCCAGGGCGGTACAGCCATCACTAATCTCTGGATATTCATTGTCGGTCCGTTGGTAGGCGGTGCCTTGGCTGCAGGCGTATGGAAAGCCATCGAGCCTGCCAAGAGCAAATAAAAAGACAACGTGTAAGGGGTGTGTCTGCAAATTGCTATCTGCATTTTGCAAAACACCCGACACCAGGCGAAAGTACGGCAGATATTAACTTTTTTAACTTGAATACGGCACGAAAAGTCAATCCAACATTTTGCCAATTCGTACCAATGCCGTAAATTTGCAGTCGAAAAATAGAATTGAATGTTTCATTAAAACAATATTTATTAACTATTATGGCAGTAGATTACAAGAAAATCGGACTTGTGAACACTAAGGACATGTTCGCAAGAGCTATCAAGGGCGGTTGGGCCGTTCCTGCTTTCAACTTCAATAACCTCGAGCAGATGCAGGCTATCATCCAGGCTTCTTCTGAGTTGAAGTCACCTGTTATCCTCCAGGTTTCTAAGGGTGCCCGCAAGTACGCTAACCCTACATTGCTCCGCTATCTGGCAGAGGGTGCTGTAGAGTACGCCAAGGAGTTGGGTTGCAACCATCCTGAAATCGTGCTTCACCTCGATCACGGTGATAGCTTCGAGACATGTAAGAGCTGTGTAGACTTCGGTTTCTCTTCTGTTATGATCGACGGTTCTTCACTCCCCTACGAGGAGAACGTAGCCTTGACCAAGAAGGTAGTAGACTACGCTCACCAGTTCGGTGTAACTGTTGAGGGTGAGCTCGGTGTGCTCGCTGGTGTTGAGGACGACGTAGTGGCAGAGGAGTCTCACTATACAAAGCCTGAGGAGGTTGTAGACTTCGCTACTCGCACAGGTTGCGACTCATTGGCTATCTCTATCGGTACTTCTCACGGTGCTTATAAGTTCAAGCCCGAGCAGTGCACACGCGACCCGAAGACAGGTCACCTCGTTCCTCCTCCATTGGCATTCGACGTGTTGGCTGCCGTTGAGGAGCAGCTCCCTGGCTTCCCCATCGTTCTCCACGGTTCTTCTTCTGTTCCTCAGGAGTATGTTGACATCATCAACAAGTACGGTGGCAAGTTGCCAGACGCAGTAGGTATCCCCGAGGAGCAGCTTACAAAGGCTTCTGAGAGTGCAGTTTGCAAGATCAATATCGACTCTGACTCTCGTCTTGCCTTCACAGCAGGTGTTCGTGAGACATTGGCTGAACACCCCGATTACTTCGACCCACGTCAGTACTGCGGTCAGGCTCGCAAGTACATGGTTGATCTCTATAGCCACAAGATCAAGGATGTGCTGCACTCAGACAACAAGTTGGCTCAGCTCGACTAATCTCGGGATAGAATCCAATCCAAAAATACAAAAGCGGAATCCTGTAAGGGTTCCGCTTTTTTTATGTCTGTTATAAAAAACTATACCTGGCGTGTGCATAGAACACGCCTTAATTCACTTCACCCATATTCAGCAGCTTGTAGCCGTCAAACTGCATGATGATTTTGTGTAGCTGCGTGCCTTGGCGCAGGGCTTCCACTCTCGGGGCTGCGGCGTACTGGCGTGTCTGGTCTTCGGCTTGGTGCCACTGAGCCTCGATACGTGCCTCGTACACCTCCTTCTTTTC
>CAVCGV010000141.1:0-6033 GCA_963601815.1 bacterium
TTCAGCCCGTCGTTGGCACTGTTTACCGTTGGTTCAGCCCGTCGTTGATGAATGCGTTACATGATTCTCGAAAAAACTGCTCAAGTTATTTTTTACACGTTACTTAGTCTTGTTATTCCGTATAGAGGAATCGCTTGATGCTCTTCTTGGGAGTTTTCTCGAATTCCTCGCGGTGGATACGTATTTCCGATACCTTGCTGTAGGCGGGAATCATGTGGTTCAGTTCCTGGCGGTTCTGCTCCATAATCTCTGCCAGTTCCTTTTCGCCAAGGTTGAGTGTTTGTGCCTCGTCGTAGTCAGGGTGTACCAAACCTATCAGTTTCTCGCCCTTTTGTATCACGACACTTTCGCTGACCAGCGCCAGCGAGTTGAGCTTGTCCTCTATCTCTTCCGGGTAGATGTTCTGTCCGTTGGCACCGAGCAGCATGTTCTTGCTGCGTCCCTTGATAAACACATTGCCGTCGCCGTCCATCGTGCCCAAGTCGCCCGTGTGGTACCATCCGTCACTGTCGATGGTGGAGGCTGTAGCCTCCTCATTCTTGTAGTATCCCAGCATGACATTGGGACCTTTGGCAAGAATCTCTCCCGGCACGTTCTCAGGGTCAGGACTGTCTATGCGCACCTTCATGTGGAGGGCAGCCTTGCCGCACGAACCCGGTACAAAACGGCTGTAGTCTTCGTAGCAGATGATGGGGGCACACTCCGTGGCTCCGTACCCTACGGTGTAGCGGAAGCCTACGCTGTGCAGGAAGGTCTCCACTTCCTTGTTGAAGGCAGCACCGCCGATGATAACCTCGTAGAAATTGCCACCGAAGGCATTGGTAACCTGCTCGCATATCTTCTCGCGTACCTTTTTGCTGATGACAGGCATGTTGAGCAGCAGTCGCATGCGGTTGTTCTGTATCTTGGGGAACACCTTCTTGCGAATGATCTTTTCGATGACGAGTGGTACGGCGATAATGATTTTGGGCTTGACATTGCCGAAAGCCTCGGCGATGATAGCCGGACTGGGGATACGCGTAAGGTAGTAGACATGGCATCCCTTGATGATTTCGAATATAAACTCAAAAGCCATGCCGTACATGTGTGCCATGGGCAGAATGCTGATGACCGAGTCGCCCGCCTTTATCTGCTTGCCCAGTACGTCCTCGGCAAAGTCGGCGTTGCTCCACATGGCGCGGTAAGGTACCATCACGCCTTTGGAGAATCCTGTCGTGCCGCTGGTGTAGTTGATGAGCGCCAGTTCGTCCCCGTTCTGCTCCGTATAGTAGTTGACGTGCTCCTTGCGGAAGTATTTGGGATATTTAAGGCCGAACATCTCGTTCAGGTGCTCGCGGGCATAGGTGAGCCGGTCTGTGCGTGATACCGCCAACGAGTAGTCGGGCAGGTAGATGATACCTTCCAGTCCGGGCATCTCCCTGGCGTCAATCTGCGTAGACACCACATCGCCCACGAAGAGCAGCTTGGCGTCGCTGTGGTTCACGATATTGTGTATCTGCTCGGGCATAAACTCGTGCAGGATAGGTACCGCTACCGCACCATAGGTAAGGGTAGCGAGGAAGGCCACGGCCCAGTGGGCGCTGTTGCGTCCGCAGAGGGCTATCTTGTCGCCCTTTTCTACACCAGAGTTTTCGAACATGATGTGCAGTTTCTCTATCTTGCGTGCCACATCGTGATACTGCAAGGTCGCTCCCTTGTAGTCGGTCAGTGCATCCTGGTCCCAATGGTCTATGATGCTTTTCTGTATGAGTGCGTTAAAGCTTGGAAAATCCATATTGTAGTATGTTTCTGTATCGTTGTTGGTTCTGGTTATGTCCTTTGTTTACGGACGCGGTTTTAAGATGCGTTGTCTTGGTAGAGGTAGCGTTTGATGGACTTCTTTGCGGTTTTCTCAAATTCGCTGTCGTGCAGTTCTATGTGTGTTAGCTGCGCAAAGGTGGGCATGATGGTGTTCAGCTCCAGCCTGTTTTGCTCCATGATGCCCTTCAGGTCTGCCTGGTTCATGCCCAGCGCCTGTGCCTCTTCCAGGTCGGGGTATACGAGTCCGTAGAGTTTGTCGCCCCTCTGTACGATGAGACTTTCGCCCACCATCGGCATGGAGTTGAGCTTGTCCTCTATCTCTTCCGGGTAGATGTTCTGTCCGTTGGGGCCGAGCAGCATGTTCTTGCTTCGTCCCCTTACATAGAAATGGCCGTCCCTGCTCTGTGTGGCGAGGTCGCCGGTATGGAACCATCCGTCCTGGTCGAGCACGGCATCGGTGGCTTCCTGGTTCTTGTAGTAGCCGAGCATGGTGTTGATGCCTTTGCAAACGAGTTCGCCCGGTGTGTCCTCGGGCGATGGGCTGAGCACCTTCACCTGCATGTGCTTCACTGCCATGCCGCAACTGTCCTTCATGTAGTCGTCACGGTTGGCGAAGACGATAAACGGAGCCGTCTCTGTAGTGCCGTATGCCATGGCGATAGGGAACCCGATGCTGAGGAAGAAACTCTCTATCTCCCTGTTGAGCGGAGCTCCGCCCACCACCACCTGGTAAGCCTTTCCGCCAAACTGCCTCATCACGAAGTCGAGCACCCTCTCCTTGATGCGCCTGTTCACTACGGGCATGTTGAGCAGCAGTCGCATGCGGTTGGTCTGTATCTTGGGGAAAATCTTCTTCCTTACTATCTTCTCCACGACGAGCGGCACGGCGAAGATGATGCTGGGCTTTATCTCCGTGAACGCCTCGGCTATGAGTGACGGGCTTGGCAGTCGGGTGAGGAAATAGATGTGGTTGCCCAGCACTGTATTGAACAGCAGTTCTGCCATCAGTCCGTACATGTGCGCCATGGGGAGGGTAGAGAGCACGCTGCAGTTGGCGTCCAGGTGCGGAGCCATGCGGTCGAGCATGTAGTCGAGGTTACCCCAGAGTGCGCGGTAAGGCAACATGACTCCTTTGGAGAATCCTGTCGTGCCGCTGGTATAGTTGATCATCGCCAACTCTTCGGACTGGTCCTGGTGATAGTGTACGTGCTCGGGTCTGAAGAACTTGGGATACTTGTGCCCGAACAACTCATTAAGATGCTCGCGCGCATAAGTAAGCTTTTCCGAACGTGACACCACCAGCGAGTTGTCCGGCAGGTAGATGATGCCTTCGAGATTCGGCATCTTGTCGGCGTCTATTTCCGTCACCACGTAGTCGCCTACAAAGAGGAGTTTGCTCTCGCTGTGGTTTACGATGTTGTGTATCTGCTCGGGCTTGAATTCGTTCTGTATGGGTACGGCTATTGCGCCGTAGGTAAGGGTGGCAAGGTACGCCACTGCCCACTGGCTGCTGTTTCTGCCGCAAACGGCTATCTTGTCTCCTTCTTTTACATCGCTGTTCTCGAAGAGTATGTGAAGCTTCTCTATCTTCCTGGCTACATCATGATATTGGAGAGTGGCCCCCTTATAGTCGGTAAGGGCATCCTTGTCCCAATGCTTGATGATGCTTTTCTCAATATACGAGTTGAAACTGGGTATTGATTCCATTGCACAGTTAGTGAAATTTTGTGCAAAGGTACAGTAAATTCTGCACACACCAAAAAAATATGTGCAAAAAGTGATAAAACTTGATTATTTTTTCGAGTTTTCTATGTTTTGTCATGTGAAATGCTTAAAAGTAAGTAGGGTTTCTCAGACGATAGTCACCTATCCCTTTTTAATGTTGATGACTCGTTGGTCTGCCTCAAAACGGTTGTTGAACATAAAACAAATATTAAATTGTTTGAATTATAGTGAAATAACGCCCCGATTTTTCCCATATATGGGAAATGCGTTTCGTTATATTTTTTGTATCTTCGCCGCAGATTAAGTCTAATAAAACCTAAATGAACGTAAGTATATTTCACGACATGACCAGCAGGCAGCCCATGCCTGCGCTGCTCGAGGGAGTAGCCAACACCATCCGTACCGATGAGAAACTAAAAGCCTTCACCCTGTCGTACCGCCAGACAGGCAGCAAGACTTTCAAACACGAGAGCCCCCTCTTTGCCGTTGCCTGCCTCTTCGACGGTGGCAAGGGCAAGGAGCACGTCACACGACTGACAGGACTGTCGCTCGTGGACTTCGACCATATCGTGCCGCACACGGGAGCGCCACCGTTACCGAACACACAAGACGCTTCTTTTCCGAACACGGATGTGAGGGATTGCACGGATAAAGCCAAGGTGCTCGCCGCACTGAAGGCGAAGATCGTCGCCGACCCGCATACGCTGATGTGCTATACAACTATCAGCGGCAACGGACTGCGCGTCATCTTCAGGTATGAACTGCCCGACACAGCACCCGCGCCTTCCGTGTTAGAAGGAAACATAGCATCTGCGTCACCTGCGAGAGATAAAAATATCCTCGTGAGCCATGGAAATTCCGTGTCCTATTATCAGCAGGCATTCTTCTGCGGCAATACCTACTACGAGAAACTTCTCGGGCTGAAAGCCGACACGCAGTGCAAGAACCTCACCCGCCTGAGCGGTCTTGCCCACGACCCCGACGTGTTCCTCCGCGCCGAGGGCGACACCGTCCCCTTTACTGCCGGAGAAATAACGACAGCTGCCACCGCCTATGCCCGGCAGAACAAGGAGGACAAGCTGATGCAGCGCATACAGACCTATTTCGACACCCTCATCGCGCCCCAGTTGGCCAAGGACAACATCGTGTTTCGCAGCGGTAGCCACAACGAGTATGTGATGCGTGTGGGCTACCGCCTCGCCGAGCGCCGTTTCTCCAAGAAGGTTGCCCTGAAGTGGGCGATAGGGCGGTTCGGCAAGGACTATCCCGACACCGAGCAGGTCATCACGTCGTGCTTCGCCAATGCCAAGCCCTCTATCCGCGGAGATAGCGGCGGAGGCGGTGGAGACGGCGGCAAGATGGCGTCGGTCGAAGAAATCAAGTCGTTCCTGGACGGTCATGTTTCCCTGAGGTTCAACGTAATAACGGCACGCGTGGAATACCTGGAGAGTGAAGAACGAAGCGAGGAGGGTGAAGTATCCGATACTTCACGGTCAGCTCTTCCCCGCTGGGGTCCTATCAACGACCGCAAGGTCAACTCACTGTGGGCGGAGATGTCCGAAGTGAAGAAAGTGAACAAGCAGGACATATACAGCATCATCGAGTCGGACCATGTACCTGACTTCAATCCCTTCACGGAGTATCTGAACAATCTCTCCGAATGGCATGAGGGTGACCACGATTTCATCGCCGACCTGGCTGCCACCGTGCAAGTAAAGGGAGAGGACGATGCGTCAGGCTTCACTTTTCACTCTGCTCTCCAGAAGTGGCTCGTCGGCATGGTGGCGGGATGGCTCAGCGATGACGTGGTAAACAACGTCATCCTCGTGCTCATCGGCGAACAGGGTGCCTACAAGACCACGTGGTTCAACTATCTCCTGCCCCCGGAGCTGAAGCAGTATTTCTACACCAAGACCAACGCCAACCGCATGTCGAAGGACGACCTGCTGACGCTGGCACAGTACGCCCTTGTCTGCTGCGAGGAGCTGGACAGCATGCGCCCTTCCGAACTGAACCAGTTGAAGGCTGCCGTCACCATGACCTCCATCGACGAGCGAGCGGCATACGCCCATTTCCACGAGCACCGAAGGCATATCGCGTCCTTCTGCGGCACGGGCAACAACACGCAGTTTCTCTCCGACCCCACGGGCAACCGCCGATGGCTGCCCTTCGAGGTGGAGCGCATCGTCAGCCCCCGCGACAAGCCGTTCCCCTATGAGGGTATCTATGCCCAGGCACTGGCTCTCTACAGGAGCGGCTTCCAGTACTGGTTTACGAAGGAAGAGATACAGGAACAGAACCGTCATAACCGTCAGTTTGAGACACCCCATCTCGAACGGGAGTTGGTGGCTCTCTATTTTCGTCCTCCCACCGAGGGCGAGAACGGCATCTTCATGACCTCTGCGAGAGCCATACAGCTCATGGGCATAGGCATCAGTCAGAAGCTGAACCCTACGAGGGTCGGACTTGTCTTCAACGAGCTGGGTTTCAAGCGTGTACGCTACAACA
>CAVCGV010000142.1:0-5939 GCA_963601815.1 bacterium
TCACTGCCATACAGAACCGCTATTCGATGATGGCACGCTGGCACGAGAGCCTCTTTCCCGTATGCGAGGAGTTGGGCGTGGGCTTCGTGGCGTTCTCGCCCTTGGCAAACGGACTGCTCACGGAGTGCTACAACGCAGATTCGAAGTTTGATGCCGAGTACGACTACCGTGCCGTGATGCCGCAGTACCGGAAGGAGAGCTTCGCGCAGAACAAGTATCTCTTCGAGATGCTCGACCAACTTGCTGAAGCGCACCATGCCACGCCGGCGCAAGTGTCGCTCGCCTGGATGATGTGCAAGAAACCGTGGATAGTGCCCATTCCCGGCACCCGTCGCCTCTGCCGCATGAAGGAGAACATCGGGGCAGCCGACATAGAGCTCTCGGCGGATGAAGTGAAAAAGATAGACAAAGCTCTCAGCACGATGGAAATGAGCGACGTGTTCGGAGGGTCAAGAATCGTCAAGGAATAAAAAGACAATAACTAATGCATTCGCTATCTACACCTTGAATATAAGCGCACAATCCATCACTCTCGAGAAACAAGGACATTTCTCTGGCGGCAGTTCCGTCATTCTGCATGAGGAGACATACGGCAACAGTAAGATAGAAGAAGTAAGGTGTGTCCCTAACCCACTCTCTAAGGCAAGTTCTTGAACTTGCCTTAGTCTATTATAAGTTTCTTGACTTCTTCCATTGGCTTGCCTAACATTTTGGCAATGTCTTCCAGTTGCATTCCTCTCTCTTGCATACCAATAATCATAGTACGGAGCATCAATTCTTGCTGCTTAAGCTGACCTTCCTGCTGCTTGAGCTGACCTTCCTGCTGCTTGAGCTGACCTTCCTGCTGGTTCAGCTGCTCGTCTTTCCACTTAATCTGCTCATTCTGCTGTTTGATATGCTCGTCCCGTTCCATGATGGCCGTATCCCTGTCTTCAAGTTCCTTGAAGAACTCATCCTCGGCATTCATCTGGTAGCGCACTTCCGGGTCGGCGGCGGCAGACTGGAGGCGACGAACTATGTATTCCATCTCATTGTCGCCTTCATACTGGTTGTCGTCTACCTTAATCACCTTTTTGCCTTCTGCCACATTGGTCTGGTCAAACAGGCTCAGCACTTTTTCCAGGCTGTTGTTTACCCTGCCGTGCAACAAAGGAATCTGCACGATTATACTGTCGTGCTGCAGACTATCCACAAAGGGGTCTGGCATGCCAGTCACCACCAATTTGCCATCATAGTCGTATGCATTGTGGTTCACGTACACGATGGGGTCGGTGATGTTACCCACGCGGTGCCCCAAGAGATAGATAGCCACCATGGGGATGGCGTATTTTCCATGCTCTTCCTGCAGCATGTTCTCCTCGTTGTTATATTGCAGTGCCAGGTAGCGACGGAAGCGCAAGGTCTCCGTCGGCAACCAAGTCTTCTGCAACTCTATAAGCATCAGGCGAGGGGTGCCATTCTCATCCAGAACGGTTGCCGCAAAATCTATGCGGAACATGGAAATAGACTCGCGACGGGTCAGATTCGCATATTCGTTACGGCGCATCTTCACATCGACAACCTTCTTTTTCAGCAATGCCGTCAGTATTGTCTTTGCTATACGGTCGTCTTCCATCAGGTACTTGAACACCGCATCATAAAGTGGGTTTGCTACGTATACTATCATCGTCTATCTCCTTTTTAAAAGTGAATGTCGTTCCTATATCCGCCCCAAAGTTACAATTATTCTCCAACACTACCAAACATTAGCCCTATCTTTAACAAAACATTTGTAACCCACATGTGCGCACGTCCAACTTACAAATGTAATTTTGCCGCACGCAATGGATAAACATCTTTTCAACAAAGAGCAAACATGACTAAATTATGACAAAAAGGTAATTCTATCCGAATTTATCGTAAAACCATTACAGACAAACCATCGTAATTTTGCAGACGTATTACATAAACGGATAGAACAATGAGAAGATTATTTACAACAATGATGTGCCTGTCGCTATTCGTTTGCGGCACCATTAACGCCCGTAAGAACACAATGGAACAGAAGAAAGCAGAAGCGTTCACAAAGGAGGACTTCAAGACCGAGAAAAATCTTGGCTTTGCACAGAATTTGATTATAGAGAAGCAGGGACATTTCTCTGTCGGCGGTTCTGTCATCCAGCATGAGGGTACATACGACAACAGCAAGTTTGTGGGATGGGCCACGCAGGTGGAGACTGGACAGAGCAGCCATGTGGACCATGCTTTTGTAGACTATCAGATACCTGCCAACGCCCACCATACACCCCTTGTATATGTGCATGGCTACGGCGGTTCGGGCGTATGCTGGCAGATGACTCCCGACGGCAGAGACGGCTTCGCCACCCTGATGCTACGACATGGGTGGAGCAGCTATGTAATGGACTTGCCGGGGCGTGGCCGAGCCGGGCGTACATCAGCAACATCGGAAGTGAAGCCGTTGGCCGACGAGATGTTCTGGTTTGACATCTGGCGTATGGGCATCTATCCCAAATGGAACGAGGGCGTGCAGTTTCCGAAAGACTCGGCAAGTGTGTCGCAGTTCTTCCGTGAGCTGACGCCCGACCTCAGCGACCATCGCCAGGATGTTCCTGCCATCAATGCCCTTGCCGACAAAGTGGGCGGGTGTGCGCTCGTCACCCATTCGGCAGGAGGATTCCCGGGTTGGGTAACTGCCATACAGAACAAGCATGTAAAGGCAGTGGCAGCATACGAGCCTGGTGGATTTGTCTTTCCCGAAGGCGAGGTACCCGAGAAGATTGACGGTCTGACGGGAGGGTGTGCTGGTACGCCTGTATCTGCAACCGATTTCGAGCGGCTTACGCAAATACCCATCGTACTCTATTTCGGCGACTATATACCCGAGAAGCCGAGCAAGAACCTCGGCGACGAAAACTGGCGCGTACGCCTGCAGATGGCACGTAAGTTTGTCGACACTATAAACAGACACGGCGGCAAGGCTACCTTGGTGGAACTCCCGAAGATTGGCATTCACGGCAACACACATTTCCTGATGCAGGACTTGAACAACAAGCAACTTGCCGGACTGCTCGACGAGTGGCTCGTGGAAAACGGTTTGTAAGCAGGGGGGCAAAATTATTCGTATATATTATGGACCAAGAAGGTGCCTATTATACTTTGACATATCAAATAATTCTGAGCACCTACTTTACTTTTTGCCTTGCGGAGCGTCTATATAATTAAAGTATCGGCAAAACAGAGATTTGACATGGAACAGCAAAAGGACATCATTATAACAGACCGGCTTGACGACATCGGCACGAACACGTATAGGGAGTATCTGGGGCACGCCCTTTGCCTTGGCGGTTCCTGCCGTATTGTGTTCAACGGGACGGAACTCGAGATGAAGCAAGGCGACCTGATGATAGTGCGCAAGGGAAAACTGGTGGAGAAGATTATGCCAGAGGAGGATTTCCGTGTCACGATGGTGTACGTATCATCCAAACTGATAGAGCTGAGCACTCCGCAAAGCAACTATGGCATGAAGGGACAGCTCGCCCTGTTTCTCAACCCCGTCATGCATCTCACCTCCACACAGTTCGAGCAATGCAAGCGCAACTTCGACGACCTGCAAATCCGCATGCTTCAGACCGGGCATAAGTTCTACAACGACTTGATGGTTAACAAGGTGCAGGCGATGATTATCGACTTCTTCGATTTCCATGCCACGCTGTATGAGGAGACGGATGTGTCCACCCAGTACGCCACGCTGATGAACCGTTTTCTCTCATTGCTCGAAAGTGGCGAGTACCGCAGTCACCGCGAGGTGACGTGGTATGCAGACAAACTCTGTGTCACCTCAAAGTATCTCTCGGAGGTGTCGAAGGCGGTGAGCGGTTATGCCGCCAACTTCTGGATAAACCGCTACACCGCGCTCGACATCTCCCGCCTGCTGCGCGACAAGACGCTGTCGTTCGTTCAGATATCCGACATGTTCCAGTTCTCCTCGCCAGCATATTTCAGCCGGTATGTATTGCACAATCTGGGTGTGAATCCGACGGAATACAGAAATTGACCAATCTGTCCACACCTACGATTGTTTTCGAGAAGATGGTGGTGGAGTGAAAAGAACAGAAAACCGAACTCGCAGGAAACTATGGAAACATAATTAGCGGCGTGCTCCACGCCGTTTTTTTATTCTTTTATGACGCAGGTTTCAAACAAAAGTAGTATATTTGCAGAAAAATTCGACGTATGGCAAGAAAACTGTATCCTTTAGGCATTCAGACCTTTGAGCGAATCAGGAAAGAAGACAAGCTCTATATCGACAAGACGGAATACATCTATCGTATGACGCATGGCGATAGCAAGTATTGCTTTCTGGGGCGGCCACGCCGTTTCGGAAAGTCGCTCCTCATTACCACGTTGCAGAGTTACTTCGAAGGCAAGAAAGACCTTTTCAAGGGACTTGCCGTTGAAAAACTTGAGCAAGAATGGACTGAATATCCCGTGCTCCGCTTCGATATGAGCGGCGGCAAGCACATAGAGAAGGAGGAATTGGAAAGATACTTGGAGTATATTCTTGCTGACGAAGAGAAAAAATGGGGCATCACCAACCCAAGAATTGGCGCCAACAACCGTCTCATCGACCTCATCAACACCGCTTATGAAAAGAGCGGCAAACTGGTGGTAGTACTCATTGACGAGTATGACGCACCCATGCTGGATGTTGCGCACGAGAAGGAGCAACTGGACGTGCTGCGCAATACGATGCGCAATTTCTACAGCCCCCTGAAGTATAGTGAGGCAAAGCTGCGCTTCGTTTTTCTCACGGGCATCACCAAGTTCTCACAGGTAAGCATCTTCAGCGAACTCAACAATATCACAAATATCTCGATGGTAGATGAGTATGCCGGAATCTGTGGCATTACTAAGGACGAACTGTTGACGCAGATGTCGGGAGATATCGATATGCTTGCGGAGGCACAGGGATTATCCAGGGAAGAGACGATTGCCAAACTAAAAGAGCATTACGACGGATATCATTTCTCTGGCATGTCGCCTGATGTATTCAACCCATACAGTTTGTTCAACTGTTTCTCGCAAAAGGAATTCGGAGCCTACTGGTTCTCCTCGGGTACACCCACCTATCTTATCAACATGATGCGCAAGTTCAACGTGCGCCCCATGGACGTAGGGAAAATGGAGGCGTTGGTTTCTGCCTTCGACGCTCCCACGGAGAACATGACCACCATCACGCCCCTATTGTACCAGAGCGGCTATCTCACCATCAAGGGCTTCGACAAGATGAGCCGCCTTTACACCCTCGACCTTCCCAACAAGGAGATTAAGGTGGGGCTCTTCGAGAGTCTCCTGCCCAACTACCTGGAAGGAATGTATGCACAGAACGGCGGAGTGACAGTAGCCAGGATGTCGGTACTCATCCGTCAGGGTGACATGAACGGAGCTTTGCAGCTGCTCCAGGATTTCCTCGGCACCGTACCCTACTGCAACGTCACCAACTACGAGGGCCACTACCAGCAGATGCTCTTCATCATCTTCTCGCTCCTCACCGACTTTTTGGTGGATGTGGAGGTACATACACCCAAGGGAAGGGTGGACATGGTAATGCAGACCAACACCGACCTCTACCTCGTGGAACTGAAACTCAACAAGAGCGCCCAGGCTGCCATGCAGCAAATCAACCTCAGGAACTACCGTCAGCGTTTCGCCCTCAGCGGACTGCCAATAACGAAAGTGGGTATCAATTTCGATTCCACCACAGGAAATATCAAGGACTGGGTGATTGAACAATAAATTGAGCGGATTTTCTTTTCGGACACAGATAACAGGGATTAAACAGATAGGAAGGCATTCGCGTTCTGTAAATATGGCATTTGCGTGGGCTATATACGTCATTTGCGGTGTCTGTCTATGGCACTTAGGGGGTGCCCCCGCCC
>CAVCGV010000143.1:0-5920 GCA_963601815.1 bacterium
CCCTAGACCCACTGATTAAGAGTCAGTTGCTCTACCAACTGAGCTAAGGGTGCATTCTGAAAAGCTTCATTTCTGAATTGCGAGTGCAAAGGTACTGCTTTTCTTTTATTCCACCAAATTTTTCTTGAACTTTTTTCTATATTTTTTATTTTGTTCGTTTGGTGAAATAGCCTAAAGTGTGCTCTATTCCTTTGTCGGTCATGTACTTAACGGTGTAAATGCCTGCTTTTAAATTATCGATGCTCATGCGATCTTTTTTGCCGCCTGTGATGTAGACGGTCTGCTTTTGCAGGTTTTCTATGAGAAGATATTTGTAGTCGGTCTGGGCGATAGAGGGGGGAAGTACGACGTATCCTTCTTCGGTTTTCAGTTGGTACGCTGCCCCTGTGCGCTGTATTCTCTTTGTCGTTTCCTGTGCGCCCAGCTGCATGGCGTTGCTCTCGTTGCCGTAGCGGTCGATGCTCGTGACGGCGAAATAAAGTGGACTGTCCGTGGTTTTCTTCCATTGTATGTACCGCCTGTCGGTGCGGGCAAGCATGAGGTTGCGTGCGTCTTCCGTGTCTACGGGGTAGGTGCGGCTGGCATACACATTATTATATATAGAGGGAGCAGTGATGGCGGTGCCGTCTTCGTACGTCGGTGCGTTAGTCCATTCTATAGTCAGTACGCTGTCGTTGTCGGTTGTCCGCAGGAGGGTGGGGCGTGACGGTTTGCGGTTGCTCTGCCATGTCATGGGCGGTATCAGGGCCGGGTAACGGTCGAAGGTGTGGGCAGTGAAGTCGAAGATGCCCTGATGGTTGTCCAGGAGGAACTTGTTGCGGAAGAAGGCATGCCCCTGTCCGGTGTTGCGCAGATGGTACATCTCCTGTTCCACCTCTCCGATTTTCCAGTTGCCCTCCTTGGGGTCGAGGAAGTAGATGCCGAGTCCGCCGGCAATGATTCTGCCGCAGCTGTTTTCTTGCCAGTCGATGGCGAAAGGGAAGAACTGGTCGCCCCGGAAGTACATCATCGGGAAGAGTTCGTCCATCAGTTCGTCCTTTAGCCATTGCTGTGCTTCCTGTGCCCCCTTGTTGTATGCGTTCCATCCGTGACTCCAATAACGGCTCAGGTCGTCGTACTTGCCTATGGGCGAGCAACTCATCTTTACCCACGGTTTGGCACTCTTTACCGCGTCGTGTATCTGCCTTACGATGCGTGTGATGTTTTGGCGTGCAGTCTCCTGGCTCACAGTCCGCTTCCATGTCTCTGGGTAGCGTATGTAGTCGAGGTGGATGCCGTCTATGTCGTAACGCCGGGTAATCTCGTGGCAGATGTCAGCCAGATAGGTGGCAGTCAGAGGGTTTTCCGGGTTCATGTATCCGTCGGCGTCAATCTTGCGCACCATGCCTTTGTGCTTCTTGCGGAACTGGCTGCAGCCGAGTGCGTTCCATTTGCCCAAAGGCAGTGTGACAATCCATGCGTGCAGTTCCATGCCGCGCTTGTGACATTCGTCTATGGCAAACTGGAGGGCGTCGTAGCCGGGCGACTTGCCGGGGAAACCGGACAGGCAACCATCCCATGGTTCGTACTGCGAGGGGTAGATGACGGTGCCGCGGATACGCGTCTGTAGTAGTACGGTGTTGATGTTGGCCTTTTGCAGACGATCGAGAATGCCGGTAAGCTCCTGCTTCTGCCGTTCTGCCGAACGTGCCGACTGTGAGTAGGAGTGAGGCCAGTCTATTCCGCCGATGGTGGTGAGCCATACGGCACGTACTTCGTGTTTGGGAATGTCGGTATTGTATACGGAAATTTGCGAATAGACACACTGTGTCAGGGTGATGAGTAGTGATAATATGGATATTCTGCGCATAATCTTTACTATTTGGCAACAAAGATACTTATATTTTTCCGTATTTCAAATAAAAATATTACTTTTGCCCAAAGATTGCCCTGCTTTCCGGTCTTTCGCTGTCGTGCCGTTAGCGCTTTATTGCATGCGTGACTGTACGGGATGCGTTCGGCAAGAGGACGGCAGCCGTCGAAAAGATGAAGGCGGATTCTGAATCCGCCAAAGTGCAGTCTGTCTTTAAAAAAGAGTTTAACTATGCGTGGGAATTTTTAGAACACGCCTTAAATAAAGTATTAACCTAAATATACGCAATTATGGGTATAAAGAAATTAGCGATTATGGCTGTGGCTTTGCTCACAACGGCAGCTGCCCATGCACAGTTTGAAAAAGGAAAGGTTTACTGTGGTGCCTCTCTCTCGAGTTTGGGATTGAGTTATAACGGAAGCTCCGAACTCAACTTCGGTGTGCACGGCCAGGTGGGATATCTCTTTGCCGACAACCTGATGGGTGTGGGAACCGTGTCGTACAACCATTACGGAAGTTCTGAGACAGACGATTACTTCTCGGTTGGTGCGCAGGGCCGTTACTATATTATACAGAACGGATTGTATCTCGGTGTCGGTGCCAAGTACACGCATGTAGGCAATTACAATGACGTACTGCCCGGAGTAGAGGTGGGCTATGCCTTCTTCGTTAGCAAGACAGTGACCATCGAGCCGGCTCTCTATTATGACCAGAGTTTCAAGGATCATTCCAACTTCTCCACCATCGGTCTGAAGGTGGGCGTGGGTGTGTATTTGTAATGTAAGCCATGCCTACGGGGGTACAATACTAAGCGTATGATGCAGCAATATCCTTCCCAGCTTCTGGAAAAGGCCGTCGGCGAGTTCGCCAAACTGCCGGGTATAGGGCGCAAGACAGCCTTGCGCCTTGTGCTGCATGTCTTGCGCCAGAGTGGTGAAGATGTGGAAGCCTTTGTCGGAGCCGTGTCAAAACTGAAACGTGAAGTGAAATACTGCTCCGTTTGCCATAACATTAGCGATACCGATATCTGCCCCATATGCGGAGACCCAAGGCGTGATGCGTCTCTTGTCTGCGTGGTAGAGAATGTGCAGGATGTGATGGCTGTGGAAAACACGCAGCAGTATCACGGGCTGTACCATGTCCTGGGAGGTGTCATCTCGCCTATGGACGGCATCTCGCCCTCCGACCTCGCGATAGACTCGCTGGTGGAACGTGTGGCAAAGGGCGGCATCAAAGAGGTGATTATGGCTTTGAGCAGTACGATGGAAGGCGATACTACCAATTTCTTTATCTCGCGTAAGTTGGCTTCTTTCCCCGTCAGTCTGTCAGTTATCGCAAGGGGTATCTCTGTGGGCGACGAACTGGAATATACTGATGAGGTGACGCTCGGCCGTTCCATACTCAATAGAATCCCCTTTTCGCAGTAACCCGAATTACGAAAAACAAACAAAAAGATGCTTGATATAAAAACAGCACAACGTATTCTGATGCTCAATTTTCTCGTGATGGCGGGAGTGGGCCTGCTGATGGTGGTGCTTTACGAGACGGGAATGGTGGAACCAGCCTCTATGTCTGTCGACAGCCAGTTGGTGTTCTTGTTGCAGGTGGTAATGGAAGTGGCTTCCATTGTCGTTATCCCCGTTGCCCTCAAGATGTTTGCCTTGAAGGTAGTACGCCGCCGTCTTGTGGCAGGTAAGGGAACGGCTCTGCTGAGGTGGGGAACGGTGCGCATCAATCTGCTGTGCCTTCCTATGCTTGTCGATACTTATCTGTATTATCAAACCATGTGGCCCGGATTTGGCTATCTGGGCATTATCCTCCTGTTGTGTCTCTGTTTCGTGTATCCCTCCCTCTCGAGGTGTGAGCAAGAGACGACAGAACTTTCAAAGTAAATCTATATATATTATATATAAGGTGAAACTCTCGGTTGTCATTGTCAATTATAATGTGAAGCATTACTTGGAGCAGTGCTTGCTGTCGGTTCAGCGTGCGTTGCGGGGGATGGATGCTGAGGTGTTTGTCGTGGACAACCATTCCGCTGACGGGTCGGTAGAGTTTCTTATGCCCCGTTTCCCGTGGGTGCGTTTTGTTGCGAGCAACCACAATTTGGGGTTTGCACGAGCCAACAACCGTGCCATCCGAATGTGCAAGGGAGGGTATGTGTTGCTGCTCAACCCCGACACCATCGTGGCAGAGCACACGCTGCAGGAAGCTGTGGCATGGATGGACAAGCACCCTGATGCAGGTTCTTTGGGGGTGCGTATGCTCGACATTAGCGGATGCTCTGCGCGGGAGAGTCGTCGCGGAGTACCTACGCCCATGGTGGCATTCTACAAGATGACGGGGCTGTGCGACCGCATGCCTACGCATCGCCGTTTCGGCCATTACTATATGGGGTACCTGGCTTGGGACAAGCCTGCACAGATAGAGGTTGTAAGCGGTGCCTTCTGCATGTTGCGCCACTCGGTGCTCGACAGGATAGGGTTGCTCGACGAAGACTTCTTCATGTACGGAGAAGACATAGACTTGTCTTATCGTGTTCTTAAGGGAGGTTTCCATAACTATTACCTTCCAGTCCCCATCCTTCATTATAAAGGTGAGAGTACGCAGAAGTCAAGTTTCCGTTATGTGCATGTGTTCTATGAGGCAATGCTCATCTTTTTCCGAAAGCACAACAGCGGCATGTCGCTGATTCTTGTGCTGCCGATCAATGCTGCCATTTACGCCAAGGCTTCGTTGGCTCTTGTCCGTATGCTGGCATCGCGCATACGCAAGAGTTTGGGATTTGTCGTTCCCCGTAGCAAGGTGTCTCCCCTCTATCTGTTCATCGGACGGGAGAGTAGCTTGGCAGAGTGCAGGGAGATAAGTGCTCATACCGCACTGGAGGCGCTCTTTGTGGAAGGAGATGCAGAGTCGTTGCCGCTGGGACACCTTTCGTCTTCTGTCCAGGAACAGATGGAGGGTAGGGCAGGTGAAGTATATGTTGTCTATGATGTCAGTGCCTATACCTATGAGCAGATTTTCTCCATATTTATGTCTGCACCGGAGAAGAATTGGAAGATGGCAACTTTCGACCCCTCTACACACAAGATAATTACCGACCGGGACATCATGGCTTGAAGACCGATTGCGTGTCGATTTTTTTTAGATAGCGTCTATTTACGATAATGAACAGAATACAAGACTTGCCCTTTGTACGCCTGAGGGCTTTGGAGCCCGAGGACTTGTCCGTGCTTTACGAGACAGAGAACGAGACGGCAATCTGGGATACGGGAAATACCAATGTGCCCTATTCCCGTCAGGTGCTGATAGACTACATCGCCAATTCGCGTGCCGATATCTATGCCGACGGTCAGGTGCGGCTGATGGCTGAGAATGAAAGTGGCGAGACGGTAGGGATGGTAGACCTCGTCAACTTTGACCCGCGACACCGCCGTGCAGAACTGGGAATTGTTACAAGGAAAGCATTCCGGAATATGGGGTATGGCAAGGCGATAGTACGGCAGGTCGTAGATTATGCGCGGCGGATAATTCATCTTCATCAAATTTATGCTATCGTGGCTTGCGACAACAAGGAGAGCCTTGCGCTTTTGGAAAATATTGGTTTTGAAGAAGTTGCGTGCTTAAATGACTGGCTCTATGATGGTAAAGAATATAAGCCTGCCCTTATGTTGCAAATATTTTTATGAAAAAAGTTGAAGAAAAATTTGGTGGAATAGAATAAAAGCAGTACCTTTGCACTCGCAAATGAGAAATGAGCCTCAAAGCGATGAGGTTAGAAAGAAAATTGGTGCGTTAGTTCAGTTGGTTAGAATGCCTGCCTGTCACGCAGGAGGTCACGAGTTCGAGTCTCGTACGCACCGCTTCTTTACATTTCTAATTTCACCTTTAGGGTGCGTTAGTTCAGTTGGTTAGAATGCCTGCCTGTCACGCAGGAGGTCACGAGTTCGAGTCTCGTACGCACCGCTTAGAAGCGAGGAACCTTAAAAAGTTCCTCGCTTTTCGTTAAAATGAAAATGTGCCGAATAGGTGCTTAAATCATTTGTTACGAGCTATTTAGTTGAGCTA
>CAVCGV010000144.1:0-5867 GCA_963601815.1 bacterium
ACATCGGTGACTTCATCGGTGTGAAGGGTTTCGTTTTCCGCACACAGACTGGCGAAATTTCCGTACACGCACAGGAACTTTGCCTGCTCTCCAAGAGCCTCAAGCCGCTGCCTATCGTGAAGTATAAGGACGGCGTGGCTTACGACAAGTTCGATGACCCCGAATTGCGTTACCGCCAGCGCTATGTTGACCTCATCGTCAACGACGGCGTGAAGGACACATTCCTGCAGCGTGCCACTGTTATCCGCACACTCCGCAAATTCCTCGACGATGCTGGTTACACTGAGGTGGAGACGCCTACCCTGCAGAGCATCGCAGGTGGTGCTTCGGCACGTCCGTTCATCACCCATTTCAATGCGCTCAACCAGGACATGTACATGCGTATCGCCACAGAGCTTTATCTGAAGCGACTCATCGTGGGCGGTTTCGAGGGTGTCTACGAGATGGGCAAGAACTTCCGCAACGAGGGTATGGACCGCAACCACAACCCTGAGTTCACCTGTATGGAGCTGTACGTGCAGTACAAGGACTACAACTGGATGATGTCGTTCACCGAGAAGTTGCTGGAAACCATCTGTATCGCCGTAAACGGCAAGCCTGAGCGTGAGATTGACGGCAAGATTGTCAGCTTCAAGGCTCCTTACCGCCGTCTGCCTATCCTCGATGCCATCAAGGAGAAGACGGGCTTCGACTGCAACGGCAAGACGGAGGAGGAGATTCGCAACTTCTGCAAGGAGAAGGGCATGGACGTGGACGAGACCATGGGCAAGGGTAAGCTCATCGACGAACTCTTCGGCGAGTTCTGCGAGGGTACCTTCATCCAGCCTACCTTCATCACCGACTATCCCGTGGAGATGTCTCCCCTTACCAAGATGCACCGCTCTAAGCCGGGGCTTACAGAGCGCTTCGAACTGATGGTCAACGGCAAGGAGCTTGCCAATGCTTACTCCGAGCTGAACGACCCCATCGACCAGGAGGAGCGTTTCATCGACCAGATGAAGCTTGCCGACAAGGGTGACGACGAGGCGATGATCATCGACCAGGACTTCCTCCGTTCACTCCAGTACGGAATGCCGCCTACATCGGGTATCGGTATCGGTATCGACCGACTTACCATGCTCATGACTGGCAAGACCTACATACAGGAGGTGCTCCTCTTCCCGCAGATGAAGCCCGAGAAGAAGATGCCGCAGAGCAGCATCAAGGAGTGGGCTGAAATCGGCGTGCCCGAAGACTGGGCTTACGTGCTCCGCAAGGCTGGCTTCAACCTCATCTCCGACATCAAGGAAGAGAAGGCTCAGGGCTTGCAACAGAAGATGGGAGAAATAAACAAGAAGTACAAGCTCGGTTACGAGAAGCCTTCTGTGGACGACATCCAGGGCTGGATAGATGCAGCAAAGGCGCTGTAATGTATAATTAAAACGTATAATCAATAATGAGCAAATTGCTTGTTAAGTAGGTGTTCAGAATTATTTGATATGAATATGCGCCTGCTGGTCCCATAATATATACGGATAATTTTGAACACCTACTTATTGATTATACATTGTGTTAATTAGGGCGCATGCTTAATTATACATTATAAATTATTAATTAAAAACCAAGACGAAGTGTACAATTGCGGTAAAATAGCGATAATTGGCGGCGGAAGCTGGGCTACAGCCATAGCCAAAATTGTGGTGGGACACACTCACCACATCGGTTGGTATATGCGACGCGATGACCGCATCGAAGACTTCAAGCGCATGGGCCACAACCCTGCTTACCTCATTTCGGCACGCTTCGACGTAAACGAGATATTCTTCTCGTCTGACCTCAACAAGATAGTGCAAAACTACGACACATTGGTGTTCGTAACACCCTCGCCCTATCTCAAGAACCATCTCCGCAAACTCAAGACGCGCCTTAGCGACAAATTTGTCATTACGGCAATCAAAGGTATTGTACCCGACGAAAACCTGGTCTGCTCCGAATACTTCCATCAGGTATACGACGTTCCCTACGAGAACCTCGCATGCATCGGCGGTCCATCGCATGCTGAGGAAGTGGCGCTCGAACGGTTGAGCTATCTTACCGTGGGCTGCTCGGATACGGACAAGGCACGCGCCTTTGCCAACGACTGCCTCGCCAGCGAATACATCAAGACCAAGACTTCGAGCGACGTCATAGGCATAGAATACTCTTCTGTGCTGAAGAACGTATACGCCATCGCCGCAGGCATTTGCGGTGGTCTGAAGTATGGTGACAACTTCCAGGCGGTGCTCATGTCGAATGCCGTACAGGAGATGCACCGCTTCCTTACAGCCGTACACCCCATAGACCGCAGCATGTACGACTCTGCCTATCTGGGCGACCTGCTCGTGACGGGCTATAGCAACTTCTCGCGCAACCGCACCTTCGGTACGATGATAGGAAAGGGCTACAGCGTGAAGAGTGCGCAGATAGAGATGGAGATGATAGCCGAAGGATATTTCGGCACCAAGTGTATGAAGGAAATCAACCGACACATGCACGTCAACATGCCCATCCTCGATGCCGTTTACAACATCCTGTACGAGCGCATCAGTCCGCAAATAGAAATCAAACTTTTAACCGATTCATTTAGATAAAAAAAGGGAGTCAAGGAACTAAAAGTACGTAAGAAACAAGGCGGGTTCTATAAGAAATGATCCACTTGGCATCCTTTTAGTTCTCTAACTTCTATAAAAAAGAAAAAAATGAAAACTATCAGCTTAAACATTACGAAGGCTGCTTCCTTCCTCGCTGAAGGTGCAGTGAAGGCTTACGAGCCTAAGGTAAAGGCCGCTCAGGAGGCTCTTGAGAACGGCACATGTGAAGGTAACGACTTCTTGGGATGGTTGCACTTGCCGTCTTCCATCACCCCCGAGTTCCTCGGCGAGATCGAGGCTGTTGCCAACACATTGCGCGAGAAGTGCGAGGTTGTCGTTGTGGCAGGTATCGGCGGTAGCTACCTCGGTGCTCGTGCCGTTATCGAAGGTCTCGGCAACTCTTTCGCTTGGCTCGTTAACGACAAGAAGAACCCTACTATCCTCTTTGCCGGAAACAACATCGGCGAGGATTATCTCTATGAGTTGACGTCTTTCTTGAAGGACAAGAAGTTCGGTGTCATCAATATCTCCAAGTCTGGTACCACCACTGAGACTGCCCTTGCTTTCCGCCTCTTGAAGAAGCAGTGCGAGGACCAGCGTGGCAAGGAAGAGGCTAAGGATGTCATCGTAGCCGTAACCGACGCCAAGAAGGGTGCTGCACGCACTTGCGCCGACAAGGAGGGCTACAAGAGCTTTATCATCCCCGACAACGTGGGTGGCCGTTTCTCTGTACTCACTCCTGTAGGCTTGCTCCCTATCGCCGTGGCTGGTTTCGACGTAAAGCAGCTCGTAGCTGGCGCTGCTGAGATGGAGAAGGCTTGCGGCAAGGACGTAGCTTTCGACGAGAACCCTGCTGCCATCTATGCTGCTACGCGTCAGGCTCTCTATACTCAGGCTGGCAAGAAGATCGAGATTGTATGCAACTTCCAGCCTAAGCTCCACTACTTCGCTGAGTGGTGGAAACAGCTCTATGGAGAGAGCGAGGGCAAGGAGCAGAAGGGTATTTTCCCTGCTGCATGCGACTTCACTACCGACCTCCACTCTATGGGTCAGTGGATTCAGGAGGGCGAGCGCTCTATCTTCGAGACCGTGCTCAGCGTAGAGACTCCTAACGAGAAGGTGCTCTTCCCACACGATGACGAGAACCTCGACGGCTTGAACTTCCTGGAGGGCAAGCGTGTAGACGAGGTGAACAAGATGGCAGAACTGGGTACTCGCCTGGCACACGTAGACGGTGGCGTTCCTAACATCCTGGTAAACATTCCGGAGTTGAACGCTTACTACCTCGGCCAGCTTATCTACTTCTTCGAGAAAGCTTGCGGTATCAGCGGCTTGTTGGAAGAGGTGAACCCATTCAACCAGCCTGGCGTAGAGGCTTACAAGAAGAACATGTTCGCATTGCTCAACAAGCCCGGTTACGAGGCAGAGAGCAAGGCCATACAGGAGCGTCTCGCCAACGAGAAGTAAGAATTTTAAGAGAAGTTCAGGGAAGTTTGAGATGTTATGGGACCTATGCTTTGCGGCACATATCCGCAAATGATGCTATTGTCCCTTAACTTCCCAAGCGACCGAAGGGGGAGCGATAACTCCCTATAAATTCCCATCAAATGACAGAAGTAATTTCCAACTATTTGAAAGACTACGGCTTTGGGGAGTTCTCTCCCAAAGCCGTTCTTTTTGATATGGACGGCGTGCTCTACGACAGCATGCCAAACCATGCCGTGGCATGGGTAGAGTCGATGAAGCAGTTTGGCATCCACATGACTGCCGCCGATGCCTACGCTACAGAGGGAGCACGCGGCATCGACACCATACAGATGATGGTGAAAAAACAGAAAGGCATCGACATTTCGCTCGACGAGGCACAGAAAATGTACGACGTGAAGACCGAAATATTCCATTCTTTGCCTACTGCCCGCATATTCCCCGGCGTCAAGGAAATCATGCAGAAGATAAAAGATGCTGGCATGCAGACTGGTGTGGTAACGGGCAGCGGACAGCGCCCGCTCATCCTTCGCCTTCTCAACGATTTTGGCGAATATGTTGACGAGGAGCATATCGTAACGGCGTACGACGTAAAGCGTGGCAAGCCCTACCCCGACCCTTACCTCATGGGACTGCAAAAGGCAGGAAACCTACAGCCATGGCAAGGTATCGTAGTGGAGAATGCCCCCTTAGGTGTACGTGCCGGCGTGGCAGCCAACATCTTTACCGTCGCCGTCAATAGCGGTCCCCTCCCCGACTCCGAATTGTCTGACAAGGGTTGCAACCTGCTTTACCACGAAATGACGGAATTCTGCAAGGACTTCGTTAGTTTGATAACTACAAAATTATAACCAGACTACGTCATTTACACATGCCCTGCCTGGCATCATCCCTCATAAATAAATCCTCCGTCACCATGCCGAAATCTCCTTTTAGTAACGTGTAAAAATAACTTGAGCATTTTTTTGATTCGCGAAATGTGCCAACGACGGGCTGAACCAACGGTCACCGGCGCGTAGCGGAAAGGTAAAGCCCAACAACTCCATAGCCCAGGGCAACGCCCTGGGTTTTTGTTTGTATATGTCCATGCGCCCTGTAAGGGCAAAAGTACGTAAAACTCATGCACTATTCTTCTGCCTCGCCGCAATAAAGGAACTATTCGAAGGGGCAAACGATAAGCCTCGGAGAGGGAAATGGGGCACAAAGCATGCCGGGCAAAGGGGCTCAAAAAGCGTTCCAGCGTTCCAGCGTTCCAGTTGTTCCAAAAGACAATTCAAAAACAACGTTCCTTTTTAAAGACTCTATAACTACTTAATAACTAATTAATTATATATAAATATATAGTAAAGTGGAACTTCAAAAATCTAATTGGAACGCTGGAACGCTGGAACGCTCCGCCCACCAACCTCCTCTCAAAGGCTGATAATCAACACTTTATCACATTAGACAACAAGACAGTTACGCAATACAACATCCGTGAAACCACCTCTACCACCATTCCAACCCTCGAAAAACCGCTGATTTTGCACAACTATTACGATCCCAAGTGTCATAAGACATGCAACTTCCCGTAGTGCACTTGCTCTTTCCTGTACTCGAAGTGCATGAAAATCGCACAAAATTCATATATCCATCTCATAATTGGAAAAAAACGTGCGGCAAGAGGGGCTTAGGAGGTGCAGCGTCCCCGCCGTACCTCAAGCAAGCCTGTTAGTAGTGTGCAGCGTCCCCGCCGTACCTCAAGCAAGCCTGTGCGCCCTGAACCAACGGTCA
>CAVCGV010000145.1:0-5859 GCA_963601815.1 bacterium
ATTATTTAGAGGACATTGCAAAATAAAAAGCCTTTTTTTACTTTACAGGTAGGAATATGGTAGCTAAGTAACGTGTAAAAAATAAGTTGCCAAGTTTTTTTTATTCATTGTCGTATAGTTCGGATATTTTATATAAATTTGCAATGTCGTTACAGAAAAGGACATCTGGAAAAGGACATCATATAGACAACTTGGAAAACAACAGAACAATGAAGACACAACTACTGACCCTTTGTCTGGGACTGATGAGCTTAGGCACGCAGGCACAGAATATCTCGCTCGCCGGCGAATGGAGTGTGACACTGGGCAATGCCAAAGAGGCAAAACAGGCTACCCTGCCCGGCACCATAGATACCAACCGTCTGGGCATAGCCCCCACAGACCTTACCGAGACCACTCACCTTACCCGTATCAGTTCTTATAAGGGAGCGGCCCGATACGCACGTACGATAGAGATACCCAAGGACTGGAAGAAAAAGAAGGTGACACTCTTTCTGGAACGTACCAAGCCCACATGGGTGTATCTCGACGGGAAGCTCATAGACTCCTGTAACAATATCTCCACTCCACAGCGCTACCTCTTGCCAGAGAAGATGAAGACGGGCAGGCACTTGCTGGAAATCGTAGTGGACAATTCGAAGAGGGTGCCCAACCAGATTTATGCCTCCAGTCATGCCTATACTGAGGATACCCAGACCAACTGGAATGGTATTATCGGAAGGATAGAACTGCAGGTGGCGGGAGAAAATAAGGAAGGACAAGGAAAAGAAAATAAAAATGTACTCCCTTGTTTCAAGGATTTTCATATAGAAGGTTCCCACTTTTATGCCAACGGTCATAAGGTGTTTCTCCGTGGCAAGCACGATGCGGCAGTGTGGCCTTTGACCGGGCATGTGGACATGACCGTGGAAGGATGGATGAAGTACTTGGGTACATGTCAGGAGTATGGCATCAACCATGTACGCTTCCACTCTTGGTGTCCTCCTGAGGCTGCTTTCGTGGCGGCCGACTCGCTCGGCATCTACTTGCAGCCAGAACTTCCTTTCTGGGGAGACTTTGACAGCAAAGACTCTACGCTCATGACATTCCTACACCAGGAAGGCATCAATATCCTCAGAGAGTATGGACACCACCCTTCTTTCCGCATGATGGCATTGGGCAACGAATTGTGGGGTGATGTTGACAAGATGAAGGAGTTTGTGGATGATTTCCGCCGGATAGCCCCCGACAAATACTTTACTACAGGCAGCAATTACTATCTCGGTTTCCAGGGTATAAAGGAGGGGATGGACTACTTTACGACTTGCCGCATAGGCGGTGAGGGATGGGGCAACTACAATACCCATACGCGTGGTTCGTTCTCATTTGCAGATGCTTACGACGGAGGAATGCTCAACCACTTCCGCCCCAATACAAGTCTTAACTTCGATGAGGCTTGCGACAAGGCAGGAATACCCATCATCTCGCACGAGACAGGACAGTTTCAGACTTATCCCGACTATCGTGAGATAAAAAAATACACAGGGGTACTGCGCCCTTGCAACTTCGAACTGTTCCGCAAGCGGCTCGCTGCGGCAGGGATGCTCTCGCAGGCAGAAGACTTCCACAAGGCTTCCGGACTATGGAGCGTTAAACTGTACAAGGCTGACATAGAGATGGACCTTCGCACCCGTAACATGGCAGGATACCAACTGCTCGACATACAGGACTATCCTGGGCAGGGAAGTGCCTTTGTGGGCATCCTCGATGCTTTTATGGAGAGCAAGGGCATCACTACGCCCGGCGAATGGACACAGTGGTGTGCACCGGTGGTACCGCTGCTCGTAGTGGACAGGTTCTGCTTCGAGGCGGGTGACTCGCTGAAGGCAAAGGTGCAGGTTGCCAACTATGGCGGCGCTTCACTTGAAGGCAAGAAGGTAAGATGGAAGATAGGCAATGAGGAGGGCGTGATGTCCATCACCAAGAGCGGCGAGGGCTTGCTGGACGTTGGTCAATTGGATAAGGTTCTACAGGTAGAACAGCCTGCCAAACTGGCTGTTTCCCTTCAGATAGAAGGTACCGATGCACACAACTCGTACGAATTGTGGGTCTATCCAAAAACTACCGTGAATAAGCAGGGCGTCATCATAGCAAAGGACCTCACAGCCGATGTCGCCAAGCAGTTGGAGAAAGGTGCCAAGGTACTGTGGATGCCCGACAGCCTGCCCCATACCGTAGGGGGGCTTTTCATGACTGATTACTGGAACTACCGTATGTTCAAGACCATCTGCGACAACAACAAGAAGACACCGTCGCCCGGTACACTCGGCATACTGACCGACCCAAAGCATCCCGTCTTCGGTGCATTCCCCACAGAGATGCACACCAACTGGCAATGGTTCCCGGTCATCAAGGAGTCGCACCCCTTGATGCTCGACAACTTCGGGAAAGCGTATAAGCCCATCGTGCAGGTTATCGACAATGTGGAACGCAACCACAAGCTCGGACTGCTGATGGAGTGGAAGGTGGGCAAGGGTAAACTCCTCGTCTGCATGAGCAATCTGGAGAAGGCTTCGCAATATCCCGAGGGAAAGGCTTTCTACGAGAGTGTATTGCAGTATATGCGTTCTACAGCCTTCTCTCCATCGGCAGAAATCACGGTAGATGCCCTTCGGAAAACCTTGTCGGAGAAGCCTCGCGAAATAACGATGAAGGAACTGAACAACATCTCGCAATACTAATTTACGGCGACGCTTCATATATATAAGGCGAGTCCTTAAAAATACCTTTACCATGAACACAAAACGATACAAAAAGCACATTCTGCTGGCAACGGTGCTGTGGGCAACCACCATCGTTTGCCAGGCACAGAAAGACAACATGCGTCCCTGGCAACAGTACCTGGACGAACTGAGTGAGACGGAAGACTTTGAGGGGCAGTCGTGGGAAGCGTACGAAGATGTGCTGACAGAATATGCCGAACACCCCATAAACATCAATACCGCCACTACCGAAGACCTGCAGCGTCTGCCCTTTCTCTCGGCTCAGCAGATAGAGGACATCGAGGCATACATCTACCGGTATGGAGCGATGAAGAGCTTGGGAGAACTGGCCATGATTCCGCGCGTGTCATGGTACCAACGCCAATTGTTGGCGTACTTCGTCTATGCAGGGGAAGTAAAGAAGAGACAGTATCCTACGCTGCGCCAGATAACCCAATACGGCAAACATGAGGCCATCGCTACGGTAAAAATACCTTTCTATGAGCGGCGTGGCGATGCTGACGGAAGTTACCTCGGCAGCAGATACAAGCACTGGATGCGCTACCAGTTTAAGTACGGCGACTATGTGAAGGCGGGTGTGCTCGGTTCGAAGGATGCAGGTGAACCGTTTTTTACCAAAGGCAACGGACAGGGATACGACTTCTACTCTTTTTACCTGCAGATACGCAAGTGCGGCAAACTGAAGAATCTTACTTTGGGTCGCTATCGACTGCACGAAGGTATGGGCTTGATACTGAACAACGACTTCAGTTTCGGTAAGCTCTCTGCCCTGTCGGCATTAGGACGCAACAGCAATACCATACGTGTACACTCTTCGCGCTATGCGGCCAACTACCTGCAAGGTGGGGCTGCCACCTTGTCGCTCACGCGCCATCTCGACCTGACTGCCTTTGTGTCTTACCGCACGATAGACGCTACCGTGCAAGACGGAGGCATACGCACTATCCTTACTACTGGTCTGCACCGTACTGCCACCGAAATGGCGAAGAAGGACATCGCCTCCACGTTCCTTGCAGGAGGCAACCTCAGTATGCACGCAGGAGGATGGCATGTGGGAACAACGGCATTCTACAACAGTTATTCCCTACCGCTCACGCCTAACACTACTCAGCTCTATAAGCGGTATGCTCCTGCCGGAAGCCATTTCTGGAATGCCAGCATAGACTATGGCTATGTGTCATCACGATTGGTACTGCAGGGAGAGACCGCCACGGGGACGTGCGGTGCTTTGGCTACGGTCAATGCCTTGAGCTATGCCCTTTCCACACGTCTTTCGCTCCTGGCCCTGCAACGTTTCTATCCTTACCGCTATTATTCGCCTTATGCCAATGCCTTCAGCGAAGGCTCAGATACACAAGACGAGAGTGGAATATATGTGGGAGCCAACTGGTTGCCCGGTGACAGGTGGAACATTACGCTGTATTCTGACTTTGCCTATTTCGCCTGGCCTAAGTATGGTACTACGGGCAGCACGCAGAGTTGGGACAACCTTCTGAATGTTACTTACCGTTTTTCGCAAAAGTGGACCTCAGGCATGCGCTTGCGCTACAAGGACAAGCAAAACACGCAGACTATGCGTGGCCGGTTGTATGCTACATACACCGATGACAGCTGGAGCAGCAAGACACAATGGGACATGACCCGTGTGAAGTCCGCTACGCCCAGTACGGGATGGATGGCGAGTCAACTCGTTACATTCCGCCACCGCTGGCTGAGAGCAAACGCATCGTTGGCTTACTTCCATACAGACGGTTATGCTTCGCGCATCTATGCCTACGAGCCAGGCATGCTCTACGCCATGAGTTTTGCCAGTTATTATGGTGAGGGCATACGCTATGCTCTCGCCCTGCATGCCGACATAGGCAAGCATCTGCAACTGACGGGGAAGATAGGAACTACCGACTACTTTGACCGGAGCAGAATATCAAGTGGGCTCCAGGAAATATCCCAATCCTCGCAGACAGAATTAGAGGTACAGATAAAATGGAAGATGTAAGTAACGGGCTTGGAGTGAATGATGTGTTCCGAAACCATACCAAGATATTTTACACCTTACTTATCTCGTAAAATCAACAGAGCAGGTCTTTCAGTTCCTTCATTCCCTCCGATGCGCCCTTCATGATGTGGGTAATCTTGCGTTGGCCGTTGGTGTTGACGGCACCGGGGTCTATGAGGTAAATGGGAATGTTCGGTTTGGTGTACGCAGTCAGTCCGGCAGCAGGATACACGTTGAGCGATGTGCCGATGATGACAAATATATCTGCGTTCATCACAGCCTCAGCCGCAGGCTCTATCATCGGTACACTCTCACCGAAGAACACGATGAAGGGGCGCAGTAGACTGCCGTCGCCTGCCTTTGTTCCGGGTGTAACCTCACAGTCGCTTTCCGGCAGTTCACGGATGTAGCGACAGTCGTAAGGGTTGTCTGATGAGCATACCTTCGAGAGTTCGCCGTGCAGGTGTATTACGTTCTGTGAGCCTGCCTTTTCGTGCAGGTTATCCACATTCTGCGTGATGACTGTCACGTCGTAGTACTCCTCCATCGCCTTGACGAGCCGATGCCCCTCATTGGGTTGTGCCGCATACAGTTTGTGGCGCAGCATGTTGTAGAAGTTGGTTACCAGGGTAGGATCTGCTATCCACCCCTCATGCGTGGCAATCTGCTCAACAGGATAGTTCTCCCACAGTCCGTCGTTGCCGCGGAAAGTCTTGAATCCACTCTCTACCGACATACCGGCACCCGTCAAAAATACAAGTTTCTTCATGTTCTTTATATTTAAGAATATAAGGTTTCCATACCCCAAAGGTGTAGTAAAACAGTTTCTCAGAACAAGCCGTGCCTTTTGTGTTAGTGTTAACAAGTATAGACTCAATATTTTAGAACCCGCCTCAAAAGAGTAACTGTTATGGATGCAAAAATAAGTAAAATAAACGAATTGTCCAAATAAAAAGTATAGTTTTACCGCCGAAATATCTCCATAGACCGCAGAAGTTAGCAATGAAAAGCTCCCAAAGTTTTCTTGAATTTTGCTTCCACTGCTGCCATTATGTGTGATAACTGATTGATATATAGTAAAATAAGTGGTGGTAGTAAATG
>CAVCGV010000146.1:0-5674 GCA_963601815.1 bacterium
TAGACGAATTTGATTGGAAATAGAACGAAAAATAAGATAAAACATGGAACAGAACGGAACATTGAAAGCAACAAACAACACCAGCATATTCCAACGCCCCGTATGGGTGAGTCTTTTCGCCCTGACGGCAGCCATTGCCTGGGGATGGGCTTACCCTCTCATCAAGATGGGGATGAGCGAGTTTGGCATCGAAGCCGACATGACGGGCAGCAAGATGCTCTTTGCCGGTATCCGTTTCTTCATCTCCGGACTCATTATCCTTGGCATTGCCCGGGGAACACATCGCAAGTTTGGCATCAGAAGAGGGGCGGACGTTTGGTTCATCCTCCTCTATGCACTCCTCAATACCACCCTGCACTATGCATTCTTCTATTTCGGACTTTCGCATAATGCGGGTGCCCGCTCGGCAATACTCAACTCCCTGAGCGTCTTCATAGTGGTAATTCTTGCCTGCATCTTCTTCAAGAGCGACAGGATGACTTGGCGAAAGGCGGCAGGTTGCATCATTGGGTTTCTAGGCATTCTGGCCCTCAACCTCGGTGGAAAGAAAAGTGGCAGCTTTACCTTCTTGGGCGACGGCATGATAATCCTCAATGCCCTTTGCGGAGCCAGTGCCTCGCTGCTTACCAGAGGCTTGGGCAAGCGGGTGGACGTGTTTGTGGGTACAGGCTATTCTTTGAGCATAGGCGGGGCATTGCTGGTTATCCCGGCATTGGCTATGCAGGGTCGGCTGCCCGTCGTCACCCCTTGGGGCATTATTATCCTGCTGCTGCTCATCGCCATTTCCACCGTTGCCTTCTCGCTCTACAACAAGCTCTTGAGCTGTAACCCCGTAGGAAAGGTGGCGATATTCAACTCCCTTATCCCTGTGGTGGGAGCCGTTACCTCTTGTCTCTGCCTGGGCGAGACTTTTTATGGGAAGTATCTGATAGCCGGGGCTTTGGCTACAGCCGGCATTTATATTATCAACAAGGGGAAGAAGTAACTGCGGCCCTCTATGGCGTTATCTTCATCTGCCATGGCGACTTTCTGCTTCCCGTAACAACTTTGTCGCAACTTCGTCAAAACCATTCAACACCACAGCAACCGCCTTGTAACAATGCTGCCGTACCTTTGCAACCGAAAACGTAAAGGTATCAGAAAGTATGAAGACCAAAAGGGCAATCATTGCATTGGGGATGCTTACGGTGGCAAGTTTGCCGTCGTGGGCACAGCAGCTCAAGGGAGCAGTTACTGACAAAAACTCCAAAGAGACACTTATCGGTGCCGTTATTACCGCTGTGGAAAACGGCGGCAAGACAACCGTGAAGGCCATTACCGACATCGACGGCAATTATCAGCTCGAAGGGTTGAAGAAAGACAAGACTTATACTTTATATATAAACTATGTAGGCTATAAGCCCAAAAAGATTGACGGAGTTCAGGCGAAGGATGCAACCATGGACATCGCGTTGCAGCCCGATGAACAGCAACTGAAGGAGGTTACCGTGACCGCTGTGGAAAGGCGTAATACGGATGCGGCCATGATACAGGTAGCCAAGAACAGTTCCGTCATAGTGAGCAATGTTTCGGCACAGGAAATAAGCCGTACACAAGACACCAATGCCGGAGAGGTAATACGCCGTGTGCCGGGCGTGAGCCTCATCGACGACAAGTTTGTCATGGTGCGCGGACTGTCACAACGCTACAACAATGTATGGGTAAACGGTGGGGCAGTGCCCAGTTCGGAGGCCGACTCCAGGGCTTTCTCCTTCGACATCATACCCAGCTCGCAGATAGACAACCTTACCATCGTGAAGAGTCCGTCGGCAGAATATCCTGCCGACTACTCGGGCGGTTTCATTATCGTCAACACGAAAGAAATACCTACCGAAAACTCTCTCTCTCTTTCCGTCGGTGGCAACTGGAATACCAGCACCTGCTTCAAGAACTTCTCTTACGCTAAGGGTTCCGCCACCGATTTTCTTGGATTTGACAACGGCATGAGGACACTCAAGGGCGGCATCAATGCTGAGCTTGCCCCACAGTTCGATGCCAACGGAAATAAGGTGGCAGACTACGCCACGTCGCTCCTGGGCAACGGCCTGAACAACGACTGGACCGTGAAACAGAAGAAACCGCTGGGCGACCTCAAGCTTGCCGCCAGCCTTAACCGCCGGTGGAATCTCGGCGGAAGAACGCTCGGTCTGCTCGCCGCCCTCAACTACACCAACGAGTACCGTACCTATACAGGCATGGAGAATAACCTCTTCGGCATTTACGATGCGGTAAATGACAGGCCCAACTACTTGCGCAAGTCCACCGACGACCAGTACAACAACAACGTGAGGCTCGGCGCCATGCTCAACCTCACCTTCCTTTCCCGCAACGGCCGTCACAAGTATCAGCTCAAGAACATTCTCAACCAGCTCGCCACGAGCCGCTATACATGGCGCGACGGCGTGAATGCACAGTCGGACATGGAGCGGAGTGCGGAGTACTACTACCGCAGCCGCACTACATATAACGGTCAGCTTACCGGCAAGCACACCTTCACCAGCGATGCCCTTGACTGGAGTATCGGGTATGCGTATGCCAACCGTCATCTGCCTGACCGTCGTAGATACCTCATCAACGATGCTCTCGAACCGGGCACTTACGCCCTGAGCAACGGCAACGACATATCGCGCGAGTGGACACAGCTCGACGAACACATTCTCTCGCTCGGCATCAACGATACGCACCATTTCCGCTTCGGCTCCTTCGAGCCCGACCTGAAGGTGGGTGCCTACGGCGAGTACAGGAGCAGAGAGTACCAGACACGCAATTTTATCTACAACTGGAACGTGGCGAACAACAATATGCCCTCCGACTTCCGCCACAGCGACATTCCCTCTCTGCTCTCCGACGAGGCAAACATGGGATACGACAGACTGTACCTGCTGGAACAGAAGCAGATGTGCAACGACTATCGCGGCCACAACACCCTGGGGGCAGGATACCTGGCGCTGAATGTGCCCCTGGGCAGTCTGGGCATCTACGCCGGCGTACGTTTCGAGCACAACGACATGGAGCTTATCTCCAATACACGTAACTATGAGCGGAGCGAGACCAGCCGCCACTACAAGACGAACGACCTGTTCCCTTCCATCAACGCTACCTATAAGTTTAATGACAGCCACCAGGTGCGCCTCTCGTATGGCAGGAGCATCAACCGCCCGGAATTCCGCGAGGTGTCGCCTTCGGTGTACTACGACTTCGACCTTGCCAGCGACGTACAGGGCAACACCGACCTGAAGAGTTGCTACATCGACAACGTAGACCTGCGCTACGAGTGGTATCCGGCAAGGGGAGAGATGGTTTCGCTGGCGGTATTCTACAAGCATTTCGATTCGCCCATAGAGTGGACCTACACCGTGGCAGGCGGAACGAGTCTGGTGTACTCCTACACCAATGCCATGAGCGCCAACAACTATGGCGTGGAACTGGACATAAGGAAGAGCCTCGACTTCCTGGGGCTGAAAGACTTCAGCTGGTCGTTTAACGGGGCCTTGATAAAGAGCAGCGTGCAGTTTGAGGAAGGATCGAAGGAGGAGAACCGCCCCATGCAGGGACAGTCGCCTTACCTCGTCAATACGGGCTTCTTCTACAAGAACGAACCGCTGAAGCTGGACGTCGCCCTGCTCTACAACCGCATAGGCAAGCGCATCATCGGTGTGGGAAGGAGCGAGGGTACTACCGGCGACGATTCCAATGCCCGCGTACCCCACAGCTACGAAATGCCACGCAATACCATCGACTTCTCCCTTGCCAAGAAATTCGGCAAGCACCTGGAACTGAAGCTCAACGTGAGAGACCTTCTCGCCGAGAAAATATACTACAAGCAGTTTGCAGATGTAACCTATAAGGACGGCAGCAAGAAGCAGGTAGAGGAAATTACCAGGTGCTACAGGCCGGGAAGAAATATAGGACTGCAGGCAATATACCAGTTCTAAAGGTAAAAAGGGTAAAAAAAGGTGCCCTGACTTTATAAAGGAAATCATTGTTTAACAAATAAACAAAAGACAAGATGAACAAGATCAATTTATTGGGATGCATGGGCATCCTCGCAGTTTCTGCCATGTTGAGCAGTTGCAGCAGTAATGACGACAATGGTGGGACCACTACCTCCTCGGTAAACTACAAGTGGGGAGAAGACGGTGGTCTGAAATCGTGCGACCACATCCTCTTCGGCACAGACGGCAAGGAGGACGCCAACGGTACGGTTATCGGAAACGGAGACCGTGGCTTTGTGTTCACCGGCAAGCAGACATTGAAGAAGGGAACTTACAGCCTCAAGGGCTGGGTATATATAGCCAACGGCGCAGAACTGACCATAGAGCCGGGTACCGTCATCAAAGGCGACAAACAGACACAGGCTGCCCTCATAGCCGAGCGCGGCGGAAAACTCATAGCCAAGGGTACGGCCGATGCGCCCATCGTCTTTACCTCGGCACAGGCAGCAGGTAGCCGCAAGCCGGGCGACTGGGGCGGCATTATCCTCTGCGGCAAGGCAAAGAACAACCAGACGGAGATGCAGATAGAGGGTGGTCCGCGCACCAAGCACGGCGGTACAGACGATACCGACAATTCGGGTGTGTTGAGCTATGTTCGTATCGAGTTTGCAGGCAATCCTTTCAAGGCTGACCAGGAAATCAACGGATTGACCCTTGGTTCGGTAGGTAGCGGTACGCAGATAGACCATGTACAGGTGTCCTATTCCAACGACGACTCCTTCGAGTGGTTTGGCGGATCGGTAAACTGCAAGTACCTTATCGCCTACAAGGGATGGGACGACGACTTCGATACCGACAACGGCTTCTCCGGCAAGGTGCAGTTTGGTCTTGCCCTCCGCGACAGCAAAATCGCCGACCAGTCGCAGAGCAACGGTTTCGAGAGCGACAACTGTGCCGATGGTTCGAGCGTGGAGCCTTACACCACAGCCACCTTCTCCAACATTACCTTCGTAGGTCCCAAGGTGTTGGACGTACAGTTCCAGAACACCACCGACTACATCAAGGGCGGCGACTACTATCCCAACAACGGTTCGGGTCTCGGCAGATTCCAGGCTGCCATGCAGATTCGCCGTTCCTCACGTCTCAACTGCATCAACTCTGTGGCTATCGGATGGCCCATCGGCCTGATTATAGATGGCGAGAAGGGCGGTACGGTTCAGGCTGCCAAGGAGGGTCTCTTCAAGCTCAAGAACGTATATTTCGCCGGTATGGATGCCGTAGGTTCCGATGCCAACAAGATTTACGATGACTGCCTCTACGATGCTGCCGGCAAGAAGGTAATCGACGCCAACCAAAAGTCGTACAGCAACACCTTCTTCTTCTCGGAAAGCAGCAACAAGTACTTCGAATCATGGAGCACGCTCGTGGGCAACGACGGTTATACGCCCATCGCAGGCAGTCCGTTGCTCGGCGCCGCAAACTTCACGGGCTGGTCTGGCTTCGATACGGTAACCTACATCGGTGCTTTCGACGGCACGAACAACTGGATGAGCGGTTGGACCAACTTCGACCCGCAGAATACAAAATATTGATAATTTAGTAATGTGTAAAAAATAACTTGAGCAGATTTCTTGATTCGCGAAATGTGCCAACGACGGGCTGAACCAACGGTCACCGGCGCGTAGCGGAAAGGTAAAGCC
>CAVCGV010000147.1:0-5622 GCA_963601815.1 bacterium
TTGGGCTTTACCTTTCCGCTACGCGCCGGTGACCGTTGGTTCAGCCCGTCGTTGGCACATTTCGCGAATCAAAAAAATGCTCAAGTTATTTTTTACACGTTACTAAATGCAAGCCATAGTAGGTGCAGCGTCCCCGCTGCACACTCAAGCAAGTAAGCAATCATGTTTGTGTACGGCGAGGACGCCGTACCTACTATGGCTTATTTTCTCCTTTCGAAGCTGATAGACTTGGGAAGTTTTACCCATTTGCGGTTACGTGCTATTTTCATGTTACTACCTTTGAGTTGTTTCAGTACATAGGTGCTGTCTGCCGACTTGGTAAGTTCTGCCGTGAGGTCCTCGCTGCCATAGTCGTTTATGACGGAAAGGGTAGCCGTGTTGCCATGGATAGCAGCATCTGTAATCAGCCATTTACGGCTGTCGAGGTTGTCGCCCACGAATCCGGGAATCTCTCCGAAAATCTCCTGTCCCGGGACTTTGATGTTCTGCTTGTAAAGGTCAATTTTTATATAAATATTGTACTCCTTGTTGACGAAGTAACCCTTGAAAACAGTACTGTCCGTCTGCGCCATACATACAGAGGCACATGCCATCATAATGATTGGTAAAATCTTTTTCTTCATACTATTGCTTTTTATGGATGTAGTGAAGTTGACACTTCTGAAATTTCATTGCTTTTGCAACATATTGACAAAGTTATTTATTTATATCAAGAAAACATAAAGATGTGGAATAAAGTTATTCAATAATTTGCGGTTTTGTGTTTTTTTAATTATCTTTGCCGTGGTTTATTAGTATTTTATGGAAAAAGAAAGATTATTTCCAGACTATATATTCGAGTCGAGCTGGGAAGTGTGTAACAAAGTAGGCGGTATCTATACCGTTTTGTCTACACGTGCCAAGACTCTTGTGGACAAGTTAGGAGACCAATTGGTCTTCATCGGTCCGGATTGTTGGGGAGACAAGGTAAATCCTTATTTCTCATGTGATAATACGCTTTATTCCGACTGGCAGGAGAAGGCTGCCGAGGAAGGCCTAAAGGTAAAAGTGGGCCGTTGGGATGTGCCAGGCCAACCGGTGGCTGTTCTCGTAGACTTTACTCCTTATTATGCGCAGAAGAACGAAATCTACGGCAAAGCGTGGGAACACTTTGGTGTAGACAGTCTGCATGCCTATGGTGATTATGACGAGGCATCCATGTTTTCATATGCAGCTGCACTTGTGGTGGAGAGTTTCTGCAAGCATGTCGTGAAGAAAAACCAGAAGGTGGTTTACCATGGTAACGAATGGATGACCGGCCTCGGATTGCTCTATGTACAGAAGCACTTGCCAGAGGTGGCAACCATTTTCACTACCCATGCAACGAGCATAGGAAGGAGTATTGCGGGCAACAACAAGCCACTGTATGACTATCTTTTTGCATACAACGGAGACCAGATGGCCGGTGAGCTCAACATGCAGAGCAAGCACTCTATAGAGAAGCAGACAGCGCTGAATGTGGACTGTTTTACTACTGTGAGCGAGATAACAGCCAACGAGTGTAAGGAACTGCTTGACAAGCCAGTAGACTTTGTATTGCCCAACGGATTTGACAACAGTTTTGTTCCAAAGACGGCAGTTTTCGGCAAGAAGCGCAAGGAGGCAAGAAAACGCCTGCTGGATATTGCCAATGCCTTGACCGGATCGGATCTCGACGACGATACGCTCATCGTCTCTACCAGTGGCCGTTATGAGTTCCGCAACAAGGGCGTGGACGTGTATATAGAGGCCATGAACCGTCTGTTGAGAAGTGACAAGTTGAAGAAAAACGTTGTTGCCTTCATCGACGTGCCGGGCTGGGTAGGCGAACCCCGTAAAGACCTGCAGGAACGTCTGGAGAGCGGACAAAAATATGATACTCCGCTCGAAGTGCCAGCCATTACCCATTGGCTCAACAACATGAGCCACGACAATGTGCTCGGCATGCTGAAATACCTCAATATGCAGAACCGCAAGGAGGACAAGGTAAAACTTGTGTTCCTGCCTTGTTACCTGACGGGTAATGACGGTATTGTCAACAAGACCTATTATGATGTGGTGCTTGGCAATGACCTCTGCATCTATCCTTCCTACTATGAGCCTTGGGGGTACACACCGCTGGAGGCCATAGCCTTCAAGGTGCCATGTATCACTACCGACCTGGCAGGGTTTGGCCTTTGGGCGAACTCGGTAAAGGGAGACTATTGTGAGATAAGCGACGGCGTGAAGGTAATACACCGTACAGACTACAACTACTCGGAGGTGGCTGATGCCATCAAGGATACCGTGGCGGAATACTCAGCCTTTACTGATGCCGATGTGAAGAAAAGCAGGAGCAATGCCGACAAACTTTCAAAGAAAGCCTTGTGGAGCCAGTTTATAGCGTATTACTATGATGCGTACGACTTTGCGCTTCGGAAGGCAGAAGAGAGAAAATGTAAGTAGAAATATACCAAAATCTAAAACTTTCATATAAATCAAACACAATGAAGATTAAAGCAGATTATGTAAATGCTCCTCAATGGAAGGAGACTAACGTGAAGTCGAGCCTTCCCAAGGAGTTGAAGTGCTTGGACGAACTTGCTCATAACTTGTGGTGGGCATGGAACTATGAAGGCCGCGACCTGTTCAAGAGCCTTGATCCGCAGTTGTACGAGGAGGTGAATGCCAATCCGGTATTGCTTCTGGAACGTCTCAGCTACGACCGCAAGGAAGCCATTGTGAAAGACAAGGCCACCATGGACAAGGTGAAGAAAGTGTACAAGCAGTTCCGCGACTACATGGATGTAAAGCCTAACGCCAAGCGCCCATCTGTAGCTTACTTCTGTATGGAGTATGGCTTGAACCAGGTTGTTAAGATTTACTCTGGCGGTCTCGGTATGTTGGCGGGCGACTATCTGAAGGAGGCTTCGGACAGCAACGTGGATTTCTGCGCTGTTGGTTTCCTCTACAGATTTGGTTACTTCAAGCAGTCGCTGAGCATGGACGGTCAGCAGATTGCCAACTATGATGCCCAGAACTTCAACTCTCTCCCCATCGAGCGAGTATATGACGAGAATGGCAACCATTTGGTAGTGGATGTTCCTTACACCAACTATCAGGTACACGCATATGTATGGCAGATAAACGTAGGACGTATCAAGTTGTACCTTCTGGATACGGACAACGATATGAACTCTGAGTTCGACCGTCCTATCACACACTCACTCTATGGTGGTGACTGGGAGAACCGTCTGAAGCAGGAGATTCTGCTCGGTATCGGTGGTACGCTCGCTCTCAAGAAGATGGGTATCAAGAAGGATATCTACCACTGCAACGAGGGACATGCTGCCCTCTGCAACCTGCAGCGTCTTTGCGACTATATCGAGGAGGACGGTTTGAACTTCAACCAGGCTATGGAGTTGGTACGTGCATCTTCTCTCTATACTGTTCACACTCCGGTGCCAGCCGGTCACGACTACTTCGACGAGGCTCTCTTCGGCAAGTATATGGGTGGCTATCCACAGCGTCTTGGCATCTCTTGGGACGAGTTCATCGGTATGGGCCGTGAGAACCCGGACGACCACGGAGAGCGTTTCTGCCTCTCTACATTCGCTTGCAACACTTGCCAGGAGGTAAACGGTGTAAGTAAGCTTCACGGTTGGGTAAGCCAGCAGATGTTCTCTAACATCTGGAAGGGTTACTTCCCCGAGGAGAACCACGTAGGTTATGTTACCAACGGTGTTCACTTCCCCACATGGACAGCTACAGAGTGGCGCAAGGTGTATGACAAGTACTTCGACAAGAACTTCATGAACGACCAGAGCAACGAGGATATCTGGCACGCTATCTACAACGTGAAGGACGAGGAAATCTGGAACACCCGCATGACATTGAAGAAGAAGCTCGTGACCTATATCCGCGAGAAATTCTCAGAGTCATGGTTGAAGAACCAGGGTGACCCTGCACGTGTGGTATCCCTCCTGGAGCGCATCAACCCCAATGCCTTGATGATCGGTTTCTGCCGTCGTTTCGCTACATACAAGCGTGCTCACCTGCTCTTCACCGACTTGGACCGTTTGTCTAAGATCGTGAACGACCCAGAGCACCCCGTACTGTTCTTCTTCTCAGGTAAGGCTCACCCTGCCGATGGTGCAGGCCAGGGCTTGATCAAGAAGATTTTCGAGATTTCTCAGCGTCCTGAGTTCCTCGGCAAGATTATCTTCCTGGAGGACTACGACATGACACTGGCCCGTCGCTTGGTTTCTGGTGTTGATATCTGGATGAATACTCCTACACGTCCTTTGGAGGCTTCCGGTACATCAGGCGAGAAGGCTGAGATGAACGGTGTTGTTAACCTTTCGGTGCTCGACGGTTGGTGGGTTGAAGGTTACCGCGAGGGAGCTGGATGGGCTCTCAAGCAGGAGCGCACATACCAGAACCAGGGCTATCAGGATCAGCTGGATGCTGCTACCATCTACAACTTGTTGGAGAACGACATCGTTCCTATGTACTACAACAAGAACAAGGAAGGATTCAGCAAGGAGTGGATTCAGGTTATCAAGAACTCTATCGCAACCATCGCTCCTCACTACACGATGAAGCGCCAGTTGGACGACTACTACGACAAGTTCTACTGCAAGCAGGCTGACCGTTTCAAGAAGTTGAGCGCCAACGGCAACGCATTGGCTAAGGAGATTGCCCTCTGGAAGGAGTCGGTAGCAGAGCGCTGGGATGGTATTCATGTAGTGTCTAAGTCGGACGACACGCTCGACGGTGTCGAGACTGGCAAGAAGTACAAGAAGCAGTATGTCATCGACGAGCAGGGCTTGAACGATGCTGTAGGTCTGGAACTTGTTGTCTTGAAGGATCAGCCGGTTGACGGCAAGCAGGTTTACGCTGTATTCCCCTTCAACGTGGTAGGACACGAGGGCAACAACTATACGTTCGAGGCTGTGATAGAACCAGTCAATGCCGGTTCGTTCAAGACAGCAGTCCGCATGTATCCCAAGAACGAGAATTTGCCTCACCGTCAGGATTTCTGCTACGTAAAGTGGATTGACTAATACCGTAGGCAAGTATTAAGTATACAAACAAAAAAGAGGGTGTGACCAATGTCCGCCCTCTTTTTTTTCGTATACATTACTTTAGTATGATAAAATGCGGTTAAGCGGCAATAATAATGAGGTTAGAGAGTTAACGCGAGTTAAAAAGAAAAATGTGTGGGTACACAAATCGGCATGAAGTTTTTTTGATAGTAAAATATTTGGCAGAACCGCAAAAAAAAGCTAACTTTGAAACCGTTATCCTGAAACAATCTTTTTACCTTAAAAAAAACTAATACCTATTGAAGATTTGGAGCGATAGCCTGTGAAGGTCATCGCTTTTTTTTGTATCTGCCAGTTTGGTGCATTTGATACGCTTTAGTAGATACGGTTGAAGCGGGCGAACCAACATTATACACTATGCATATTCGATATGAGTCCATATGATATAAACGCTTTTGCCCTTACAGGGCGTATAGCTAATGTGTTCCCTAAACCCAGGGTGCCGCTTCGCTTGCCCTGGGCTATGTGCTTCTGCCCTTACAGGGCGTATAGCTAATGTGTTCCCCTAAACCCAGGG
>CAVCGV010000148.1:0-5548 GCA_963601815.1 bacterium
GTGTGGACCGCCTTACGGAGCGCGTCGTTCTACAGGTAGAGGCTGGACAAATATAAAATGTGCACTTTTGCGGGGAGAATGTGCCTTGCAAGGCACTTATTCTCCCTCGGTGTAGAGTACCTGTATCATGGTTTGCCCCACGGCCTTGAGTACATTCTTGTCGAGGTGGGCCATGTCGTCGCTCACGGTGTGCCACGTAGGACCGAAACTGCTCTGTGGGCAGTCGGGATAATAGGCAATGACGTCTATCGTGGGGATTTTTGCCTTCTCGTTGACAGGGATATGGTCGTCCGTTATCATGCCGCCGTCGCTCTTGAGGAAATAGCTGCCGTAACCCGCCTGGCGAGCTGCCGCCCATACCTTCTTCACGATGCTGCCAGCATACTGCATAGACATGCCCTCGCGGTAGAACTTGGCACCCTGGCCGCCCACCATATCGAGCAGGATGCCGTAGCGCGGACTGTAGCCTTCAGCCTTGTTCTCGCTCCAGTAATGGGCACCCAGAGCCCATGTGTCGCCGCTGTCCTGCACGTTGGCCCATTGCGGCGTGCCCCAGTCTTCGGCATCGAAGCATACAAAGTCGACACCGATAGCAGGATTCAATTTCTTGTCTGCCTGCAACTGGCGAGCGACCTCGAGCATCACAGCTACCCCGCTGGCTCCGTCGTTGGCAGCCATCACGGGCTTGTGCCAGTTGGTGCTGTCGGGGTCGTTGTCTGCCCACGGACGGCTGTCCCAATGGGCACAGAGCAGGATACGTGTGGTAGCCTGCGGACGGAAAGAGGCTATGATGTTGGTAGTTTTCAGCATCGTGCCGTCATAGCCCTTGAGGGAGGTCTGCTGTTTCACTACCTCGCACCCCATCTGGCGGAACTTGGCGGCTATCCATGTGCCACACTTCTCGTGTGCCTCGCTGTTCATGGTGCGCGGGCCAAAGGCACACTGCTCCGCACAGTATGCAAGGGCGGAGTCGGCATTGAAGGCGGGACCTACGGGGTTCAGCTTCTCTACTTCCTCCACCTCTTCGGTCTCGGGAGTATAGGCGACATGGGAGTTACGGTAGTACACCGTTCCGGCAGCCACTACGGCAGCCACCGCCAGTCCCAATATTATTTTCATTTTCTTGGTCATTGTTATTTCTTTATACCGTCCTGCACCTGCTGCATTACCCGGAGCCAGTTGGCGCCCCATATCCGGGCGATGTCTTGCTCGCTGTAGCGGCGGCGCAGCAGTTGCAGGGTAAACTGAATCATCTCAGACGAGTCGGCAAGACCGGGAATTCCGCCGTCACCGTCGAAATCGGTACCAAGCCCCACGTGCTCGATGCCCATGATGTCGATGGCATGCTCCAGATGGGCAATGGCGTCGATGATGGATGCCTCGCCCTCCTTTACCAGGAAACCGTGATAGAGCGTGGTGTGTGCCACACCGCCCTTTGCGGCAAGGGCACGCATCTGGGCATCGGTAAGGTTGCGCGGCACGTCGCAGAGGGCACGGCTACTGCTGTGGCTGCACACCACAGGGTCCTGACTAATCTCTAACGTATCGTAGAAACTCTTCTCGCCAGCATGACTCAGGTCAACCATGATGCCCAGACGGTTCATCTCGCGTATTACCTGTTCGCCGTATTCGCTAACGCCGCCATGCGTATTGTTGCCGCGTGCGCTGTCGCAGATGTCGTTGTCGCCGTTGTGGCAGAGGGTGATGTAGACGATGCCACGGCGGGCAAAGTGCTCCACATTGCCCAGGTCGCGCCCCAATGCCAGTCCGTTCTCAATGCCGAGCATGATGCTCTTGCGCCCAGCCTGCTTGGCCGCATACAGGTCGGCAGGCGTACGTGCCAGAGAGAGGTAGGCACTGTTGTGTGCCACGATGTCCTCAATCTTGTCAAAAATGAGGTCGGCATACTGTGTGGGCGTTTCCACGTCAAACGCCACCTTGCTGCGGAAGGTCTCGCCCTCGCCCGGCTGTGGCAGGTAAGCCACCATGGTGGTGGCATCCTGACGGCCGTCGGCCATCTTGTGCAGGTCGACGAGGATGTGCGGATCGCGGTGGTCGAAGCGGATGCCCTGCGGGAAGAACATGGGCGTGTCGCAATGGGTGTCGAGGGTAAGGATGCGGCTGTGCAGCTCCTTGGCCCTGCTGTACTCGCGTGCCCTGTCTGCCAGCCAACGGAATATCTTCTGCCCCTCATCGCCAAGCCATTCGGGATGCCACTGTACGCCGAGGATGTCTTTGTACTCGCTGCTCTCCATGGCTTCAACAATACCGTCGGCCGACTTGGCGATGGTACGGAAGCAGCGGCCTGGTTCGCTCACTGCCTGATGGTGGAAGGAATTGACGACAAGGCGGTCGCACCCATATATATTATATAAGGTGGAGTCTTTTACCAGCGTAACGGTGTGTGTCGGCTCTGAGCGGTCGGCATCCTGACTGTGCTTTACGCTCTGGCTGATGTGCTGTGTTACCTTTCCGCCCAGGGCAATTGCCAGCGTCTGTATGCCGCGGCAGATGCCTAACATAGGCAACTGGCGGTTGTAGGCCAGGCGAACGGTAAGCAGTTCGGCAAGGTCGCGCTCGCGGTTGATAGCATGCAAGTCGGGCGAAGGTTCTTCACCCATCCACAGCGGGTTATGGTCGCCACCCCCCGTAAGGATAACGGCATCGAGATGCTGCAGGGTGTTGATGATGACCGTAGCATCCGCCACAGGCGGAATGATGACGGGCGTGGCACCAGCCTTTACCAACTGCTTGTAGTAGCGGTCGCGCAGCGTGGAGTCTATCCCCTCATAATTGGCCGTAAGTCCTATGACGGGCTGATGCCCGGCTTCGGGGAAAACGGAGTACACATCCTTGAGGTGCTGCTCCAGGTCGAAGTATTCCATGAAGTTTTTGTTTATTAGCTTCCCTACTCCCGTTAACTGCCGAGAGTAGAGTTACTTTATTCGTCCTCGAGCAGTACGGGAATTTCGCGCTTGATGCTCTGTTCGAGCGAGATGAGCGTCTCGGTAGACACCACGCCGGGAATGGCCTGCAACTTGTTGTTGAGGAGGTCCATAAGCTGCTCGTTGTCGCGTGCATAGAGTTTCAGGAGCATGGTGTAGGAGCCAGTAGTGAAGTGGCACTCTACGATCTCAGGAATACCGAGCAGGCGTTCCACCACCTTCTTGTACATGTTGCCGCGCTCGAGGTTGAGTCCTACGTAGGTACATGTGGTGTAGCCGAGACGTTTGGGGTTAACGTTGAATCCGCTACCGGTAATGTAACCCAGTTCGATAAGGCGCTGTACGCGCTGGTGAATGGCTGCGCGCGACACGCCACATTCGGCTGCCACGTCCTTAAAGGGAGTTCTGGCATTCTTGATAAGGATGCCGAGAATCTTTCTGTCAAGATTGTCGATTTTGTCCATGTTTTTGTCTTTTTTGTTGGGTGCACGTCCTCTCTCCCGTATTATCGGGAAGGAAGCCGGCACCCGTTGGGTTCTTCTGTGTTGTATAAAATATTGGCATGTGCCGACGAGGGCACACGCATGATGTAAGTCTCTTTTTGTTTCGGTAAAACAACAAGCAGGCAGAGCGGTTACTTGTTCAGTTTCCAAGTAACGCCGTCCTTGGTGTCCTTCACCTCGAAGCCTGCTCCGGCGAGAGCGTCGCGAATCTGGTCGCTGGTAGCCCAGTCCTTGGCCGCCTTCGCCTTGGCACGAAGGTCGAGCACCATATCCACCACCTTGCCGTAAGCCTCCTCACGCGCATCGTTGTTGGCACCCTTCTCGCTCTTCAGACCCAAGAGGTCGAAAGTGAAGAGGTGCATGGTGTCGGTAAGCTCCTTCAGGTCGTCGGCAGAGATGTTCGCCTTGTGGTCGAGGGCTGTATTGATGACGTGGCAAGCCTCGAAGAGGTAGCTGATGACGAGCTGTGTCTGGAAGTCGTCGTTCATCGCATCGTAGCAGCGCTGGCGCAACTCGCCTACAAACTTCTTCACCTGTTCGTCGCTCTGCTTGGCTACAGGTACACGCTCCAGGTCGCCGATACCGTTCATCAGACGCTCCAGACCCTTCTGACTCGCCTTCAGGGCATCGTTAGAGAAGTCTACGGTGCTGCGGTAATGGGCGGAAAGGATGAAGAAACGGATGGTCATAGCCGAGTAAGCCTGCTCCAGACTGTCGTGACTGCCCGTGAAGAACTGCTCCAGGGTGATGAAGTTGCCGAGGCTCTTGCCCATCTTCTGTCCGTTGATGGTAATCATGTTGTTGTGCATCCAGTAGTGGACCATCTGGTCGCCCTGCGAAGCCACAGCCTGTGCTATCTCGCACTCGTGATGGGGGAAGACGAGGTCCATGCCGCCACCGTGTATGTCGAAGTGGCTGCCCAGGTACTTGCGTCCCATTGCCGTACACTCGCAGTGCCAGCCGGGGAATCCGTCGCTCCAGGGACTGGGCCAGCGCATGATGTGCTCGGGCGAAGCCTTCTTCCAGAGAGCAAAGTCGGCCTGGTTCTTCTTCTCGCCGATGCCGGCAAGCTCGCGGCTCTCGTTCTTGATGTTCTCCAGACTGCGTCCGGAGAGAATGCCGTACTTGTGGTCCTTGTCATACTTCTCTGTGTCGAAGTAGATGGAGCCGTTGCTCTCGTAGGCATAGCCGTTAGCGAGAATCTCCTTTACCAGTTGCTCCTGCTCTATGATGTGGCCTGTGGCGTGCGGCTCTATGCTGGGCGGCAACACATTGAGAGCCTCCATTGCGTCGTGGTAGCGGTTGGTGTAGTACTGGGCTATCTCCATCGGCTCCAACTGCTCCAGGCGTGCCTTCTTCTCTATCTTGTCATCGCCCTCGTCGGCGTCGTGCTCCAAGTGGCCCACATCGGTAATGTTCCTGACGTAGCGCACCTTGTAGCCCAGATGCTTGAGGTAGCGGAAAAGGATGTCGAAGGTGATGGCAGGGCGCGCATGCCCCAAATGGGGGTCACCGTAGACTGTAGGGCCACATACGTACATGCCCACATTGGGGGCATGGAGCGGTACAAACCTCTCCTTGGTACGCGAGAGGGTATTGTATATCAGCAATTTTTGTTCCATTGTCGTGAATCTTTGCCTTGTTTATATTATTACAATGCAAAGTTATACAAAAAATCCGAATATCCTTGCATTTATCTCACAAATAGTCTATAATAACTCTAAAATTGTCATACCAAGGCTTTATTCTTCATGGTGTTACTCACGTTTCGACAATGGCGAAACGAGAGGCTTTTACAGAACACGCCCTAAGCGAGCGGACACGGCGCAAGCCCTTACGACGTGTCCCGTGGACTACTCGCTCGGGCTTCGGGATGCGTTCGGGATGCGTTCGGGATTTCTTGCTACATGTCCGTCAGCCATAGCGGGCCGTTGCCCCTTCCGATGCGCATGTCCCGGCTGCGCTCTATGGCGGCGGTAACAAAATGCTTGGCGTGCCTCACGGCATCAGTCAAGTTCTCTCCCTTCAGCAGACAGGAGGCTATTGCCGACGACAAGGTGCAACCCGTACCGTGCAGATTGGGGGTGTCTATCATCGCAC
>CAVCGV010000149.1:0-5328 GCA_963601815.1 bacterium
GCGTCATAACGAGCAGGGATGAGTGTGCAGCGGGGACGCTGCAACTACTACAAAATGCAGCGGGGGACGCTGCAACTACTACAAAATGCAGCGGGAGGACGCTGCAACTACTATGAAAATTCTTCAATTCTCTAATTCTTGACATTAAAAAGAAGCGAGGAACTTCTTGACCTATATGTTATTTCCAGATTTCCTTGATGCAACTGAAATGGAAGGGGAGCGCCAGCATGAAGCGGTAGAAGTAAAGGTCGTCCCAATAATACTTCAGCAATATCCGCAGCGTGCCGTCTGTTTCGTAATTCCAGTTTTTGTGGGTCTTGTACACGAAGGTGTCGAACAGTTCGTGCTTGAAGTGTCTCAACAGGTAGTGTTTGTCCTGGCGCAGCACGTCACGCGTTACCTCTCCCCGGTCGATGTAGGGCTGCATGATACGGTAGTAATTGTCGAGATGAACCTTAAACCAGTTGTAGCCGCCGCGCGACCCCAACGGCACTGAGGCTACCGTGAACACCTCGTCGTTGTACACGATGCACTTCCCCATTTTGCTCACGAGCTGGTAGGTCCAGTCTTCCTGCAGCAGCATATAGCTACGGTACCTGCCCCTGTCCTGTATGAGCGGCCATTGCTCGCGCCATACACCAAAGACGTTGTTGCTCGTAACATAGGTAGACACGGCACTGACATAACCGTTCAGTCCCTCGCACGCTATCACGTCCTGAGTCTGGTACGACGTAAAAAGCCAGTTGTTGGAAAAGAACAGCGGCGTCCTGTCTTCCAGGTGCTCCCTTACACGTTCCTTTACCTTGCGCAACGATGCTTCGTCAAAGTAGAGCCAGTCGTTGATGAGCTTGATGTACTGGCCGGAAGCCAGACTTATAACCCGCTCGAAATTGAGGTCTCTGATGTTTTCCTCATTGCGGTAATACCTGATGTTGGGACACGACCGGGCAAACTCCTGACACACCTGCTGCGTGTCGTCGGTAGATGCGTTGTCTGATATTACGATCTCGACGCTCTCGTCAAACTCGGCATTGGACACATACTGCTCCAGGACGGAGGCGAGTATCTTGCACCTGTTATACGTGGGGATACAGATACTCAACAATATTTCGTTTGCTTCCATGTCACTTCGCTTTGTATACACACTGTGCCTGCAACTCTTCGCTCATGAACGGCGCCATCTTCTCCAACGGGGCAGAACTCATCTTGCCTGTTTCCTTATCCATAAAGGAGGCTGACTTGGGGAAGAGGGTCTGCATGGGGTGCATCTTTATCTCGCATATCACAGGCCCGTCCGTGTTCAGCGCCTCGCTGATTACCGACTTTAGGCTTTCGTTGTCTGATACCCGGAAGAACGGGATGCCGTATGCGGCACTTATCTTCTCCATGTCCGGACAAACCACACCACTGGCGGGATTGGACCCAGTAAAGTGTCCGTGGAAGAAGGAGGTCTGGGTGGTCTTGATGGCGAGGTAACTCTCGTTCTCGATGACAAAGACCTTCAGCGGCAAACCGTAGGTCACCAATGTCTGGAGTTCCTGGATGTTCATCTGAATAGACCCGTCGCCCGTTACGCAAACGGTCTTGCCTGTGGTATTGCTCACACAAGCGCCAATAGCCGCCGGCAACCCGTAGCCCATGGAGGCGCAGCCCTGGTTGGCGAAGACTCTTACGCCTTCTTTTACCTTCATGGCCTGGTAGGTGCTGGTATAGGCTGTACCGTTGCCTGTCACCACGACGTCTCCATGCTGCAACTGCCGGAAGAGTTCGTCGGCAAACTTGTAGGAGTTGGCGTAACCGTCACAGTCGGGGTTGTCATCAAACAGGGTGGGCAGTTTCTTCTCGATGTCTCTGCCCCATTCTCTCCATTCCTCGAAACCCGGTGTGGCGAATGAGGACAACCTGCCTGCCAACTTATCCAAGAACTCTGCAAGGTGGGCATGGATGCGCAAGTCGATGTTCAGGGTGGGCTTTACCATCTCTGCCGCATCAACATCCACCATTACCTTGTAGGCTTTGGGTGCCAGGAGGTCGTAGGCATAACTTACCTGACGGATGGAGAGACGGGTTCCCAAGACGATGAGCAGGTCGGAGTTCTGCACCATGATGTTTCCGATGCGGTCACCGCAGATGCCGGGCTTGCCGTAGCAGAGCGGATGATTGTACCAGATAATGTCCGAGCCACTGATAGCGGTAACGACAGGTATCTGGAGCTGTTCGGCTATCCTGACAAATTCCTTCTCTCGCTTTGCGAGACGCACGCCGTTACCGACATAAATGACAGGCGACTGGGCGTGGGCTATCTTTGACAGGAGGACGTCTATTTGCCTGTCTATCAGTGCATGGTCGATGTTGTCGTGAATCTCCGCGGGGTCGAACTCACGCAGGGTTGTCTCGTCTACCATCGCTCCCTGGATGTCCAGCGGTACGTCTACCCATACCGGACCGGGGCGTCCATTCTGGGCGATATAGATTGCCTTGTCCAGTTCGTACTTCACGTCCTTGACGTCGGTTATCGTGACGCAATATTTGGTAATGGACTGCACCATCGACTTGATGTCTGCTTCCTGGTCGCCCAACTGCCGGAGGTTCAGTTCGGGGCATGCGGCAATGGTAGTGGGTTGCTTTACCTGTCCGGAGATATAGAGTCCGGGGATGGAGTCGAGCCACTGTCCGAGGACGCCCGTAATGGCATTGGTGCCGCCGGGTCCTGTCGTCACACAGGTTACGGCAAGCTGGCCACATGCACGGTAGTAGCCCTCATTGGCCATGGCAGATGCCTGCTCGTGGTGGTTACATATATAATGTAGTCCTTCGGTGTGGCCGATGGAATCATTCAAGTGCATAGCTCCGCCTCCTGTCACAAGGAAGCAATGGTGTATGCCATGCTTCTCGACAAGATGCCGGAATATAAAATCTGATACTTTTATCATAAATGGCGTATTTTTCTAATGTCAAATCTGTGGGAGCCTTCGAACACGGGCTATCGCAAATTCTCTATTACCTTACGAAGGTTGGCATCGAAATCGGAATGGGGAATCTCCCCAAAGGTACGCTCAAACTTCTCCACATTGCCCGACATCAGCATCACCTGGTTGTCACGGAAGGGAATGGCACCGAAATGGATTTGGATGTCCGAACCTGTCAGTTGCTTGATTTTGAGCAGCACGTCCTTGATGGACACTTCACAACGAGGCTGCGACATATTATATATGCCCGACTTCCCTTTCACGCCAAACGTCTTGGCGAGCGCCTTGGCAAAGTCGGAGGCATAAAGGAAAGCGTATACCTGCGTGCCCTCGGTGGTGTCGAGGTCGCTGTCGCCACGCAGACAGCTCTTTGTTGCCGAATAGATGAGACCGATGCGACCGTTGTCGCCGAAGACGGTGAATATCCTGATCCACTGCCACTCGATACCCTTACCCTCGCAATAGTCGCGCAGGAGCTGGCACACTTTTATCTTGTTCTCGCCGTACGGCGTGAAAGGATGCAGTTCGTCGTCCTCGCTCACCCGCTTGGTATAATATCCATACTCCGCCTGACTGCCCATGGCGATGATTTGGCGGTAGGGGTACAGCTCGAACAGGTTCTTGGAAAACTGGTAGTTAGCATCTTGCACACTCTCCTCGCTTCTGCGTTCTACCCCCAGTCCACCCCATGCCGTATGGACCAATATGTCCGGTTGGAAGGATGCTACGACCGTAGGAAGTGTATCGTCGTTTATCGCCCAGGAGAGTTGGGATTCTTCCTCTTGGGTGAAAGGAGAGACGGACGTGCTGCGCTTCAATGCCAGCACCTGATGTCCCTGCGCCATGGCTTCCCTACAGACCGCCGATCCGACGACGCCCGTGGCACCTGTTACAAATATTCTCATGGGGCTACGTATTGATTGATCTGTTCCACACAAAGCTGATACACGCCCTCGCTCTGGTAACGCTTGTACCAGTCTGCCACCATCGCCATACACTGGTCGATGTTCATGCGGGGCTGCCAGCCGAGCTGGAAGTGTGCCTTGTTGATGTCGAGCATCAGGAGCTTTGCCTCGTGCAGGGCATTGGGGTCGGACACGTCCTTCAACTCACCCTTGCCGTAGTTGCGGATGAGTTTGGTGGCAACGTCCCACACGTTGGCAATGGACTCGGTACGGGGGCCGAAGTTCCAGCCCTCGCAATAGCGGGTTGGCTCGTCCCACATCTTGCTTGCCAAGAGCATGTAGCCACCCAAGGGTTCCAAGACGTGCTGCCAAGGGCGGATGGCCTTGGGTGAGCGTATCTCGATGGTCTTGCCTAACTCGATGGAGCGGATGCAGTCGGGAATGATTCGGTCCAACGCCCAGTCGCCACCGCCTATCACGTTACCGGCTCTTACGCTTGCCAGCGCCACATGGTGCTTCTTGCCGTAGTCGGCAGGATTGAAGAAACTCCTGCGCCACGAACTGATGGCTATCTCGGCAGCTCCCTTCGACGAAGAGTACGGGTCGTAGCCGCCCATCGGCTCGTCCTCACGGTAGCCCCATATCTGTTCCTTGTTCTCGTAGCACTTGTCGGTGGTTATCATCACGCCCACCTTCACGCTCTCCGTGGTACGGATAGCCTCCATCACGTGGATGGTGCCCATTACGTTCGCCTCGTAGGTCTCCACGGGAATGTCGTAGCTCAGGCGTACCAGCGGTTGTGCGGCAAGGTGGAAGACGATCTCGGGCTGGTACTCGGCAAAGATTTGCTTCATCTTCTCGCCGTCCCGGATATCGGCACGTATGTCGGCCTTTATCTTGCTGCCGATGCCAGACAACACATAGTTGTCCTTATCGGAATAGGGGTCGAGGGCGACGCCCACCACCTCTGCCCCCAGTTCATGGAGCCAGATGGAAAGCCAACTGCCCTTGAAACCCGTATGACCGGTAACGAGGACCCGCTTTCCCTTATAGAAATTATCGAATAAATCCAGAGACATTATTTCCAAATTTTATAATGTTCCAAAGTATTTTCCTAACACGGAATCACCATGGAAGTTTATTTTTCGAACACGGAAAACACAGAATTCGCAGAACATTCTTGCTTGAGGATTTTAACCACGAATCGTACGAATCACACGAATATTCTCCCACGGATCTCACAGATTTCACGGAACATTCTTGCTTTTTAAGGCGTTAGCCCATTCGTTAAATTCGTGAGATTTGTGGTTAAACAGAAAAATCTGTGTGTTCTGTGAAATCCGTGGGAGTTTTTTCGACCAGCACGATTGAAGTATCGAGCCGTACGATTGCTCCAGCACGCCCTGAACCAACGGTCACCGGCGCGTAGCGGAAAGGTAAAGGGCAACCTGCGC
>CAVCGV010000150.1:0-5326 GCA_963601815.1 bacterium
GTATAGGCTTGAGACCCCGAAAATAAGCCGAACGCCGCGGCAGAGCTCTGAGAAATACAAAAAATGATAAAAAACTTGGTATATTGGGATAATGGTGGTAAATTTGCATAAGATTACACCAAAACATGATAAGCAAGAACAAAATAAAGTACATCCACTCATTGGAGCAGAAGAAGATCCGAAACAAAGAGGGTGTCTTCGTGGCAGAAGGGCACAAAGTGGTGGAAGAACTACTGCAATACAGCGCTGCACAAATCGTCATTGCTACAGAGGCGTGGTTAAAGGACCGCCATCTGCCTTCTTCTATAGAGGTGATAGAGGTAAGCGATGACGAACTGAGGAAAGTGAGTTTGCTGCAGCACCCACAACAGATCCTGGCTGTCTTCCCGCAGATGAAGGCGAGGACATTCTGCCCGGATGACGTAGACACCAGTAGTCTGAGTCTTGCCCTGGACGGCGTACAGGACCCGGGTAACCTCGGAACCATTATACGCATAGCCGACTGGTTTGGCATTACCGATATCTTCTGCAGTACAGATACGGCCGATGTGTACAATCCCAAAGTGGTACAGGCAACGATGGGCAGTATAGCACGCGTAAAGGTAATGTACGGCGACCTCTGCGCCCTCGCAGATACATTACCGGACGGTTTCCCCGTTTACGGCACGATGCTCGACGGAGAAAACATCTATGCCTCGCCCCTCCAGAACAGCGGACTCATAGTAATGGGCAATGAGGGAAACGGCATTTCTCCTGCCCTTACCCGGAAGGTGAACAGAAGGCTGCTTATACCCAACTATCCCCCTGGAAGGGAAACGGCAGAGAGCCTTAACGTGGCCATAGCTACAGCTATCACCTGTGCTGAGTTCAGAAGGCAGGCATGCATGGAATAATGACATCGTAAAACACGCAGACAAGCAATATGGAAAATAAGGAATTTCTGAAGATACGCAGTATGACGGCATGCATGAAGGCTTCTTACGACATGATGGCCAACGCACCGCGCTGTTTGGTTAAGAAAACGTGGAAGACTCATCTGCCTCTCGCTGTCTTGATGGCGGTGGTGGTGTACTTCTTGTTGCCAAACAAAGGCTTGCACGACTGGGGGGCAGACAATCCCTGGGTATCGTTTATCATACAGACGTGTGTCTATGCGATGACGATTGTAATGGCTGTTGTTGCCGTAATATGCACCCTACCCTATGGCAGCCTGCGCCGCCCAAACGAAAAGAGAAGTTGGCTGAAGGCTGTTGGGCGCATCATGCACCATCTCGGCGGCTTTCTTTTCACCACGTTCCTCGGCGGCATTGTGCTAAGTGTAGTGATTGCCATTGCCGCACTGCCGTCACTCGTCATCATGTGCGTGCAGTTTCTGTCTCAGTTGGGTGCCATCGGGGATGATCCGCTGGGTGTGCCGGCTTACTTCATGCCGTTGTCGTTCGCAGTGTTCTTTGTCAGTTGCCTCTGCACCCTGTATGCAGCAGACTGGCTGGGATTCTCGCTCGCCTACCTGTATGGCTCGTACAAGGTACAGGACGAGCAAAGACAAAGTCTAAAAGCGCAGAAGGAAACTGAATACGCATAATCTTAATATTAAGTATTTATGAAACAGACAAGATTACTATTCATAGACCGTGACGGAACGCTCATAGAGGAGCCGCACGACGAACAGATAGACTGCTTCGAGAAACTGAAGTTTGTAAAGGGCATGATACGCAACCTCTCGTTCATTGCGCAGCATACGGACTACAGACTCGTAATGGTTAGCAATCAGGACGGACTGGGCACTGCGTCCTTTCCTGAAGATACCTTCTGGCCCGTACACAACTTTATCATACAGACGCTCGAGGGGGAAGGGATACGTTTCGACAAACAGCATATAGACAGGCATTTCCCAGAAGACAACTCGCCTATGCGCAAACCGGGCATCGGCATGCTCACCGAATACATTAATAATGAGGAATACGACTTGGCAGGGAGTTACGTCATTGGCGACCGCGAAACTGATGCCGAATTGGCACAGAACCTGGGCTGCAGAAGTCTCATTCTGGGCAAGGAAGGCATGTACTGGGACAAAATAGCAGAGATTCTCTTTGCCGGTGACCGTATCGCTGAAGTGAAACGGACCACGAAGGAAACGGACATCTATATAAAGGTTAACCTTGACGGCTCGGGTAAGTGCAACATCGATACGGGGATAGGTTTTTTCGACCACATGCTGGAACAGATAGGCAAGCACGGCATGATGGACCTTACCATACATACCAAGGGCGACCTCTACGTCGATGAGCATCACACCATAGAGGACACGGGAATAGTCCTGGGAGAGTGTCTGTTGCAGGCTCTCGGAAACAAGCGCGGAATAGAACGCTATGGCTATTGCCTGCCTATGGACGACTGCCTGTGCCAGGTAGTGCTCGATTTTGGCGGCCGTCCATGGCTGATATGGAACGCTGAATTCAAAAGGGAGAAGGTGGGCGAGATGCCTACCGAGATGTTCTTCCACTTCTTCAAGAGTCTGAGCGATGCGGCCAAAATGAACCTCAATGTCAAGGCCGAAGGCGAGAACGAGCACCATAAGATAGAGGGTATCTTCAAGGCTCTGGCACGCGCGCTGAAAATGGCTGTCAAGAGGGATATCTACCATTTCGAACTTCCTTCGTCGAAAGGTGTGCTCTGATTCCGTACACGCATTACAGACAGCACGTCAGCATAAGACAATCACTTGGTTCCTAATTTGATAAACTAAACCTACATAATAAAAACATGAACAAATATTTTGCAGAATCAGAACTGATCATCAATGAGGATGGCAGTTGTTTCCACCTTCATCTCAAGCCTGAGCAACTGGCTGATAAAGTTATCCTGGTAGGCGACCCCGGACGTGTGTCGCTCGTAGCTTCCCACTTTGATACCAAGGAATGTGAGGTGGAGAGCCGTGAGTTCCACAGCATCACCGGTACATACAACGGCAAGCGTGTAACCGTACAGAGCACCGGTATCGGATGCGACAACATCGACATCGTGGTAAACGAACTGGATGCTCTCAAGAACATCGACTTCAAGACGCGTACTGAAAAGCCTGCGCACACTACCCTCACGCTCGTGCGCATCGGCACTTGTGGCGGACTGCAGCTCAATACGCCTGTCGGCACATATGTGGCTTCGCAGAAGAGCATCGGTTTCGACGGTCTGCTCAATTTCTACGCTCACCGCAACGACGTATGCGACCTAGACACCGAGCAGGAATTCAAACGTCAGGTGAAGTGGGTCGACCAGATTGGCAATCCATACTGCGTCAACAACGACCCGGAACTACTCGACCGCATCGCCAAGGATGATATGGTACGAGGCATCACCATCGCCTGCGGTGGCTTCTATGGACCGCAGGGCAGAGAACTTCGCATTCCATTGGCTGATCCTGAACTTAATCAAAAGATAGAAGATTTCGATTATAACGGCTTGCGTGTCAATAATTTCGAAATGGAGAGCTCTGCGTTGGCCGGCCTCTCGCTCTTACTCGGCCATAAGGCTATGACCTGCTGTATGGTTATTGCCAACCGCCGTGTCAAGTGTGCCAACACTGGCTACAAGAACAGCATCGACGGCCTCATAAAGCTCGTGCTCGACAGAATCTGATTTTCATAGTAGGTGCAGCGTCCCCGCTGCACCACCCCCGCAGCAAACAAGCCATAGGAGGTACGGCCTGAATCAACGGTCTCCGGCTCCTAACGCCCAGAAAGGGCAACTACGTTACAACATAGATGCTGGACATTCATAGGACCGTAGTAGTGTACTGCGCCCTCGCTGTACCCATAAACAAATACTGCGCAAACGTCTCTAAACTCCCCAAAAACAAAAAGAAAAAAATAGAAATGACTGAAGAATGTATCTGTGCCCTTGCTACCCCCGCCGGCGGCGCCATCGGAATCATCCGTCTGAGCGGAAGCCACGCTATTGAAATCACCGATAAAGTCTTTGTTTCTGCCAACGGCAAACCTTTGGTCTATGCCAAGCCCTACACCATCCACTACGGCGAAATCAAGGACAAGGCTGGCAACACCATCGACGACGTGCTGGTGAGCGTGTTCCATGCCCCCCACAGTTACACGGGCGAGGACTCCACCGAGATTTCCTGCCACGGCAGCAGATATATTCTTCAGCAAGTATTGCACCGGCTCACGGAGGCAGGTTGCCGCCAGGCTGAGCCGGGTGAATACACGCGCCGTGCCTACATGAACGGCAAGATGGACCTCTCGCAGGCGGAAGCTGTAGCCGACCTCATCGCCTCTACCAATAAGGCGACCCACGACATGGCGATGAGCCAGCTGAAAGGTCACTTCAGCAGCCAACTCTCCCTCTTGAGAGAGAAACTTCTGAAGATGACCTCCCTCTTGGAGTTGGAGCTGGACTTCAGCGACCATGAGGAACTGGAGTTTGCCGACCGCTCTGAGCTGCACACCCTCGCCGAGGAAATCGGGAAAAAGATCTCTGCCCTCGCCCACTCCTTCGAGACCGGCAATGCCCTGAAGCAAGGCGTCCCCGTGGCCATCGTGGGCAAGACGAACGTAGGCAAGAGCACTCTCCTCAACCGACTTCTGCACGAGGAGAAAGCCATCGTGAGCGACATCCACGGCACCACGCGAGATGTTATCGAAGACGTCACCGAGATAGACGGCATTACTTTCCGTTTCATCGACACCGCTGGCATCCGCCAGACCGATGACGTGGTGGAGAGCATCGGCATAGGGCGTACCTATCAGAAGTTGGACGAGGCGAAGATCGTCATCTGGCTGCTCGACACCCCACCCTCGCCCGAAGAGGCTGCAGAGATACAGCAGAAGGTGCAGGGCAAGAAGCTGCTCCAGGCATTCAACAAGATGGATGCCATCGCTTACAACGAAGAAATGCCATCTTCAGCGTCACTTCCTCATGGGACGCTTTCTCAAGATACTCTTTCTCAAGACGCCCCTCTGCAGGGACACCTTTCTCAAGCAGCACTCTCGGAAGTAGATTCCCCTATCCTCTTTGTAAGTGCCCGTACGGGCGAGAACATCCCCCGGTTGGAGCAGGCCCTCGTGAAGGCTGCCGACATCCCCGAGATAACGGAGAACGATGTAATCGTAACCTCCGCCCGCCACTACGATGCACTGCTTCGCGCCCACTCATCCTTAGACCGGTTATTGGAGTCGATGGACATGGGTATGAGCGGTGACCTCATCGCCGAAGACCTCCGCATGGTACTCGAGGAACTGGGCGAAATCACCGGCGGCCAAATCAGCAGCCAGGAGACGCTCAATAACATCTTCAAGCACTTCTGCATCGG
>CAVCGV010000151.1:0-5315 GCA_963601815.1 bacterium
CCCCTGGACATCGGGCGAAAGCCGTGGATATACCGCCGGAGGCGGACCAGGACTCCATGCGAGCGGAGTAGATGCTCCTTCAGAGAATTAACAATAATCATCAACGACAATCATCACTATGCGATACAAACATTTATATTTGATAGCATTTGCCGCTGTCAGTACATTGGTATTGTCTGGTTGTAGTTCGGAGAATGTTAACGGAGGAGAAGAACCCACTCCTACACCAACTCCAACTCCGACGCCTACCCCTGATGATAGCGATGATGGTGCCATCTATAATGGCATCAAATTGCCTAGCCAGTGGCCACCTACAAGGTCATACTCGTCAGACATACGCAAGGGCATGACACCATTCTATCTGACCTCGCGCCCCACTACCGTCAACATATCGGTAGGCCGACAGCTGTTCGTTGACAATTTCCTCATAGAGTCGACCACACTACAGCGTGTCATGCACTACCCTGAGTACGACGCACAGAACCCAGTACTCTCACCCGACCAGAATTGGGAAAAGAGCGGTACCAAGGGTGCTGCTTTTGCCGCTCCATTCAGTGATGGCGTTTGGTATGACGAGAGTGAAAACAAGTTTAAGATGTGGTACATGGCAGGTGGCGGTCAATACTCCACAAGTTCAGCTGGCGTGACTTGCTATGCAGAATCCACAGACGGAAAGACATGGACCAAACCTTCCCTTTCCGTCATCTCTGGAACCAACATCGTAGACCTCAACAGCGTCCGCGATGCGTCAACCATTTGGATGGACAAGCAGGAGACAAATGCTTCGAAACGCTACAAGATGTTTCAAGTAGCTGGTGGTAGCGGTAATTGGAAATACCACTACAAGACATCTGCCAACGGCATACAGTGGCGTGACAATGGAACACCATCACAGGCCATAGCTGACCGTTCTACGGTATACAAGAATCCATTCCGCGACGTGTGGGTGTGGAGCATGCGACATAATGTACGCTTGCAATCCAGTGACCCCTACACGGTTCGTGCCCGCGACTACTACGAAAATGCCGACCCTGTTGTAGGCAATCAAGCTGCAAAAGCCGAACTGAGCAAGTTTTGGTTCGGCACATGGCCAAACGAGCAGAAACATCCTACCTATAGCAACAACGATGGTTCACCAGGTATCTACAATCTTGATGCGACTCCCTATGAGAGCATCATACTCGGTTTCTTCACAGTATGGCAAGGACCTGAAAATGATGTCTGCGAAAAGGATGGCGTCATCAAGCGCAACCAAATCATGCTTGGCTACAGTCGCGATGGCTACAGTTGGTATCGTGAGGACATGAATCCTTTCCTCGCTGTCAGCGATAACACCACAGCATGGAACAACGGCAATCTTCAGTCAGCAGCAGGTTCACCAATCATCGTGGGCGACGAACTCTATTTCTATCTAAGTGGCAGAAGACTCGAAGGTGGAAATGAAATCACGACTACAGGTTTGGCTACACTGCGCCGCGACGGGTTTGCTTCAATGTCGGGAAGTGGCGAACTGCTAACCGTACCGATGAAGTTTACTGGTGAATATTTCTACATCAATGCCGATGTAAAAGGCTCTCTGCGTGTAGAGATACTTGACGAGAACGGCAATGTCATCAGCGGTTTCACAAAGGCAGACTGCAAGGACATCACAGGCGACAGCACAAAGAAACTGGTTGAGTGGAACAGCAATGCCACACTATCCTCTCTCAAGGGCAAGCACATCAAAGTGAAGTTCTATCTCGACAATGCCGATCTCTACGCATTTTGGATTTCCCCTGAGTCTACCGGTGAGAGCCACGGCTACACGGCAGGAGGTGGACAGGGACTCAATGCTTCTGGTTTAGACATAAAATAATCCATTTCAAAGAAGAAACAATATGAAAAAATATTTCTTATCCATCATCATGATATTAGCTACTGCGGCAATAACTTCATGTAGCAATGACGATACCGTATACAACACAGCTGCGAGGGCAGAATTCACCATCGCAGAAGAAACTGACGGCTATGAAATCAACAAGCCAATACAGTTTACAGACTCCACCATCCCTGAACAAGGTTCGACCATCACATCATGGTTGTGGGAATTCGGCGACGAAGCTGGTTCTACCTCTACCGCACAAAATCCTACATTCACCTACACAAGTGAAGGAGTTTACACCGTAAAACTCACGGTCACCGACAGCCATGGTCTTAAGGCCACCAAGTCGCAAAACGTGACAGTGCTCGACCCATCGAAAGCAATAGCCGTACAATGGGCAGCTAATGTCAATGGTAGTCTTACAGGTGGTTCGTCTCCAGCCGTTTCTGCCGACGGTTCTGCAGTATATCTGCTCACTGGTGGTTCTGCTTCCGAGGTAGGCAGACTGAATGCATTCAACATACAGACTGGTGGTACAGCATGGATTCTCGACATTGACGCCGCTATGGTTGCCGCACATCCTAACGGCAGCTCGGCTGCTGGCTGTAAGGATATCTATTCCAGTCCATCAGTAGGTAGCAATGGTAATATCTACTTCACCGTACGCGACCTAAAGGACGCTGGAGCCGCCCGCAAACTGTTTGTCTTCTCTGCATCTTCCAAGGGTTCAGTCAACTGGGCTTATGCAGGAACCGATGCCAATCTCTATGCTGTGACACCTGCCGTATCCAGCACTGGCGACGTGTACGTTGCACAACGCAAAGGTGTGATATGGAAAATCAAGAATGGAGCCTGCTCTGAATACACTTCTGGCATTGGTGACGTGACTGGCGGTCTGAGCCTATCTACCAATGGCATTCTTTACGGAACAGGCAAGGGCAACACAGGCTACTTCGCTTTTGACACAAATAGCGGTGCAGGCAAATGGATTTACAATGCAGAGTTCGGCGGTGCAGCAAGCGCTTTCACAGGTGCTTTGCGCAGTAGCCAGATGTCTATCGGAGCCGATGGCACACTGTACGCTGTAGCAGACAAGACTTCAGGCGGTATGATATTGGCTATCAACACCGACGGTTCACTCAAATGGCAATACGACACTCATACAGCCATCGCTGACGGTGGTTGCGCCATTGCTGCCGACGGTACTGTATACGCCAACCTTGGCACTGCAACCGATGACAATGCTTCCGGCATCATCGCCCTCAATGCAGACGGTTCGCTCAAATGGCAATACAATGTAAGCGCAAGTGTTCAGACAACACCGATGATTGACAACCGTGGCTACATACACTTCATCGCTGCCGATGCTACCTACTACATTCTCAAGGCTGACGGTTCACTCTTTGCAGAGCAAAGCCTCGGTGAGTCTTGCATCTCTGCTCCCGTTATGGACAGCAAGGGCAACACCTTCGTGGCAGTGACCAAGGACGGCACTTTGCAGATGCTTTGCGTCACATCGCGCGCCACCTCATATGCCACAAATGCCGTATGGTCTATGCGCGGACAGAATCCACAACGCACCGGACTCCAGAAATAATTGACATAGATTAGCACGAAACCGACATTCCTCTTGTATCTTACATTGGGTACTTGCTGGGATGTCGGTTTTTATAACTCTCTATTTATGAAACCTACACAATAACATTTCATTACTAACCCCTTCTTCCCTTATTGCCTATGAGAACCTTTGTCCTATTTCTTGCTATTGCAAGTCTGAAGCCCTCAATGGCACAAGTATTCCAGAATTTTTCTGCCGTCAATCCCGGTCTCTTTCTTTATACCACCAAAGATGTGCACGTCAATTCTCCCATAAAATACAACAACGGACGGAACATCATCACCCCTACCCCAACCACATATCCTTGGGAAAAGAATCTGGGCAATGGTATGCCAAACGTCATTGTCGATAATCAAGGGAACTTATCTCTCTACGCATCATGTTTTCTCATTCCATCTCCTGTACCTTGGTCTAAAGTCGGCGTGATGGTCTATACCAACACATCCACCGACCCTACCATCTGGAATCGTCCCGATGCAGGACTCTATTGGTACAACGCAAAAGACAGCGTAGTGGAAACTCGCTTATCTCCTATCTATCAACCAGGTTATCAAGCCACCAATGTCGTTGCTGTAGACATAGAGAGTCTTGGCATATATGAAGACACCGACAAAGGCGAAGAAAAACCTTTCAAACTTGTATATCTACCACAACGAGAAAAATTCAACCAACTCGTAGCTGGTTACGAGATGTCGCGTGACTTTACACAGAAAGGTGTTCTGAGCGGTTTTTCACAGATGAAGCAAGATAGGAAAACCAAACAAATAGAGTTTGGATATGACTTCATCAATGGCGACACCCACATGGGATACTTGAAACAGAATGGCAACTACTATCTATTTTCAAGAATCAATGCCAAGCGTTCTACCTTGCGCCCAGGCGAAACACTTCCTTTCCCTCCTCCCGCTGACCCGAGAGATAGATACAGACGTGAGACGGTGACCGCCCTTGGTCAGACGCTGACAACAGGACATTACGATTTTGATATAGCCCTTGACCGTTCATCCAACGGATGGGAACCATACAGTCTGCAACCATTCAGGTTTTCTGACTTCCATTCTGATATATGGTGGGGCATCGCCACGATGTTCGGCTCCACCGCACTCCCTGACATTAGTAGCCGCCAACGAGCAGAACTTGCAATATCAAACGATGGACTGCACTGGCAATGGCTCAATCCTGGGGTACCCTTTCTTGACAATGGAGAAGATCCACAAAGCGACGACCACGGTTGCATCAATATGGGAAAGCCTATATTGGCTGGCAAATATTCGTCATCGGCTCAAGACCTATTGTACTATTATGTTGCTTCCAAGCAACGACATGTAGGTGGACGCATTGCCGGCGTATCATTGGCTACGGGGAAATATGGCAAATGGGCGGGATTAAAAGCAGACGGCAAGGAAAAACAATTCGTATCGCCAGTCTTGCCAAACGGACAACAATACGTGACGGCCACGATGTCTCTCTACGAAGCTCTGCGTCACAATGCGATATATTTCCCGTCCCTCCTCGCAGATGTAACCGATGATCCACGCGGAAAATTACGTTCCGAACTAAACAGTTATGCCACCACTGCCATCTATGCCTACGAACGTTTGGATGACGGACAAGTAGAACTTACTCTATTGGGCGGTAGCATGGGCAGTTCGGTAGCAGGAACTCACACAGTATCTGACCAATACGAATCAGTGGGCACAATCGATGGACGTGACTACCACACAAAAAACATGATATTCGACTTCATGAAAGGTCTTGCCAATAAAACGCCCCAACGCATTGTCTCTCTGAAGGACGACCTTCAGAACATACCAGTCATTCTTGAAGCAAGAGTAA
>CAVCGV010000152.1:0-5314 GCA_963601815.1 bacterium
CATAGCCCAGGGCAAGCGAAGCGGCACCCTGGGATTTATATCGATGTGGTTTACGTGCGCCCTGTAAGGGCAAAAGCGTATTCATAGGAACCACCTGTCCCCGTCACCCCCTGCGCCCTGAAGGGGCAACCTGCACATAGCCCAGGGCAAGCGAAGCGGCACCCTGGGTCTTTAGTGCGGTCTTTCCCCTCTCGCCCTGTAAGGGCAAAAGCGTTAAACTACATAACGTCAAAAATAAAAAACAAATATAAAGACATGAACAGCAAAATAAAACTCGGCGACTACAACCGCCTGCGCATCGTAAAGAAAGTAGACTTCGGCATGTACCTCGACGGAGGCGAGGCGGGCGAAATCCTCTTGCCCGCACGCTACGTGCCCGAGGCCGCAAGCATCGGTGATGAACTCGACGTCTTTGTCTACCTCGACCAGGACGAACGAATCATCGCCACCACCGAGAAACCTCTTGCCAAGGTCGGCGACTTCGCCTGCCTTGAGGTAAAATGGGTCAACGAATACGGAGCCTTCCTCGGCTGGGGACTCATGAAAGACCTCTTCTGCCCGTTCCGCGAGCAGAAGAAACGCATGGTAACCGGCAATTCCTACATCGTCCACGTACACATCGACGAGGAGAGCTACCGCATCATGGCGTCCGCAAAGGTAGAGCATTTCCTCAGCGAGGAGCACCCCCATTACAGGCACGGCGACGAGGTAGACCTGCTCGTGTGGCAGAAGACCGACCTCGGCTTCAAGGTCATCGTAGACAACACCTACGCCGGACTCCTCTACCGCGACCAGATCTTCCAGTACATCCATACCGGCGACAGGATGAAGGGCTACATCGGGCGCGTGCGTCCCGACGGCAAGATCGACGTCACCCTCCAGAAGACTGGTCTCCAGCAGACCACCGACTTTGCCGAGACCCTCTACCAGTACCTCCTCGACAACGACGGCGAGTGCGACCTCGGCGACAAGAGCGAGGCCGACGACATCTACGACCGTTTCCACGTCAGCAAGAAAGTCTACAAGCGTGCCGTCGGCGATCTCTACAAGAAGCGCCTCATCACCGTTAGCCCCATGAGCATCCGCCTGGTTTAGTACCTCCACCTATTAGCGTTTGTAGTAGTGTGCAGCGTCCTCGCTGCACTACCATCAGAAAGGCAAGCCGTAGTAGTGTGCAGCGTCCCCGCTGCACCTCAAGTAAGGGCAGCTGCATGAATAACCCCCTTACCACGTCACGCTCATACCCAGCGCAATGCTTGCGTTCGAACTCAGCGGAATAAACTCCTTGCTCGTCTTCCCCAGGATGTGGTCCATACCGATGAAGAAATTGTATCCCTTCGGATGAATGTTCACCACATAACCCATGCTCGCCGCAAAACTGCTCGCCGCAAAGTTGATGCCGCCGTCCAACCACTTCAGCGGTCTCCAGTTCGCACTCAGACGACCCTCCGTCCACGAGAACTTCCCGTTGATGCGCGTGCTGCTCAGCAGACCGAACGACAACTTCTCGTACGACGGCAACGTATATTCGCCGCCCACGTTCACCGTTGCCGCCAGCGCCGTAGTACGTCCGCCCTGGTCGCCCAAGTCCCTCAGGTTCGCAAAGTCAGCTATCTGGTCCCCGTAGTTGTCCGCCTGGTCGTCCGCCGTCGCACCGCTTGCGTCCTTCACCGCCGTGTCGTGGAAACCGTTGAACACAAACGACTCGCTCCTGTTCACCGCCTTCATGTTGTTGCTCCAACTGATGAACCCCAAGTCCAGCACAGCCGCACTCAGTCTCAGGTGATCGTTCACACGATACTCCGCACCCAGGTCCACGCCCAGACCGAAACCGCTGAGACCCGCACCGTCCACGTCCACATCGTTCACGTGCTCATATTCGCCCTTGCTCGCATTGTTGTATTCACTCTTCTTCGACTTATATTTGAACCCCTTCATCGACACCTGAGCGTTCGCCCTGCCGCTCACCGTCCACTGGTCAGCCCCCGACAGGTCCGCGCGCAAGTTCTCCAGCACCACGTCGCCGTTCGCTACACCGAACAGGAATTTCAGCTTTGCGCCCACCCGCAGTTTGTCGTTCAACTTCCGCGAGTGGCCCAGCGCCAGTTCCGCATACGACCGCGCCCTTACAGCCACGTCGCCCATCTCATAGCTCCTGTTCCCCGTGTTCTTGGCAAACTCGAACAACTCGTACGGCAGCGAAACCCCGAACGAAGCCTTCGCGTTCAGCTCTACGGTGTTGTAACCCCCGAACGCCCTGAACCCCGCCGACAGCAGCGCGATGTTCACGTCGCCCACGATGCGGTTGTTCCCCTTGCTCAGGCCGCTCAGCGCCTCGTCCGTTGAGATGTACGGGTTCATGAACGACGTCATCTTCTTCGCCCCCGCTATCTGTCCATACTGCGGGTTGTTCATCACCACATCCTTGTATCCGAAGTTACCCTGCGTCCTCACGCTGATGTTCCCCAGCACCGGAATCGAGAAATAGTTCTGTTCATTGTCGAAGGCAGGGTTCAGGTCATGGCGAAGCTTATAGTCCTCCGTAAAGTAAGCCGAGTTCAGCGTCTGAGCCGTGGCAGCCCCGCCCGCCATCAGCAGCGCGGCAGCCAAAAGATGTCTGCACATGTTGTTTTTCATATTCATAGTCATGTTATTTCTTTAGTGTGTAAAAGTTTGTAAGTCCGTTCCCCTTTAGAGAAATGTAAAGTATAAGTTGTTTTTTCCGATGTCAAGAATTATTAGTTTTTTCGATGGCAAGATTACACGCCCCCGCCGTACCCGTCATCAAGCCATGGTAACTGTAGTAGCGTGCAGCGTCCTCGCTGCACATCCTTCTCAATTATGGCTATGACGCGGGGACGCGTCATGCTACTATGACAGCGTCCTCGCTGCACACACTACAAATACCCCCGTCAATCCTTCCCGTAATTCTTTCTTTTCAGAACACATGGTCCAATTCTTGACTTCTCCAATTCTTGACCTTAAATCTTGAACCTTTTTAGTTGAAGTCGCCGATAACGCGCCCCACTATCTTGATCTTGATGTCGTCGAGCTTCAGCGTGTGGTCCCTCGCGTTCAGCACGATGCCCGTCACCGACGTACCCTCGTGCGTCGCCTCGCCCAGCACCTTATACTCCAGACCGTCCAACTTCTGCAGTGCGCCCTTCACCTTCTCGCGCACCACAATCTCCAGCGCAGAACTCGTCGCCGTCCTCCCGTCGGGCGAAGCCAACACCACACCCTGCTTGATGTCCACCTCCAGCAGGTTGCCTATGTTGCTCCCCTCCTTGTCTATCGGCGTCGCCTCCAGCGACAGCGTCGCCGGAATCTTGTTCAGCGCCGTGGCAGTCATCACGACATACGCACCGTCCGACAACTCCACATCCTTGATGTCGTCGTTCCATCCGTCCCACGTCTTCGAATACTCTATCACCGCATCCTCGTCGAAGGCGATGGGCGCCTCAATGCTGTACGACGGCGCCACCGTGTACGTATGCCCCAGCACGAACGTCCCCGCCGTCTCCTTGTTCGCCTGCGCCGTCGCCTCGAAAGCTATCTCGTCCGGTATCGGCTCCACTATCTTTGACAGGTTCTCCACCTCCTTCACCACGATGCCGTCGCCCGTAGCCATTTCGTCGCCCCTGCGGCAGATGTACGCCTGCGTAGACTGCTCCGCCCCTATGGCGATGTCGCTCACGTCCACCACCGACGACAGACTGCCGCCCTTATAACCCTTCAGCGTGCCCCTCAGCTTGCCCCCTATAGGCATGTCGTTCAGCACGTTCAGTTTTATTACCGGGTTATACAGGTCCACCGTCACGTTCGACCCGCTCAGAAAGTCCGGAATCCCCGAGATGCTCACCTTTCCCAGCTCGCTCAAGTCTATCGACGGGTCAAACCTTCCCGTCGCACTCTCCACCGTCACGTCGCTCATTGTCAGCCTGTTCTTCACCGTTACCGACTGTATGATGCCCGTCGTCACGTCGCTCGCCTCCACGTACATGTGCACCTTGCCGTTCATCCTTATCTGCTCGCCCACATCCAGGCCGCTCTCCCCCGTCTCGAAGTCCAGCCCCTTCACCTGTATGTTCAGCGTTAGCTTGCTGTCCGTGGCAACGTTCATCAGTATCAGCGCGTTGCCGTCCAGCTCCCCCTTGTCACACGCTATCTCCATATATTTAGGGAAGGTAAGCACCAGCTTGTCCAGCTTCCCCACGATGGCCGACAGCGTGGCGAGGTCCACCTCCAGCTGCATGCTGCTGCTCACGTCCGCATGCGTCAACTCCACCACCGATGCCGGTCTCTCGCCCGTATAGCTAAAGGTGTAGATGTCCGCGTCGCCGTGCAGGATGGCACTCGTACCCATTCCTCTGCCCTTGGCGTAAGCCGTCGACAGGTTCAGCACGATGTCGCTCGTCGAAGCATGCTGCTTCGTGATCAAAATCTTCTCGATGTTCGGGTGAACCGGGTCTATCGTCTCACCGTTGCGTCTGAACACATACGAACTGTCCGCCTGGTCTATCACCACGCATCCGTTCTCCTCCAGCTCCAGGATATCCTTCAGTGGAATCTCCATCGTGCTGCTCGTAGGAATCAGCAGTTCGTTTCCTCCAAACCCCATTGTTGCGTCGATTTGGTTCAAGTCATAGTCGCTGTTAGCACACCCGCCAACAAGCAGGCCGCCCGCCATCAGCGTAGCCGTCAGGAGCACTGCTCCCATGTGTTTTTTCATAATAGTCATAAGCAGATGATAAAAGTGTTTTTTTTTAGTCGTTTGCAAAAATAAGACATTTTTTGTTAATATTCCTCATTCGGAACAATTTTTTTCTCCTTTGTCACATTTTTTTTTATAAACGCCCCCTTCAGCGTGCCTGAACGCCCCATATTAGCTGCCCCGGCCCCGCTGTTGTAGTAGTGTGCAGCGTCCTCGCTGCACAACAATAAGCGTCCCCGCTGCACCTCAAGCGAGAATGTTAGTAGTGTCAGTCTCTTTGTTGGACAGATCTCCTTTGAGAGACTTGCTTGGAAAAAGGCAAGCAAAGGAGAAGTTACAAACTGTAAGAGAATTAAGTCTTAATTTATTTTAGTAGACACCAGTGAATTTACATTGATGTTATTTGTGGTAATTCGTGGTTAATTTACGGGAATTCATGTTTGAAGTTTTGAACAAAAATAACCATCAATTACACATGAATTTTTCATAAATTTATATGGGTCTGCCTCAAAACGGTTATTGAATAGATAACAAATATTAAATTATTTGAATTATAGTAAAATAATGCCCCGATTTTTCCCATATATGGGAAATGCGTTT
>CAVCGV010000153.1:0-5290 GCA_963601815.1 bacterium
GTAAGGGCAAAAGTACGTAAAACTCATGCACTATACTATGGACTTTTGCCCTTATAGGGCGGTGGTTGATATTCCGATGTACCCAGGGCGTTGCCCTGGGCTATGCGCTTCTGCCCTTTCAGGGCGCAAACCAAAAATATGTTCTGACAAACAGGCAAAAAGGCGCAACTTGCCGTTTCAGTATAACAAAAAAAGTAAATTAATTTGCTAAATACAAAGAAAAACACTACTTTTGCCGTGTGTTCTTATTAAGAGGCAGGTTCTAAAAGTATCAGAACATGCCCAAACGCAAACAAACACTAACGGGCTTAAGAATATTACAACAATAACCATTATAAATAATTATGAGTTTAAAAATCGTAGTACTTGCCAAGCAAGTACCTGACACAAGAAATGTGGGTAAGGATGCGATGACTGCCGAAGGCACCGTGAATCGTGCCGCCCTTCCTGCCATCTTCAACCCTGAAGATTTGAACGCATTGGAGCAGGCTCTTCGATTGAAAGAGCAGAATCCCGGTTCTACAGTTGGTATTTTGACGATGGGTCCTCCACGTGCCGGCGAAATCATCCGCCAGGGTCTCTATCGTGGTGCAGACACGGGGTGGCTGCTTACCGACCGTCTCTTCGCGGGTGCCGACACACTGGCAACCTCTTACGCCCTCGCAACAGGTATCAAGAAGATAGGTGACGTAGACATCGTGATAGGTGGCCGCCAGGCCATCGACGGCGATACTGCTCAGGTTGGTCCGCAGGTGGCCCAGAAGTTGGGACTGAACCAGGTAACTTACGCTGAGGAAATCCTCAAGGTGGAGAATGGCAAGGCTACCATCCGCCGCCACATCGACGGTGGTGTAGAGACTGTAGAGGCTCCACTGCCTGTAGTTGTTACCGTAAACGGTAGTGCAGCACCTTGCCGTCCCTGCAATGCAAAGCTCGTGATGAAATACAAATATGCTACCTGCCCCATGGAGCGCAAGGGTGACGAACCCTGGACTAAGCTCTATGAGGAGCGTCCTTACCTTACCCTCAACCAGTGGAGCGTGGCCGACGTGGACGGCGACCCACAGCAGTGTGGTTTGAGCGGTTCACCTACCAAGGTGAAGGCTGTGAAGAACATCGTGTTCCAGGCCAAGGAGAGCAAGACACTCACCGGAACCGACGAGGACATCGACGGACTGGTAAAGGAATTGTTGGACGAAAGTATTATCGGATAATCAAAAAATGTGAAATGAATTTTCGGAACAGCGAGAGCAAACCAAGTTCGCTTGAGTTTGCCCGAGTCGTGACGAAAATCTATAAATTTTGCAAAAATTTATGAACAACGTATTTGTATATTGTGAGGTAGAAGGCACTACTGTTGCCGAGGTATCTCAGGAATTGCTCACCAAGGGCCGCAAGCTCGCCAACCAGCAGGGCGTGGAGCTTCATGCCATCGTTGCCGGTACGGGCATCAAGGGAAAGGTAGAAGACCAGATTCTCCCTTATGGTGTAGACAAGTTATTTGTTTTCGATGCTGAGGGCTTGTTCCCATATACTTCAGCTCCTCATACCGACATTCTCGTCAACCTCTTCAAGGAGGAGAATCCGCAGATTGCACTGATGGGTGCTACTGTCATTGGCCGTGACCTCGGTCCTCGTGTTTCGTCTTCCCTTACCAGCGGTTTGACTGCCGACTGTACCGAGCTTGAGATTGGCGACTACGACGACAAGAAGAGCGGCAAGCACTATGACGGTCTGCTCTACCAGATTCGTCCTGCCTTCGGTGGTAACATAGTGGCAACCATCGTCAATCCGGAGCACCGTCCACAGATGGCTACCGTTCGCTCGGGCGTAATGCAGAAGCATATCTACGAGGGTGAGTGCAAGCAGGAGGTTGTTTACCCAGAGGTAAGCAAGTATGTACCTGCCGAAGACTTCATCGTAAAAGTGCTCGACCACCACGTAGAGGCAGCCAAGCACAACCTAAAGGGTAGTCCTATCGTCGTAGCTGGTGGTTATGGCGTAGGAAGCAAGGAAGGTTTCGACCAGCTCTTCGAGTTGGCTCACCTGCTCCATGGCGAGGTAGGTGCCTCCCGTGCCGCCGTAGATGCCGGTTGGGTAGACCACGACCGCCAGATCGGTCAGACGGGCGTTACCGTTCACCCCAAGGTGTACATTGCCTGCGGTATCTCCGGTCAGATTCAGCACATCGCCGGTATGCAGGACTCAGGCATCATCATCTCCGTAAACAACGACGCGGACGCTCCCATCAACAAGATTGCCGACTACGTTATCAATGGTACTGTAGAGGAAGTCGTACCTAAGCTCATCAAGTATTACAAGCAGAACTCGAAGTAGAATTTTGAGGAGTTAAAGGAGACTCCTTAACTCCTCCCCAAACATAATAAAGTAAAAATGGCTAATTACTATAGTGATCACCCAGAGATTGAGTTTCACCTCAATCACCCATTGATGCAGCGTGTTGTAGACCTCAAAGAACGCAACTACGCTGAAAAAGACCAGTTTGAGGATGCACCCGTATGCTTCGAGGATGCCATCGAGAACTACAAGCGACTGCTCGACATCACAGGCGACGTGGCAGCCAACATCATCGAGCCTAACTCTGAGAGCGTAGACTTGGAAGGTCCTCACTTGGAGAACGGCCGCATGTTCTATGCCAGCAAGACCTACGAGAACCTCGACGCCACCCGCAAGGCTGGCCTCTGGGGCATTTCCATGCCTCGCCGTTACGGTGGCTTGAACTTGCCTAACGCCGTATTCTCCATGGCTTCGGAGATTATCGCAGCTGCCGATGCCGGTTTCCAGAACATCTGGTCGCTCCAGAGCTGTATCGACACCCTCTATGAGTTCGGTTCGGAGGAACAGCGCCAGAAGTACATTCCCCGCATCTGCCAGGGCGAAGGCATGAGCATGGACTTGACTGAGCCGGACGCTGGTTCCGACTTGCAGCACGTGATGCTAAAGGCCACACAGGACGCCGACGGCACATGGCGACTGAATGGTGTGAAGCGTTTCATTACCAATGGCGACTCTGACATCCATTTGGTTCTCGCCCGTTCGGAGGAAGGTACCAAGGACGGCCGCGGTCTCTCCATGTTCATCTACGACAAGCGTGACGGTGGTGTGGACGTTCGCCACATCGAGCACAAACTCGGTATCCACGGCTCACCTACCTGCGAGTTGGTTTACAAGAATGCCAAGGCGGAACTTTGCGGTAGCACTCGTCTCGGCCTCATCAAGTACGTGATGGCATTGATGAACGGTGCCCGTCTCGGTATTGCAGCCCAGAGCGTAGGTCTCAGCCAGGAGGCTTACAACGAAGGCTTGGCTTACGCCAAGGAGCGTGCACAGTTTGGCGAGAAGATCATCAACTTCCCTGCCGTTTACGACATGCTTTCCCGCATGAAGGCGAAGCTCGACGCAGGCCGTTCCCTCCTCTACTGCACAGCCCGCTACGTGGACATCTACAAGGCTTTGGAGGACATCGCCCGCGACACCAAGCTCTCTGCCGAGGAGCGTCAGGAGCTGAAGAAGTACACGCGTCTTGCCGATGCCTTCACCCCGTTGGCTAAGGGTATGAACTCCGAGTACGCCAACCAGAACGCTTACGATGCCATCAGCATCCACGGCGGTTCAGGCTTCATCATGGAGTACAAGAGCCAGCGTCTCTTCCGCGATGCCCGCATCTTCTCTATCTACGAGGGTACCACCCAGTTACAGGTAGTGGCTGCCATCCGTTACATCACCAACGGTACTTATCTCAACATCATCAAGGAGATGTTGGAGACTGAGGTGAGCGATGAGTTGAAGCCATTGAAGGAGCGTGTAGCGAAGCTCGTAGACCTGTACGAGGCTGCCATCGCCAAGGTGAAGGAACTGGGCGAGCAGGCCGTTCACGACTTCTTGGCTCGCCGCCTCTACAACATGACGGGCGACATCGTAATGTCTCTCCTCATCCTCGACGATGCCACTAAGGCTCCCGAGATGTTCCAGAAGAGCGCCAACGTGTATGTTCGCATGGCAGAAGAGGAAGTCCTCGGTCATTCAGCATACATCCAGAACTTCAAGGCAGAAGACTTGGAGAGTTTCAAGGCGTAAAGGATTCTTGCAAAAAATATCTCTCGCAGATTTCGCAAATTACGCAGATCTAATTTTGCGAGAGATTTGTATAGATAAAAAGTCCGTGGACAAAAGGATGTCCACGGACTTTTTGATGGTATGCGCAAGTATTTTTTTTACACATTGCCAAATATTTTCCGTTCCATACTTCTTTGGTGTTTTCCGATACAGTTTTATTAAACTGTAAGAACTGTAAGACTGTAAGATTTGTAAGACTCTGCCTACTTGCATCTTGCGGTCGCCGCTTCCCTCTCAGAGGCTTAAATTGCTGTAGTACGAGTCAACCCATCATCGTTACATTTTTCTGCACTAATTGTGCCTGAAAGCTTCTCGCAGCGTTCTTCCTCCATTACGTTCCACTTGATGCCGCCGTTCTGTCCTGCCACGTAGTTGCAGGGGGGGGAGGATGTCCGGGTGGTAAAGGTTGGAGAGGTAGAGGGGTTCGTCGGTCACAAACTGGTGGCAGGTGAACATATCGCCTGCCGCCAACTTGCTGTTGACGGACTCCAACACCTCGAAGTGATCGTTGCCTCGGCAGACGATGGTGACCACCCTACCCGGATTCCACGTGAGCTTTACCTGCTCTCCCACCTGTAGAGCCTCAGCCACCAACTTGCTTTTTACGAAGAAGCGACTGGAGGCAGCCTCCCCGTCGCCGAGAGTAAAGTTGTACCAATCGGGATAGCCCAACATGCGCGAGAGCAGGTTGAGGTTGTACAGGCTGGGATTGTTCTGCGCTGCCACGTAGCCCCAGATGCGCTTCAGCGTGCTCACCGAGATGTTTTCTTCAGTATATCCCTTTATCTGCCGTGCAAGGAATTCAAAGTCCTTGGGGCTCTTAATGGGGCGTCCCACCAGGCTCTCCACTTCTTTCTTCAGTCTGTCGATGTCTTCTTGGTTCAGGTTTGTTATCATGGGCTTTCTTCTTTAAAGTTCGTGAATTCAACAAGCAAGTGCAAATTTACAACATTTTTTCGATAAAGCAGTCTTGAGGAGTTCTAAAATTTTTGGATTGAGGGTGTGACATTGGTTACGCCCTCATTCTATTATACACGTATATTTTTCTTGTTTTTGCTGCCATTGCTACCACCACACCAATTAACCCCCTAACCACCAACAACTTAATGTATGGCAGCAAACGAATATTTGCTGTCATTTGCTGCCATTTGCT
>CAVCGV010000154.1:0-5262 GCA_963601815.1 bacterium
TCGTCATCGTCGTGGTGTTCATCTTCCTCGTCTTTAGCCTTACGCTCGGCCTCTATCTCCTGAATCCATCCGGCAGAAGTAGCTACGCTGTTCCAGTCGAACTTGTGCGTGTTGACAATCTGGTCCAGGTCTACGTCGCCAAAGTTACATTCGAAGATTTCCGCCTTGGGCTGCAGGGCGCGTATGATGTGTTTAAGCTTGTCCAGTTCGGCAGGCTCCACTTCAGCTGCCTTGTTGAGCAGGATGATGTTGCAGAATTCTATCTGCTGGATAACGAGCGAGGCGAGGTCTTCCTCGTCGATGTTGTCTTTCATCAGGTCGTCGCCACCGCCAAACTCGTCCTTCATGCGCAGGGCGTCCACCACCGTTACGATGCTGTCGAGGCGCAGTACGCCGTTCTTGATGTATTCGGGGCCCAGTGAGGGTACGGAGCAGATGGTCTGTGCGATGGGGGCAGGTTCGCAGATACCGCTTGCCTCAATGACGATGTAGTCGAACTTCTGCATGTCCACGATTTCCTTGAGTTGCTCCACCAGGTCCATCTTCAGCGTGCAGCAGATACAGCCGTTCTGCAGGGCAACGAGCGAGTCGTCTTTCTGACCCACTACGCCACCTTTCTCTATGAGGTCTGCATCGATGTTCACCTCGCCAATGTCGTTGACGATAACGGCGAACTTAATGCCTTTCTTGTTAGCCAAAATCTTGTTGAGCAAAGTGGTCTTGCCACTTCCCAAATAGCCTGTCAGTAACAGAACTGGAACTTCTTTTGTCATTTTTCAATCCTTTCTTTATCTGAATTGTATGTTACGGCGTGTTCAGAAAAGGCACGCCTTATTTCTTGTAGTTGTCAAGTGCATTGTCGAGGAAGTCGGTGTAGGCCGGAATGTCTTCCTTGTAGCTGAAGGCTGCAGCGAGCGGTTTTCCGTCGTTGTCTACGGCGACATAGAAAGGCTGGGCATTGGCTCCGAACTTGCTTGCCTGCAGGTAGCTCCACTTGTCTCCCACGGTGCGGAGGGTGCGCTTCTCGCCGTTGAAGGTAACCTCTATGGGCTGCTGCAGCGGCGTCTTGTCGTCTACGTAGAGCGAGATGAGCACGAAGTCTTTTGTGAGTTTGCCGGCAATGGTGGGATCAGTCCATACGGAAGCCTCCATCTTGCGGCAGTTGACACATCCGAAGCCTGTAAAGTCGATGAGTACAGGCTTGCCTTGTGCTTTGGCAGCAGCCATACCCGTTTCGTAGTCTTTGTATGCAGGCTCTACGGTCTTGCTGTTGAGGTTGAAGTCCTGGGTGTTGATAGGTGGAGCGAAAGCACTTACCGCCTTGCAGGGAGCTCCCCACAGACCGGGAACCATGTACACGGCGAACGCCAGCGAGCAGAGACCCATCAGGATGCAGGGGACAGGCATCGGTTTGTCCAGTTCGCCTCCGATGGCGTCAACCTGGAACTTCAGTTTGCCGATGAGGTAGAGACCCAGGGCACCGAAGATGACAATCCAGAGCGAGAGGAACACCTCGCGGTCCATAATGTGCCATCCGTAGGCAAGGTCGGCCACGGAGAGGAACTTCAGCGAGAAGGCAAGCTCGACGAAACCGAGTACAATCTTGACCGTCTCCATCCACGAGCCCGACTTAGGTGCCGACTTGAGCCATGAAGGGAAGAGGGCAAAGAGCGTGAAAGGCAAGGCGAGCGCCAGGGCAAATCCGAACATGCCGATGGTAGGCGCAAGCCAGTCGCCCGATGTTACGGTCTGTACCAGCAGGAGTCCGATGATAGGAGCTGTGCACGAGAAGGACACCAGCACGAGCGTGAATGCCATCAGGAAGATGGAGATAAGGCCCGTGGTGTTAGACGCCTTGCTGTCGACGGCGTTGCCCCAGCTGTCAGGCAACTTGATTTCGAACCAGCCGAAGAAAGAGCAGGCGAAGACGGCAAGCAACAGGAAGAGGATGATGTTGAACACGGCACTGGTAGACAACTCGTTGAGCTTGCTGGGGCCGAAGATAGCGGTAACGATAAGTCCGAGCCCCAGGTAGATAACCACGATGGAGAGTCCGTAGGTTACTGCATCGCGGATGCCCTTCTTCTTGTCATCCTTGGCACGTTTGAGGAAGAAGCTCACCGTCATCGGTATGATGGGCCAGATGCACGGCATGACGAGTGCGAGCAGACCGCCGAGCAGTCCCATAAGGAATATGTAGATAAGCGAATGGCTGGCGATGTCACCCGTTCCGCCAAATGCCTGCAGCTCCTTGACGACGGGCTGCCACAACTGCTCGGCATCGATGGCTGCAGATGTGTGGGTAAGGGCGGCGCTGTCTGCTTTTGCTACAGTGTCGGTATTGGCAGCAAGGGCTGCGTCGGCATTTGCCGCATCGGGAGTGCCCGGTTCGGGTGTGGCGGCAACTTCCGTGTTAGCCGTCTCTTTCTTGGCAGGAGCATCGACAGCAGGCGACTTGCCCTGCTGCTTGAAGGAGACCTCGCTTGGCGGGAGACAGTTCTCGTCGTTGCAGGCACCATACTCCAGATAAACGTCAATGGTGTACTGCGGAGCGGTAAACTTAATCTTCTGTACGAAGGTGGCACTACCCTCGAAGTAGCGCAGTTTCATGCCGAAGAGATTGTCGTACTTGCTTATCTCGTTGCCTCTTGGCTGCAGCTTTCCAACCAGTTCGACGCCTTCCAGTTTTGTGGCGTTGAAGGAAGCGGAAATGGGGCCGTCGCTACCGAGACCGGTAGAGTAAACGTGCCATCCCGCCTGTATCTTACCTGTGAAAACAATCTCTGCTTCTGCTGTTCCGTTGGTCTTCAGATGACTGGAGAACTTAACGGGCGACAGCATCTGTGCTTGTGTCATCAGTACTGCAAAGAGTAATTGCAGTACCAGTAGTGCTCTTTTCATTCCTTTTTTTTACTTGAGGCGTGTTATGGATATTCCACGCATTTGTTAAACTTCTTTTTTCTCTTTTGGCGGGTAACTCTTTACGCCTTGAGGATTTGTCCAGATAAAAGATAAAATCATCAAAGACCGTTCAAGAACCCGTTTTTACTGACTTATTCTTGTTAATCGACTGCAAAATTACAAATTATTATCGGTAAAATTGCGATTCTGTTGTCGAAAGTACATCTTTTTATACGATGTAAAGGTGGAATCCTTTTTGCTCCAGACCTTCCTTGATGGCTTGTACGTGTGCCTCGTCGCGCGTCTCCATAGTGAGGCGAAGCACACAGGCATTCACTTTCTGACGATTGGCGGAGCGGTCGTGGTGAACACCCGTAATGTTGCCGCCCAGACTGGCTATGACAGAGGCCACCTCCACCAGTTCGCCAGGCTTGTCGTCCATCTCCATCTCTATGGTGCAGAGGCGACCACTCTTGGCGAGTCCACGATTGATGACACGGTTGAGGATGGTAACGTCAATATTTCCGCCACTCACCACACAGATGGTCTTCTTGCCTTTCACGGGCACCTTGTTGTACATCACGGCAGCCACACTTGCCGCACCGGCACCCTCAGCCACCATCTTCTCGCTCTCGATGAGTTTCAAGATAGCAGCACATATCTCATCTTCGCTCACCGTAACAATCTCGTCGACGTATTGCGAACAGGTATCGAACGTAATCTTGCCGGGCTCTTTCACGGCGATGCCGTCGGCAACAGTCGAGACAGAAGGCAACGACTCCTGTTGGTGGTCGTGAAGACTCTGCACCATACTTGCAGCACCTTCAGCCTGTACACCATAAACCTTGACGTTGGGATTGAGCGACTTGATGGCAAACGCCACACCGGAAATGAGTCCGCCGCCACCTACAGGCACGACAACCGCCTCGACATCGGGAAGTTGGTCGAGAATTTCCAAGCCGATGGTACCTTGTCCGGCAATCACGTTCTCGTCATCGAACGGATGCACAAAAGTGTAGCCATGCTCGTCCTTCAACTGCAGAGCCTTCTCGTAGGCATCGTCGTACACGCCAGGGACAAGGCAAACCTCTGCACCCAGTCGCTTGGTGGCCTCCACCTTACTGATAGGAGCACCTTCGGGCAGGCAGATAAGGCTCTTTACCCCCATGGCAGTAGCTCCAAGAGCCACACCCTGGGCATGATTTCCAGCCGAACAGGCAATCACGCCTTTGGACTTTTCCTCTTCGGTGAGTTGTGAAATCTTATAGTAAGCTCCACGAATCTTAAAAGATCCCGTCTTCTGCAAGCATTCGGGCTTGAGATAGACGTCACTCTCCGGGTTGATCCTGGGCGTGTGGATCAGCTCAGTCTTTCTGATAACTTTGCTCAGCACGAAGCGAGCCTTATAGAAATTGTCTAATCGTAACATAACTGCAGATATTGTTTTTCGATGCAAAGGTACAGTAAAAATCACGGAAAACCGCATCTTTATCCTCCAAAAGTTTGGATAATTCACCCAATTTGTGTAATTTTGCAGCCCCGAAAGTTCCCTGTAAAAAGTTGGCACTATGCTTGTTAGCGATAGAAAAGTAGCAACTTGTTAGGGAAACGTATAATCCGAGTGCTTGGTAAACCTCGTAAAAAACAAGAAAATGAAAAAGAAAATCACTCACGTGAGTGTGCTGTTTATGCTTTTCAGCATACTCTTCTGCGTTTGTCTGATAGCGGCAAACGTGCTCGAAACAAAGCAAATTTCAGTGTTTGGCATTTCGCTTACAGGCGGTCTTATCGTGTTCCCCGTGAGCTACATCATCAACGACTGTGTCTGCGAGGTGTGGGGGTACGGCAAGGCGAGACTGCTCATCTGGACAGGATTTGCCATGAACTTCTTCTTTGTGGCACTCGGTGCCATATGCGACGCCATCCCTGCCGCACCTTACTGGGGCAACGATGCCGGATTTCATGCAGTCTTCGGTCTTGCTCCGCGCATAGCCGCAGCGTCGTTCGTGGCCTTCCTTGTCGGTTCTTTCGCCAATGCCTACGTCATGAGCGTGATGAAGTTGCGTGACGGAAACAGGCGTTTCTCTGCACGCGCCATACTCAGCACCGTGGCGGGAGAGAGTTGCGACAGCATTATCTTCTTCCCCCTGGCCCTTGGCGGTGTGGTTCCTACAGGCGAATTGCCTTGGCTCATGCTGTGGCAGGTGGTACTCAAGACGGTGTACGAAATCGTCGTCTTGCCCGTTACCATCCGTATCGTCAGATTCCTGAAGAAGCACGAGGGAGAGGATGTCTACGACAATGGTATTTCGTATAATGTGTTCAAGATTTTCAGTTTGGAATGAATGCATTCACGGCTCT
>CAVCGV010000155.1:0-5235 GCA_963601815.1 bacterium
TTATTTCAGCCACTTGTCGAGCCAGCCGAAGAAGGTACGCTGCCAGAGGATACCGTTTTGTGGTTTCAGTACCCAGTGGTTCTCGTCGGGGAAGATGAGCAGTTCGGCGGGGATGCCACGCATGCGGGCTGCATTGAAGGCACCCATGCCCTGGTTGGCGTTGATGCGGTAGTCCTTCTCGCCGTGGATGCAGAGGATAGGCGTATCCCACTTGTCCACAAACTTGTGAGGACTGTTCTCGTAAGTCTTCTTGGCATTGGCAGTCTGGTCCTTGTTCCAGAAAGCATCGTCGTACTCCCAGTTGGAGAACCATGCCTCCTCCGTATCAGTGTACATGCTCTCCAGGTTGAAGGCACCGTCGTGCGAGAGGAAAGCCTTGAAACGCTTGTCGTGATGGCCGGCAAGATAATAAACAGAGAAGCCGCCGAAGCTGGCGCCCACGCATCCCAGACGGTCCTTGTCCACATAGGGGAGGTTCTGTGCAGCATCGTCGATGGCCGATAGGTAGTCGTTCATGCACTGGCCTGTCCAGTCGCCCGAAATTTCCTCGTTCCACTCGCTGCCGAAGCCAGGGAGGCCACGGCGGTTAGGCAAAACCACTACGTACCCGTTGGCAGCCATAATCTGAATGTTCCAGCGATAGCTCCAGAACTGGCTCACCGGGCTCTGCGGACCACCCTCGCAGAAGAGGAGTGTAGGATACTTCTTGTTGGCGTCGAAGTTGGACGGCAACATAATCCATACCAGCATCTGCTTGCCGTCGGAAGTCTTCACCCATCGCTGCTCACACTTGCCAAGGTTCAACTGTCCGAGGATATGGTCGTTCTCGTGGGAGAGTTGCTCCACCTTGGTGCTCTTGGCGTCCTTTCCGGGCGTAACCATATAGATGTCGGTAGGGTGACTCATGCTTGCCTTGGTAGCGAGAATCTTGTTGCCGTTGTTGGCGAGCGACACACTTCCGTAGTCAGCCCACTCGTCTGTAATCTGCTTCACCTCCCCCTTCAGGTTAGTCTGATAGAGGTTCAGTGTGCCGTGCCATACGCCGATGAAGGTAAAGCTCTTGTTGTCCTTGTTCCAGGTGAATCCCTCCACGTTCGAGTCGAATTTTTCCGTCACATAGTTCTTCTTTCCCGTGGCCAGTTCGTAGACACAGAGTCGGTTGCGGTCGCTCTCGTACCCATTGCGCGCCATGCTCTGCCAGGCAATGTACTTGCCGTCGGCAGAGAACTGCGGGTTGGTGTCGTAGCCTGGGTTGTTCTTCAGGTTCTCAGGATTGTTCACCGCCTGGTTCTTCATGCTCTTGGTAGCGTCTATCTTAGGCTCCACGTAGCCAGCCTCCTTGCAGAGGTTCTTTGTTTCGCGCGTACCTACATTATACAGGTAGATGTCCGAATCGGTAGAGATGGCGTACTGCACCCCCTCCTTCTTACGGCAAGTGTAAGCTACAGACTTGCTGTCGGGGCTCCATGCCAACTGCTCTATGCCGCCGAACGGTGCCATAGGGCACTCGAAAGGCTCTCCCTCCAGGATGTCCACTCCCTCGTTAACGGTGCCGTCCTCAGCCACGTCGGCGACGAAAGGATGCAGGATGCTCTCCACGTAGTGGTCCCAGTGTCGATAGTTCATGTCCGTAACCAGTCGGCCGGTGGCAAGGGGCAGGTCGGAAGGATTCTTCTCTATGGTACCGTTGTAAGGCAACTCCTTGATGAGGATAACCTTCTTGCCGTCGGGCGAGAATCTGAAGCCCTCGATGCCCTTGGCGTCGTTGGTGAGCTGCTTGCGTCCCGTTCCGTCGGGATTCATGCTCCAGAGCTGTCCGCCACGGATGAAGGCAATCTTCTGTCCGCCCTCTATCCATGCAGCATCGCTCTCACTCTTTTCGTCGGTGGTGAGCGCCTTCTGATTCTTGCCGTTGGCGTCCATCACGAAGAGCATCTGGTGGCCCTTGTTCTCCTTTACGCTGTAGTAACCTACCTGGTACACTATCTGCTTGCCGTTAGGCGAAGCCTCAGCCGCCCCGATACGTCCCATGGCCCAAAGCGCCTCAGGTGTCATCAGGTGGTTCTGCACCTGGATGTTGTTTTTCTCAATCATCGTTCCTGCGTTGGCAGCCGTAGTGCCCACGGTAAGAGCAGCTGCCAAAATCATAGCTTTAATCATATTTTGTAATCTACTTTTGATAATTATGGTGCAAAGTTACACAAAATCGTGGAAAGTGACGAACGTTTTTTACTTTTCTAAGTGCAGGTACTGCTTCACGTAGTCGACGACAGCCTCCTTCAGTCCCTTGGCCTCCACAATCTCCACATACTTGGCGTGACTCAGGTAGAACACCATGAGCGGGTAATAGTTGTAGGTAAAGGTGTCGAGCATCCATGAGTTGGCGTCATACTGCCTGATGTATCTGGAGATTCCGGGATAATACTCCTCTATGGCGTTCTTGGCCTGCAGTTTCAGTCGCAGTTTTATGTAAATCTTCGTTTCGCCCGTGAGGTGGAAGGGGTCCATGTCCAGCACCTTGTGCCTTGCTTTATTGTCCCACGGCTCGTCGGTCAAGGCAATCTTGTCGGCGCGTGAAATGCGGAAAATCTTCACCTTGCCGCTTTCGGGTTCGTAGCAATGCACATACTCGTTGCTGTCTATGCGGAACGGTTCCACGATGCGGTTGCTGATGGTTCCGCTGCTCGACGACTTGTAGCCCACGAGCCTCACTTTCCGTTCCTTCTGTATGGCATCCTGCATAATGATGGTCTTGTCGTCCGTCTTGCGTCTGTTCTCCAGTCTGCGTCGGCGTATGTCCTCTATGGTCGCCTCGTCTGTAATGGGTGCCGAGGCATTGTTCTTCCTGAGGAACACCTTGCCGTCCTTCAGTCGTACGATGTCGTATGGATACGGTTCTATGTTGATGCTCACGACATTGTGTTCCCTGATGGGTTTCAGCGTTACGTACTTCCAGTAGGTCTCGCCAAACCACTGTTCTCCCATCCTGCTGATGTGCAGCATGTAGGCATCGAGCGTAGACGGCACGTTGTGCTGCCGTGCCAGGGTTTCGAGGTCGTTGGCAACGCCTACAGGCACACCCTTGTCGTTGACGCCCAGGTAGAGCACGCCGCCACGGTTGTTCATCATGGCACAAATGCCGCGGAAGATATTGTAGAACTGCCGCTTGTCCTGTGCGTTGGCAGGAGCCTCGAAGAAGGACGACTTAAACTCCTTCATGTCGTCCTCGTCGCCGAAGATACCCTCCAGCTCGTTAGACAGTTCGAGGGTCGAGTCGCCGTCTGCCACCACCGACAGCAGGTTGAGAATCTGCTTCTTGATGCCCCTGAGCGTCTTTTTCTCAAGTAGTTCGAACAGACGGTTGTACGCCTGCACGAGCGACGCCGTCTTACAGAGCGTCTCGTTGCCGTTCTCGATGTAGGGGTCGAGAATACTGCTTGTGGCGTCATAGTCCTTGGCGAAGCAGGCGAGAATCTTCAGGATGTCCGCATCGTTGGTAGCGGTTTCCGCGTCCTTGAGGTCTTCGGGAGCCTCTATGGGCACAACCGTGTCGCCCTCGTCGGCATCAGCCTTGGCAAAGAGGATAAGCGTCTTGATGTATTTGGCTATAAACTGGCAGAAGTTGCCGTCACGCTCGTTTCCTGTCAGCGTGCTGAGTATGCGCATTACGCACAGTATTCGGTAGCGCAGCATAGGGTTAACCTCCCGGCTCTGCAGCATGTTCAGCGTGTCGCAGTATTCCTTGATGAAAGTCACCGCCATCTTCTCCTGTTCTCCCCCACGCTCGTGCATTTTTAGCTCGCTGTGTTCGGCTATGAATCGCTTCAGCATGGCGGGGCAAGTCTCCTCGCGCAGGATGGAGGTTTTCTCCACCTCATAGTCTTCTATGCGTCCGTAGAGACACCCCCTGTACTGGCCCTTACCGTGCTCCGTAATCACGATACCGGCATTACGGTTGTGCAGGTCCAGTTCCTCGTCCTCCTCCGCCGTGATGTCGACAAAGACCATGAATCCTTTGTCAGTCCAGAACTCCCTCAGCTTGAGCCATCCTCCCTGCACCTTGCGGTTGTGCGCGTCGTAGATGTCGTCGTCGAGCGAAACATTGTCGTGAATGAAGTCCACGAAGAGGTTGGTAATGCTGAAGGTATTGTTAGACGTATTGATGTTGACGTTGAAGCGGTCGCCCGGCTTCATCACCTTCGCCCAAACCTCCACGGGGTACACCTTGGAGAATATCTTCAGGTTCTGTTCGAAAACGAGTTGTCCGGTCATGGGAGTATAGGCAGGGTCTATGGTCTTGAGCACGATTCTCTGCGCATTCACCTCGGTTACCTCCACGGGAACATAGTCGTCGTCGGCATAAGAGAGCAACCGTCGTTCCTGTGCCGTGCTTTTGAAGGTATTCATGCTGTGCAGTATGTCGTCCACAAACTCTTCCACCACTGCCACGTCGCCCTTCTGCGAGTCCTTTACCTGCAGGTTCTGTTCGGTGCTTACCGTGAAACCGTACTCAGGCAGCAGCGGCGTGTCGCAGATGTTCTTCTGCAGGTATTTTTTGTCGTAGAGGTGCTTGGAGTACGTAGCCAGCGTTATCTGCCCGTTGTGGGTAACCAGCAGTCCCTTCCCCTCGAAGTAGTTGGCAGCCGTGCCTTCCATCTGCATCTTCACGAACTTGATGACAAACATATCGAGCGAGAAGTCGATGAGGTCGTTCCATGCGAAAGGCATCAGCGCAGGCGTGTCGCAAGAAGCCAATTTCAGGGCCATTCCCAGCATCTCGGGCACTCTTTTATGGGCGTAGGTCGTACTGTTCAGAGCCGAAACGGTACTCTGCAGCGAGAGTCTCACGAGGCAGTTGATCATCGTGAGCAGCACCTGCCTTCGCTCTTGGCTGCTGGCGTCCTTCACAGCCAGGAGCCATGCACCGCAGAGCCGCGTGTTAAACCGCAGGCTTTCGGGGGTTTTGTCCTGCCTGTATACGGGCGTCTCAGTGCGCAGCTCTACCAGTTGCTCTATACGCAGTTTCAGTAGCCTCACCGACTCCACGTACAACGTGTCGGTAGTGTTATCCGAAGTCTTGAGGTAGTTTATAAAGTCCTCGAAGTATTCGTCTATGTGCGTAGGTTTCGGCTTGAGCCAAATCTGTCTGTCTTCCATATTTCTAAAATCGTGAAGAATGTTTTTTTGATTCTCGACTGCAAAAATACAAATAAAATCTGAAGTGCGTGTATGTAC
>CAVCGV010000156.1:0-5024 GCA_963601815.1 bacterium
TACATAAATCATGGAAAACATTTGGCAATTACACGCAAACGTAGTATCTTTGCAATATTGTGTATAAGAAGATGACAGTACGATACGTATTCCTAACCTTGACATTGCTGATTCTTGCCTTGCCCATGCAGGCACAGACAGCAAAGGAAGGCATCCCCGACTTCAAGGGAATGCTCTCTAAAATCATAGACAACCAACAGGAATACAACCGCTACAACGACAGCATATTTCTCATACACAAGCGCAACGAGTGGATGGACTTCTTCTTACGCCGCAGCAGCAAGAACCATGAGATATTCCACGAAAACAAAGTGCTGCTCGACTCCCTTTTCACTTACTTCGAGAAGGACAGCACCACCATCGCACCCGTAGCCTACGACAGTCTCTACTCGGCATGCATGGGCTACCTCGGCACTACCCTCGCAGACCCTTTCATCTCCAAAAAGATAGCCACCATCCTGCAGAACCACTACAAGAACAATCCCGCCACAGCAGACAAATACCAGCGCACCAACCTGTGGCTCTGCGTCGCCTACTTCCAAATCTATCTGCTGACGAAAGATCATGACGTCATCGCCAAAGCATACAGCTACGGCAAGGCGGGCACAGACAGTATCTACGGACACACCATAGACGGACAGGCTGCGAGGGCATACGGCCTCGAAGCGCTGCTTACGCCCGACTGGTTCCTCAACAAGCTGCTGACACTCGACGAGTACAGGGACATTTACCGACAGATGCGCAAAATACTCTCCGACACAGCCTTCCTTGCCAAGACGGACGTGGCACCGCAAACCATCGCACGCTGGAAAAGCAAAATGGCAAGGGAGGACGAGAACATTGTGCGCAACTTCTACCTGACCAACAAGAGCTCGATGGACAAGGCATACGGCGACTCGGTGCTGCATGTGCTCATCAGGAAGATGGAGAACACCCCCAACCTGTCCTACAACTCACAATTGCGGCTCTATGTCATGAAGATAAGGACGGGCGACCTCACCGCCAAAGAGGCACTGCAAATGGCTATGGAGAAGTACGAGAAGAGGCGGAAGATACTGGACCGCCCCGTTTCGTACGACGAAGCGACGCTGAACGCTTTCCTGCAGCAGTACTACAACATCGTGTACATCAACGACATTGCAGAGATACCCGAAAAGCAGAAGCGCAAGAACTGCCTCATGTTCTGCAAAGACATAACCAAGGTCTACCAGCGGCGCAAGGACCAGCAGAACACCAACAACTACATCAAGAACCTCGTGTTCTTTACCACTTACCAGCGGCTCATAGGTCACCTTACCGAGGTGGAGCGCATAGACTTTCTGCAGCGCATGATCGTGTACACGCAGATTACGACCTATGCCCACTCCGTACACGTGGCAAAGTTGGCAGATGCCCTCACCGACGGCATCATCAAGCACACGCCCGACCTGCTGGTGGGCTACCTCGGTCTGAAGTCGGTCAAGGACGTGCGCCGTTACCGTAAGCAGATACGCCATTTCCTGTTTCTCGCCGCGCTCTTCCACGACCTGGGCAAGAACGACATTATTTCCGTCGTGTCTGTCGACTACCGTCCACTTACCCCCGAGGAGATAAAGATTATCAAGATGCACCCGCGTTTCGGGCTGAAGTATCTGGACATCGCTCCCACTAAGCTCGCCCCCTTCCACGATACTACCCTGGGCCACCACAAGTGGTACAACGGCAAGGGTGGATACCCCGAAGACTTCGACAACACCAAGTCGCGGCGCCGTTTCCTCATAGACATCATCACCCTCTGCGACTGCATGCAGGCAGCCACGGAGAAGTTGGGCCGCAACTACAAGAAGGAGAAGAGCTTCGAAACGGTCATCACCGAACTGAAGGCGGGAGCCGGTACTGTCTTCAACCCCGACCTGCTCAGCCTCATCGGACAAAACGCCGACGTGGCATCCAGTCTCAAGGCGATTGCCATCGACGGTTGGCTCGACATCTACTACGACATATACAAGCGTTTCTTCAAGTAAGGGAGGTACAGCTTGCCCTGGCTATCTGCTCATTGGGGCTTCAGCCCGCTGCGAAGATGCACCATGCCTCCTGTTATTTTTTGTTTTCATCCCTTTGGATAGTTCGGTGGAAATGCGTAACTTTGCAGCCAAAGAACCAATACACATACAGCAGACATGAAAATACTATTGTTGGGAAGCGGCGGCAGAGAGCACGCCTTGGCATGGAAGATCGCGCAGAGCGACAAGTGTGACAAACTCTACATCGCACCGGGCAATGCCGGAACGGCAGACTCCGGCGAGAACGTGAACATCGGCGTCAACGACTTCGAGGCACAGAAAGACTTCGTGGTAACCCACGCCATAGACATGGTGGTGGTAGGACCTGAAGACCCGCTGGTAAAGGGAGTCTACGACGAGTTCAAGGCGGACGATCGCACCAAGGACATCCCAGTGATAGGACCATCGAAGGCGGGTGCCGTACTGGAAGGCAGCAAGGACTTTGCCAAGCAGTTTATGAAACGCCACAACATCCCCACGGCACAATACGAGACCTTCGACGGCGAGCACCTGGAAGAAGGTCTGAAGTTCCTGGAGACACTGAAGGCTCCCTACGTACTGAAGGCCGACGGACTGTGTGCCGGCAAGGGCGTACTCATCCTCCCTACCCTCGACGAGGCAAAGAAGGAACTGAAGGAGATGCTGGGCGGCATGTTCGGCAATGCGTCTGCTCGTGTCGTCATTGAGGAGTTCCTCAGCGGCATAGAGTGCTCGGTATTCGTGCTCACCGACGGCAAGAACTACAAGATTCTGCCCGAGGCAAAGGACTACAAGCGCATAGGCGAACACGATACGGGTCTGAACACCGGCGGTATGGGCAGCGTTACCCCCGTGCCCTTCGCCACGAAGGAGTGGATGCAGAAGGTGGAAGACCGCATCATCCGTCCTACCGTAGACGGTCTGGCAGAGGAGAACATCGACTACAAGGGCTTCATCTTCTTCGGCCTCATCAATGTGGAGGGCGAGCCGATGGTCATCGAGTACAACTGCCGTATGGGCGACCCCGAGACAGAAAGCGTGATGCTGCGCCTGAAGAGCGACATCGTAGACCTCTTCGAGGGTGTGGCCGAAGGCAATCTGGACGAGCGCGCCATCGAGTTTGACGAGCGTGCTGCCGTCTGTGTGATGCTCGTAAGCGGCGGTTACCCCGAAGCATACAAGAAGGGATACCCCATCGAGGGCATCGGCGAGGTGGAAGGATCCGTGGTGTTCCACTCGGGCACAGCCCTGAAAGACGGCAAGGTGGTGACCAACGGCGGACGTGTCATCGCCGTAAGCAGCTACGGCAAGGACAAGGATGAAGCCCTCCGCAAGAGTTTCACCGAGGCCCAGAAGATACGCTTTACCGACAAGTACTTCCGCTCAGACATCGGACAAGACCTGTAAGAAAAAGGCCATCATTGTACATCAAGAATGCCCAGAAAGAAAACATTCCAAAACAAGGTAGCGGGCAGCCGCTACTCACTGCCCATATCCGCCACCCTCATCGCCCTGATGTGGGTGGCGGTGGGTATGGTGGCAGACGGCATATGGCCGCAGTTTGCCCTTACCGCAGCGTCCACCCTGCTCATGGTGGAACTGAACAACCGCAACTCGCTCATGCGCACCTACAGTCGCATGGTGTCGTGCTGCTTCCTGGCACTCGTCACAGCCATATCGTTACCCGCACCGTCACTCACGGGCAACATAGTGACCCTCTGCACCATCGCTTTCTACCTCATACTGTGGACCACCTACCAGGACCATCTCGCCACAGGCAGGACATTCTACGCCTTTGTCTTTGCAGGCTTCGCCTCCTTGGCGTGCATACAGACGGGATACTTACTGCCCGTATTGTGGATGCTCATGCTGTTCTTCGTCAACTCGTTCAACGTGCGCACCTTCCTGGCTTCGCTGCTCGGAGTAGCACTGCCCTACTGGTTTGTAGCAGGCTACTTCGTCTATACAGAAAACTGGCAGACTCCGCTGGCACACTTCAAGGACTTCATCGACTACAGCGGACTGCTCAACTATACGCAGACCACAACACACCAGGTGGCAAACGTAACGTTCGTCACCGTGCTGACACTGCTCGGCACGGTACATTTCCTGCGCAACAGCTATGCCGACAAGATACGCACACGCCTCATCTACGAGTCGTTTATCGTGATGGATTTCGTAACGCTGGCATTCATGGTACTGATGCCCGGCTGCTATGACGACCTGATAGGCATCATGGTGGTAAACACAGCACCGCTCGTGGCACACTTCATCACATTTACACATACCAAGATTACCAACATCGTATTCATCGCCATGCTGGCAGGCACAGCACTGTTGTTGTTGTTCAACCTACTCTATCCCGAAACGACACTGTTATGAGCTTTATCATCAACCTATTATTGGAGTGGGGCTATTGGGGCATGCTGGCAGCCGCCTTTCTGGCGGGGTCGTTCTTCCCCTTCAGTAGCGAAGCCGTAATGGCAGGGCTACAGGCTGCTGGACTACAGCCGTTGCCGCTGGTAATATACGGCAGTATAGGAAATGTGCTCGGGTCGATGTTCAACTACGGTGTGGGGCGCATGGGCAAGATGGAGTGGATAGAACGCTACCTGCACGTGAAAAAGGAGAGCCTCGACAAGGCGGAACATTTTATGGCAGGAAGGGGCGCATGGATGGGATTCTTCGCCTTCCTACCTCTGCTGGGCAGTGCCATCACCATCGTCTTGGGACTGACACGCGCCAACCTGCCCGTCTCCCTCCTCAGCATCACCATCGGCAAGGTGCTGAGATACCTGCTGCTCGTTTACGGACTGAGTTTCCTGTTTTGATAATGGTACGGCGAGGACGCCGTACCTCCTAATAAAGACGGCAGCTATTAATGCCGGTGACCGTTGGCTCAGGGTAAAGGGGTAACTAAAGAAACGAATCTTGACCAACTAAGGCAACAAATCATTGCCAACTGAGGAAATGCAAAAATAAAATCGTATCTTTGCAAATTAA
>CAVCGV010000157.1:0-4992 GCA_963601815.1 bacterium
CTTTTCTGGCTCCCGTCCATCCATAACTATCCCCCTTAAATTCCCTATATATGATGGCAAATTTGTTCAATTATATCGTGTGGGACCCCAGTCCGATACTGGCGCATCTGGGACCCGTCGAAATACGTTATTATGCCACTTGCTGGATGGTGGGGTTGCTTTTGGGTTATCTGCTCATGAGTAAACTCTACAAGCAGCAGGGACTGAGCGAGGAAAAGTTCTCGCCCTTGTTCTTCTATATCTTCGTAGGTGTACTGATAGGCGGTCGGTTAGGGCATTGCCTGTTTTACCAGCCCGAATATTTCCTTACGCAATGGGATCATTTCATAGAGATGATTATCCCCATACGCCACATGCCCGATGGAGGCTGGAAGTACACGGGATATGAGGGACTTGCCAGCCATGGTGGCGTGATAGGCATGCTCATAGGCATCTGGCTCTACTGTCGCAACACAAAGGTGAGCGGATGGGTAGTACTCGACAACATGGGTATCTGCTCGGGCATTACAGCCACTTTTATCCGCTTGGGTAACCTGATGAACTCAGAGATTATAGGCAAAGTAACTGATGTGCCATGGGCATTTATCTTTGTCCGCGAAGACCAGTACCCCCGCCATCCCGGTCAGTTGTACGAGGCGTTGGCTTATTTCTGCTTTTTCCTCATCATCCTCTTTGTCTATAAGAGGCGCGGCCCGCAGAGTGTGGGTACCGGTTACTATTTTGGTCTTTGCCTTACGCTTATCTTCACGTTCCGTTTCTTCATAGAGTACACCAAGGAGATACAGGTGGCTTTCGAGGCCGGACTCCCCGTAGACATGGGGCAGATACTGAGTCTGCCGCTTATAGCCGTGGGAATATGGAGCATCGTAACAAGTCGCAGACGGACGGTAGGGAAGTAGTCCCTACCGGCGTACATGCGGCAGGGTGAGTATCATGAGTCTTCTACCCGTCTTGTTGCTGATGGCTTTGCAGAACAATTGGTATTTCTTGGTATATTTTTTGTTGGGAAGAGGATACAGTCCTTTGTCATAGAGGCGTTTGATGGTTTCTTCCAACTGGTGTGTACTTCTTGTAAGAATGATAGTATTGTACAGATAATCCATAGTGAGTTGGGCGATGCGTCTTTTCAGAGCTATTCTCTCCGTTTCTGACAATAGGGCTGATTTCTCCTGCAAGTGGAATATTACTGTTTCTGTATCTGCCAGTTGCTTGAGATGATGTTGTTTGTCTTCCTTTTGGTGTATGATAGACTTTAGTCTGCTGCGGTAGAAATAGGCTTTGGCTGTGGTGGTAATAACTCGTTCAGCCTTCAGAAAGAGTAGGGGAGTAAATTCCTCGTCCTCGTGCAGAATGCCAGGCGTAAAACGTTGACCGTTTAATATGAAAGTTCTGAATATGTAACTGCATACCGAACCTCTTAGGTTGTTGTTGTGCAGGAAATTGCTTCCGCTTACCGGTTTTGTAAAAGTGTAAGGCACTTCTTTCACTTTTTTGTCAGTAAGTTCAAAGTACACAATGTCGGGTGTGTGGTATCTTACAAGGTCCAGACAATGCTCATATCCGGTTTGTAGGAGATAGTCGCTGCCGTCTACAAATTGTATGTACTTGCCTGTGGCAATTTGCAGTCCTCTGTTTCTTGCTATGGACAATCCCTGGTTGCATTGTCTCAGATAGATTATTTCGTCTTGATATTCGAGCAAGTCATTTATGGGGGACAGGTCACTCCCGTCATCGATGAGAATGATTTCTCTGTCCTTTGCGGTAAGAGACAGTTGCAGAATGCTTTTGATACATTCTGTAAGATATTCTATAGGCACGTTATAAGTTGTTATGACAAAACTTATTAGAGGTGCCTGGCTGTTAAAATTAGACTTATCTGTAACTGACATGGTCGTATATATATATGAGAAATAGCATTTTTATACGTCCAAAGATAATAAAAAGTTTTTATTTACGTCCTATAATAAAGGAAAAATCACATAGAATGGATATAGTTTGTTCTACAGACAGTAAATATATTATGCCGACAGGTGTCATGCTTACCTCTTTGTTTGAAAACAATAAGGGGGAGGTAGTACATGTACATCTCTTGCATGATGAAAGTGCTGCCGCCTTATTGGAGCCTGTCAAGATGCTGGCAGAAAGTTATGGTCAACCCATAGATTTCTACCTTGTCAACAACGAAACCTTTAAGGATTTCCCTATCGGACTGGATTATCAGTTAGATCATGTAGGCTCTTCATTGGCAACTTATTATCGTCTGTATCTTACAGAGATATTGCCTGCGGATATGGATAAGGTAATCTATCTTGATGGAGATACATTGGTAGTGGATAAGCTTGTAGACTTGTGGAAAACGGATATTGACAACTATGCAATAGGTGCAGTACCAGACAGTTATACCAATAATATAGAACATTACAACCGGCTTCGTTATCCACAAGCTTTGGGATATTTCAATGCAGGAATATTGCTGATAAATCTGAAGTATTGGCGTGTGCATCATGTGTTGACGCAGTTTATGGATTATGTAAAGGCTTATCCTGAGCGGTTGAAATGTCACGACCAGGATGTGCTTAATTATCTCTTTAAGGATACCAAGATAGAGTTGCCTTTCAGATATAATGTATTGAATGAATATTGGTTTGATTTGCGTTATAGTCTTGTATCTTGGGAATACGATCAGCAGATACAAGATGCCCAGTCCCGTCCGGCCATCATACATTTTACCTGTATTCCGAAGCCATGGTACAGTAACTGTAAGCATCCTTTTAAGAAAGAGTTTGACAGGTATAAAGAGATGAGCCCGTGGCGAAAAGTAACCGAAAAGAAATGGATGCCATGGAAATACTGTCTGGAGAAAATTGCCATCAAGCTGATAGTACTTATCGGTCTAAGAAAGCGTGACTATATTGTGGAAAACAGGTATAAAAGAACGATTTAGAAGATATGAAGATACTGCTGGTAGGCGAATCGAGTTTGTTGCATAACACTCTAAAGAAAGGCTTGTTGGAGCGTGGGCATTGCGTTACATTGATGTCTGACGGCAATGACTGGCACAACTCTCCCCGCGACATAGATTTGTGTCGCAATATGAAACGTTATGGCAAATGGAGCGGGTTGATGGTATTGTGGAAGATATTGTGTCATTTGGATGTGATATGTGGCAATGACATAGTTCAGGTGCATAATTATCAGTTTGTACCATTGATGGGGTGGTGGAACAAGATAGTCTTTTGGTTCTTGAAGCTTACCAACAAGCGTATCATCAAGGGATGTTATGCAGACGACCCGCACCTATTTAGACAGCAGGCCAAGGGTATTCCCGCTTATTCAGACACTTATTGGAATGGTAAATTACAGAACATAGAGGAAAATAAGGAGCGTATGGCTTTTCATTTTATGCCTCAGTTCGACAAGTGCTGGCATACTGTATCTTGTCATTCTGATGCTTTGGTAGCTTGCCTCTACGAATATTATCTCTGTTATGACGTACCAGAATTTAAGGATAAACTACATTATATTCCTCTTCCGATGGAAATTCCTGTAAAGGATAAACAGACTGTTAAAGGTAAGGGAGGGAAGATAAAAGTACTTGTAGGCTTACAGCCTAAGCGTGAGTTTCTGAAAGGAGCCTTGAAGATAGCCCGTTTTGTGGAGATACTTTCGCAGAAACATCCAGACTGTATAGATATAAGATATGTAGAAGGTGTGCCATATGCGGAATACTGCAAGATGATAGATGAGTCGGATGTTATCGTAGACCAGTTTTACAGTTATACCCCTTCTATGAATTCGTTGGCAGCAATGGCACGTGGTACAGTGGTAATAGGCGGCGGTGAGGAAGAATTTTACCGGTTTATCGACGAGCAAAAACTGCGCCCTATCATCAATGTGTCGCCAGAGTATTCTGATGAAAAGAATATCTCCATCATAGAGAGTGCTTTCTTTACGGACGGCAATCTTGTACGACTTTCAGGTCAGAGCATAGCTTTTGTCAAGAAATATCATGATTATAGGGAAGTGGCGAAGCAGTATGAGCAACTGTATGTTAGCATAAGTCGTCGATAAGTTGAACCCATTTCGGAAAAATATTTTCCCGACTGTATCTCTTTCCTGTATTTATGGCATGTATGCCACATTCTTGTCTTAATTTTTCCGATGCTGTCATCTGTAGAATGGCTTCGGAAAATTGCTTTTTGTCTCCTTGTGGTACAAGGAGGCCATTGTAGCCATTTTCTACGATGTCGCTTGCTCCATATTGAAAATCAAAAGTTACGACTGGTACTCCGCAAGATTGGCCCTCAATGAGAGTAAGTGACTGTCCTTCGTATCTCGACGAGACGATTTGTAGACTATAGTTGGGGTAGATATCCCATATATTGTTGACTCTTCCACAGAGTGTGATTTGTTCGTTTAGCTGAAGTTGATCAATTTGTTGTTGTAACAGAGTTCTGCAACTTCCCTCTCCATAAATGTCAAGGTGCCAGTCTGGGCGCTGTTTTGCCACTTTTCCCCAGCATTCTATCAAAATATCGAATCCTTTTTGGTTTTCTAATCTTCCTACAGCGATGGCTCTTCTTGTCCCATAGTTTTCCACATGTTTTTGGGGAGTGTTGGTAAAATTTGGTATGATGCTGATGCTTTTTGTATGCTTATATTCCTTTGCATCACCTTGGGTTAGGCAAATCACTCGGTCTGCCACCTTTTCCATGGGATAGAATAATTGGTGATAGGGAGTATACGAACGAGCACTGTGAGACTCGTATACTTTCCGGGCTTTTGTCTTGCAGAAGGGCAACAGGATAGCTCCCAAACTCATCGTAAAGAATATTACATCAGGTTTAATCTGATTGATGGCTTGCTGAAATTTCTTGATGACTCTTCCTATTGTAATGGCTCTGAGAAACGTAGTGAGAAAAAGAGATTTCCCTTTTGGTGTGAACGGGATGTCCAAAGAAACAAAGTCTACTCCTTTTGCCAGTGGGTAAC
>CAVCGV010000158.1:0-4928 GCA_963601815.1 bacterium
ACGGGCTTTCAGGGCGTGCAGGACAAATCTGCTCAAGTTATTTTTTACACATTACTTAAGGGGCAATGTTTGTGTACGTGAACGGTAGGGTAATGTTGGAGGGCATAACCGGTTTTGCTCCTTCTGGAAGCAAGAAAAATCTGCTCGTCTTAAATGCGAAATGCGTCAGAGATGGCTTCTGAACCCGACATAAATGGTATAAATATGCGTATAAAGTGGCAATGTAAAAGATTTTTTATATAAAAAGGTTGTTTTCTGTTATGAAAATGCTATGATTAGAAGAAAAAAGTGTATTTTTGCAAGCGGTTTAGTAATAGATTGTATTCATGCGGACGCATAAACGGTTCGCCACTGAATGAAGAGTAGTAATAACCGCGTGTAGCACAAGGCACGCATAAAGCAAGAACAAGATGATACTGGACATTGAAATGCTGAGAAGCTTTTATGCTTCGTATTCTGAAAGTGTGAAACAGGCAAAGGCTACCATGAAGCGACCTCTTACGTATGCAGAGAAGGTGCTTTTTGCGCATCTATTCAATCCTACCGAGTTGCACCCATATAAAAGAGGTGTAGAGTATGTGGACTTCCGTCCCAATCGGGTGGCGATGCAGGATGCCACTGCCCAGATGGCACTCTTGCAGTTTATGAATGCCGGCAAGGACAAGGTGGCTGTACCAGCTTCGGTACACTGCGACCATCTGATACGGGCTGACGTGGGCGCTGTTCAGGACTTGCCGGAGGCTTGCAAAACCAACAAAGAGGTTTACGATTTCCTTAAATCTGTTTCGCAGAAGTATCATATCGGTTTCTGGGGACCAGGTGCCGGTATTATCCATCAAGTAGTTTTGGAGAACTACGCTTTTCCTGGTGGTATGATGGTGGGTACCGATTCTCACACGCCCAACGCCGGAGGTCTCGGTATGGTGGCTGTAGGTGTGGGTGGCGCAGATGCTGTCGACGTGCTTACCGGTCAGCCGTGGGAACTCAAGATGCCTCGCCTCATAGGTGTGCATCTTACTGGCAAGCTCTCGGACTGGGCTACTCCCAAGGATGTTATTCTCGAGATACTCGGCATTCTGACGGTGAAGGGAGGAACCAATGCCATCCTCGAATACTTCGGTAACGGACTTGACAGCATTTCCACTACAGGCAAGGCCACTATCTGTAATATGGGTGCCGAACTGGGTGCCACATGTTCCATCTTCCCCTTCGACGGGAATGCTGGCGAATATCTTCGCAAGACAGGACGTATGGAAATTGCCGTACTGGCGCAGCAGAATGCAGCAGAACTGCGTGCCGATGACGAGGTCCTTGCCAATCCTTCCGCTTTCTATGACCAGATCGTGGAGATAGATCTCTCCAAAGTGGAACCGCATCTGAACGGTCCGTTCACTCCCGATGCAGCCACACCTATCTCGCACATGAAGGCGAAAGGACCTGCCAATGACTATCCGATGGTAGTGGAGGTGGGACTGGTAGGCAGTTGTACCAACTCTTCTTACCAAGACCTCGCCCGGGCGGCGAGCGTGGCCCGTCAGGCTTATGAGAAGGGTATAGAGGTGAAGGGACAGCTTATCATCAACCCCGGTTCTGAGCAGATACGCTATACGGCGGAGCGCGACGGCATACTCGAAGACTTCAAGAAGATAGGTGCATTGATTATGACCAATGCCTGCGGACCTTGTATCGGACAATGGAAACGCCATACGGACGATAATACACGCAAGAATGCCATAGTGACTTCGTTCAACCGCAATTTCCGGCGCCGTGCCGACGGCAACCCCAATACGTTTGCCTTTATTGGCAGTCCGGAACTTACTGTAGCTCTTACCATTGCTGGTCGATTGGACTTCAACCCGGCAACCGACACCTTATTAAATAAGGAGGGAGTAAGTGTCAAACTCGACGCTCCCACAGGTTACACCTTCCCTCCCAAGGGATTTGCCGTGGAGGACAAGGGCTTCATCGCACCCAGTGAGGAAAATGCTGGTGTAGAGGTAGTCATCGCTCCCGAGAGTCAACGTCTGCAGAAACTTGCTCCGTTTGCCGCTTGGGACGGCCACGACCTTGTAGACATGCCGCTGCTCATCAAGACGGAGGGCAAGTGTACCACTGACCACATTTCTATGGCTGGTCCGTGGCTCAAGTTCCGCGGACATCTGCAGAATATTTCGGACAACCTGTTGATGGGCGCTGTCAATGCCTTCAACGGCGAAAGCAACAAGGTGAAGAACCAGCTCACGGGCGAATATGTGGAGGTTTCTACCGCTGCCAAGGCATACAAGGCACAGGGTATTGGCAGTATCGTGGTGGCAGAGGACAACTATGGAGAAGGATCTTCGCGTGAGCATGCAGCCATGGAGCCTCGTTTCCTCAATGTGAAGGTGATTCTTGCCAAGAGTTTCGCACGCATACATGAAACCAATCTGAAGAAGCAGGGGATGCTGGCCCTCACGTTCTGCAACAAGGACGATTATAATAAGGTACAGGAGGATGACCGCATCTCTCTTTCCGGACTGAAAGACTTTGCGCCCGGCTCCAAGCTTGCAGTTTTACTGAAACACAAAGACGGGACAGAGGAAACATTCGAAGTGGAACACACCTACAATGATACCCAGATAGCATGGTTCAAGGCAGGTAGTGCCCTCAATTTTGCAGCAAAAAACAAGTAGCTTATGAACAAGGAATATTTGATATACAAGCTAAGCGATGAGGTAAAGAACTCATGCAAGATAGACAAGGATGCCTTTAAAAAATACAACGTGAAGCGCGGACTTCGAAACGAAGACGGTTCCGGTGTGCTTGTCGGTCTTACCAATATAGGTAACGTTGTGGGTTACGACCGTGACGCCGACGGTAAACTGACTCCCACCGAGGGTAAACTCTATTACCGCGGTTATGAGTTGGACGACCTTGTGTCGCCCTTGCTCAAGGAGAAAAGGTTCGGTTTCGAGGAGGTGGCGTTCCTCTTGCTCTCGGGACAGTTGCCCGACAAGGAGGAGCTGCAGGCTTTCCGCGAGCTGCTCATCGACAATATGCCGCTCGATCACCGTACCATTACGCACATCATAGAACTGGAAGGCAGCAACATCATGAACATCCTGGCGCGTTGTGTGCTGGAGATGTACACCTTCGACCCCAATCCGGATGACATCAGCCGTGATAACCTCATGCGCCAGGGTATCGAACTGATAGCCAAATTTCCTACCATCATCGCGTATGCCTACAACATCTACCGCCACTCCGTGCAGGGCAGGAGTCTTCATATCCGTCATCCGCGCGAGAATCTCGGAATAGCAGAGAACTTCCTCTTCATGATGAAGCATGAGAATTACTCCGAGTTGGATGCGCGTATGCTCGACCTCCTCCTCATTATCCAGGCAGAGCATGGAGGCGGTAACAACTCTACCTTTACCGTGCGTGTCACCTCGTCTTCGCGTACAGATACCTACAGTTCCATTGCGGCAGGTATCGGCAGCTTGAAAGGCCCGTTGCATGGTGGTGCCAATATCAAGGTCATCAACATGTTCCACCATCTGAAGGAAGAAATAAAGGACTGGAAGAATGTGGAGGAACTGGATGTGTACCTGATGCGTATGCTCAACAAGGAGGCTTATGACCAGACCGGACTTATCTATGGCATAGGCCATGCCGTCTATACCCTGAGCGACCCGCGAGCTGTGGAGTTGAAGAAACTTGCCGGCGAACTGGCTAAGGAGAAGGGTAGGGAAGACGAGTATGAGTTCCTGAAACTAATAGAGCAGGAAGGCATCAAGTGCCTTACGAAGCATCGCGGCGGAACCAAACCTGCTTGTGCCAACCTCGACTTCTACAGTGGTTTTATCTATGAGATGATAGGACTGCCACAGGAAATCTATACGCCCATCTTTGCCATGGCACGTATCGTAGGCTGGACTGCCCACCGTATAGAGGAACTCAATTTCGAGGGCCGCCGCATCATACGTCCGGCATACAAGAACATACTGGGCGAGTTGGATTATACGCCGCTGGATAAAAGGTAGGCAAGACTCTTAAGGCGTGTTCTAAATAGAACATGCCTTAACTATTACTAACTTGCCTTAAAAAGGGGCGATATAGTTTGCTTGTCTGCAATAAATACCGTATTTTTGCGGCATGAATATTTTTCAAAGTATAAATAGTGCAAGGAGCATGGCTGCTACAGGGTTGGCCATGCTCTCCTTTTTGCCTCTGCGGGCACAGACCAACCAAGACCTTCGTGACTCCCTGGCAAGGGCTACAGAGCAGTTGGCCTATGCTCCCGACAGTATAGACCTGCGGCTGAAGAAAGTGGCGTGGAATATAGAATTGGAGCAGTGGGCTTATGCCAAGGACGATCTCGACAAGGTGCTTTTCCTGAACAACACGAACATTGCCGGACTGTTTTACCGCGCTTTTGTCAACGAGAAAATGAAACGGTACAATTTTGCCCGTCTCGATTACCAGAACCTTCTGGTTCTGGTGCCTGGCAATTTCCAGGCACAGTTGGGGTTGGCATTGCTCAATCAGCATGACCGACACTACACCGAGGCGTACGACGGCATCAACTCGCTTATCGAGCAGTATCCCGACAGTGCTGTGGCGTATGCTGCCCGTGGCGGAATGGAGCAGGAACGCAATATGCTTGACTTGGCGGAATATGACTATGCCCGGGCGATGGCTCTCGACTCTACTTCGCAGGATTATGTAGTCAACCATCTGGATATCCTCATAGCTTTGGGGCGGACAACGGAAGCCTATCAGGACCTTGACCGTCTCTTGGTCATGGGCGTAAAGTCTGGCCAGCTACAGGATTTCTATGCCCGGCTGAGGAAAAAGAAAAACGGTAAGTAACGTGTAAAAAATAACTTGAGCATTTTTTTGATTCGCGAAATGTGCCCTTTCAGGGCGTGCAGGACAAATCTGCTCAA
>CAVCGV010000159.1:0-4751 GCA_963601815.1 bacterium
AGTTGGTAGAGCACGACCTTGCCAAGGTCGGGGTCGCGGGTTCGAGTCCCGTTTTCCGCTCTTTTTTATATTCTTTTTATTGAAAAGCATACAATTTTCTTATGAATTTATATTTAAGATATTTCGATAGCGAAGCATTTGTATCCACTGCTGATGAAGCCATAGATTTTTTAAGAAGTATTCCGGAGATTACTGTTGACGATGCTCTTGTTTCTGACCTCAGAAGCTATGCGGCTGGTGACATTTGTTATCCCAAACGCTATAAGGTACGCCCTCGTGTCTATTTTATCGTTATAAAGACCACAGCCTCCTGTATGCAGGACTTTAAGGAGAAAAAGGCTGTTCGTCCCGTCGCCCAGCCTGCGACCGATGCGCAGGACCGCGGCAATATGCCTAATTACAGCGAGAAGCATCCCGGTTGGTACGAAGCGACGCTCGACTTCAAGCGCGTGGTACTTGTGCCTTCTACCGGCAAGCACGAGTATCGCGATACCCATTTTGTGGCCAACCTAAAGGCCAATTCTCCACAAGACTGTTACAACCGCCTGTTGGATCATTTGCGTGAACGGGTAGATGAGCGTAGCCAGTTTCCGTCCATCAAGGGAAAGAATTTCCAGTATCGTTATCTGGGAATGTGGAAATAAAAACAAAGAAAGGAAAGTGCTGTTATGAATAAGGTAATGCTGATAGGCAATGTGGGCAAAGACCCAGATGTACGTTATTATGATGCCGATCAGGCTGTGGCGCAGGTTAGTCTGGCAACGACAGAAAAAGGTTATGTCCTGTCAAACGGAACCTATGTGCCCGACCGTACCGACTGGCATAATCTTGTGTTTTACCGCCATCTGGCCAAGATTGTGGAGAAATATGTACACAAGGGCGACAAACTTTACGTAGATGGAAAAATACGTTATCGTTATTATGATGACAAGCAGGGTAAGCGCCGTTTTGTTACCGAGATATATGTGGACAATATGGAGATGCTTACCCCGCGTACCGCATCTGGCGTTGCTGTGCCCGGTAACCCCGCAGACTCGGTTTCCGCACAACAGAGCCCTGGCGCCGCTCCGGAATCCTCTACGGACAGCAACCTGGAACAAAATGACGACCAGCTACCCTTTTAGCAGGTAGCCGGTCTGTAAATACCTAAAAGATAAGACATTGGATATATCGACCATAACCGAAGCCTTTGGCGATGTGACAGTTCATTTGCCGTCGCAAGGCATAGTATTGGCTGCAGTATTGGCCCTGGCTCTGATATGTATTTCAGCTTTTGCCAGTGGTTCCGAAATAGCATTCTTCAGTCTTTCTCCGGCTGATGTGTCAGAACTGGAAGAAGAAAAGGATGCAAGTGACAAGAAGATAAAGATGCTCCGCGACGATTCTGAGCGTACGTTGGCTACCATTTTGATAACCAATAATTTCGTCAACGTCATGATCGTCATGCTTACGAGCCGTATATTTGTCGGAATAGTCCACTTTGGACCAAAAGCCTATTGGCTGCAGTTTCTCGTCATGACGGTGTTTCTCACCTTCCTCTTGCTCTTGTTCGGTGAAATCATGCCCAAGGTGTATTGCCGCCAGCAGCCCCTTCGTTTCTGCCGACGTGTAGTGGGCTGCATCCTCTTTGCCCGCCGTCTGTTTTGGCCTATAGAGACCATATTGCTGAAAAGCGGCTTGTTGGCAGAGAAGTTGGTGAAGAAAGAGAACCACATGCTGAGCGTGGACGACCTTGAGCAGGCATTGGAACTGACAGACAAGAATGACATCAAGAACGAGCAGAGCATGCTGAAGGGCATCATCCGTTTTGGCGACGAGACCGCCAAGGAGGTGATGACCAGCAGACAGAACATCGTGGACCTTGACATCAGAAGCAACTATTCCGATGTGCTGAAGTGTATAGTGGACAACAACTATAGCCGTATTCCCATCTACCAGGACAGCACGGACAATATACGTGGCATACTCTATATCAAGGACCTTCTGCCCCATCTGTCAAAACCGTCCACCTTCCGCTGGCAGAGCCTGATACGTCCGCCGTATTTTGTGCCGGAGACCAAGAAGATAGACGATTTGCTGCGTGAGTTCCAGGAGAACAAGGTGCACATCGCCATCGTGGTCGACGAGTTTGGCGGTACCAGCGGCATCGTTACCCTTGAGGATATTATGGAGGAAATCGTGGGCGAAATCAATGATGAATACGATGAGGAAGAGAAGTTCTACTCAAAGTTGAATTATAACACGTACATCTTCGAGGGCAAGACTCTGCTTACGGATTTCTGTCGCATTCTGAATATCGACGACGAGGAGTTAGAAGAGGTGGAGGGTGATGCCGATACCTTGGCAGGACTCTTGTTGGAAATAAAGGGCGATTTCCCGAGCATACGCGAGAAGATAGATTACAAGAACTATACCTTCGAGGTGATGAACGTCGAGGAGCGCCGTATCAGTAAGATAAAGGTGACGGTGCATTCTTAAAAAACAGAGCAAGGACAAGAATAGATGGCATTAGTCAATATACGTGAGGTTTATCCAGGAGTGAGTCTTGGCTTATGGCAGTTGGACGAGAGCGTGGAGCAGTTATGCGACCAGTACCCCCATCTGCAGACTTATCACTCCATGCTGGAGGAAAAATACAAGAGTGATGGCAGGAAACTGGAGTTTCTTGCCATTCGTGCATTAATGTATGAGATGCTCAGGGCGAACGGGGCTTCCAAGGGGTTGCTCTCCCATGCTGGTGACATCACGCACAATGAGGCAGGCAAGCCTTTGTTTCGTGGTTACCACATCAGCGTAACCCATACCAAGGGTTATGCCGCCTTGATGTTGTCAAAGACCAAGGAGGTGGCTGTCGACATCGAGTATTTCAGCGACAGGGTGGAGCGCATCGCCTCCAAGTTTCTCCGTAAGGACGAGAAGGCTGCCGGACTGGATTCTCTCTTGGTGCATTGGTGTGCCAAGGAGACGACATACAAGTTGTTTTCGGAAGACAACCTGCAGTTTGAAGACATGCGGGTAAAGCCATTCGATACTATGTCCGACTGGTTGTGCGAGGTAGAGAACCTGAAACGCAAACAGACGGTACATGTAGACTTCGAGTTGGCCATGGAGTTCGTATTGACTTATGCGGCACTTTAAGGCGGGTTCTAAAAACACATCAAAGGCAATCCGTCTAAAGAAGAGTTTTAACTATGCGTGGAAATTTTAGAACACAGCTTCAGAGAGAAACATCATGATGAAGAATAAAGTAATGAAAGGAGTGCTCTTGTCGGGCACTCTTCTTTTTTATACCAGTATGGCAGGGGCCCAAGACTGGCATGTGGTGAGGGAGAATGCGCAGAAGTCATTCCCGAAGACGGTTCCTGCGGGAAATTATAGCGGCGTTACCCGTCTGCACGATGACATCTATGCGGTGGTGAGCGACAAGTCGGACAGTGCCCTTTACTTCAATTTCCGTATTCAGGTTAATCCTGAGACGGGAGATCTGGAGCGAGTGGAGAACCTCGGTTTTACGCAGTATGTAGACGGAAGCCGTCATGAGGACATGTCTGATGTTGTGCAACCTTGGCAAGGAAAGGAGAAAGGCTTCGACCATGAGGCGATAGCCAAGGTGTCTGATTCCACGGTAGTGATTGCGAGCGAAGGTTATTGGCGTCTGAAAGAATACCCCGTCTCTGGGGGGAGAAATTCTAATCTTTGGGAGATGAAATGGCGGTCGGATAGCTTCTATCCCAACTATGTTTTCGAGTCGCTGGCTTTCGATTCCATCCATCATACGCTATGGACCATCCCTGAAAGTACACTCCGAAAGGACGGGCAGCCTGCTACCCCGGAGAACGGGATGGCGAATAGACTTCGCTTGATGGGGATAGAGTGGGGAGGAAGCCGCATTGCCAATGGCTATGGACATATTATGCCCCATGTTGTGGACACTATTCTGCCCCATGTTGTGGACACAGCAGGGAGCGTCCCCTTGTTGATGTATGCCGACAATGCCGGTTCGGAATACCCTATGGCGGCTTATGCCTATGAGATGGACAAGCCTTCCGTCAGTCGCAAGGCGGAAACCTACGTGATGGGAGTAAGCGAACTTTGTGTTTTGCCAGACGGGCAACTCCTGGTGTTGGAACGTGAGGCTTTCATCCCGAAGCGGAAGCTTGGCGCCTTCTGCAAGTGCAAACTCTATGTGGTGAATCCTTGGCAGGAGAAGCCTTTCCCCCTGTCAGAACCCTTTGGCAAGGAAACACCTTTTATAGGTAAGCGGTTGCTGACGGAATGGAAGACAGGCTTGTCGCTCTTCGACCGTTCCTTTGCCAATTATGAAGGCATGTGCCTGGGACCACAGTTGGAGGATGGCTCCCAGGTGCTCATCCTCCTTTCCGATTCGCAAGACCAATATGCTGGCGTGTTGAAAGATTGGTTCAAGACGATAGTGATAGGCAAGTAGGTACAGTTTTTTCGCATTACTATTTTCCAAAAAGAAGATTGTCGTCAAATAAAATAGAGGACAGTCCGAAGATAAGTGTATCCCCCTCTTGGGGGGCGATGCTCTCCCCCAAGATAGGTAAAGAGAGCACAAAAGAACGGGGGCATCAGCAGATCACTCTGCCGATGCCCCCTCGTTTGTTTGCTCTCTAATTTGTGTTTTCTTTAACGATATAGTATATGGTTGTAGTGATGTTCCGTCGTGTTTATCTGCGTCCGAACGAACCGCCGCCACCGCTATGGCTTCCGCCGCCGAATCCACCGCC
>CAVCGV010000160.1:0-4724 GCA_963601815.1 bacterium
ATGCTTTTCTTCGTCTCCACGCTGCCTGTCGTCTGCCCACCGCACACGTAGACGCTTGCCAAAAGCACTATATTTGTTATTGTTCGTTTCATCATTCGTTCGTTTTTTTAGTCGTTCATTATTCGTTCGTTATTGTCGTGGCAAACCGTAGTAGTGGCAGCGTCCTCGCTGCACAAACATCCTCATTGTCTGACGCGGGGACGCGTCAACTACTATAACACCTCCTACGACCTTCAGCTTCTTCTGCCACCCACCGTAAACGTCTTGTAGATGGCGGGCAACACCAGGAGTGTCAACAGCGTGGAAGTAACCAGTCCGCCGATAACGACCGTCGCCAAGGGGCGCTGCACCTCAGCCCCGTCGCCCTGCGACAGCGCCATCGGCAAGAATCCCATCGACGCCACCAGGGCTGTCATCAGCACAGGGCGCAACCTTACCATACAGCTCTCTGTTATCCGCTGCCTGATGGTTTCCTCAGTCGTCGCCTGTTGCTCCAGGCGTTTTCTCTGTTCCCGTTCCATCTGGTTCATCTGACCGATGAGGACGATACCGTTGAGCACCGCCACACCAAAGAGGGCTATAAAGCCCACACCGGCAGAAATGGAGAACGGCATTCCCCGCATCCACAACGCCCATATTCCGCCGATGGCTGCCAGCGGGATGGCGGTAAAGACGAAGAGCGTCTCCTTTATGCTCTTCAGCGTGGCAAACAGCAACAGCAGAATGACCGCCAGCGCCACCGGCACCACTACCATCAGGCGATCCGTGGCACTCTGCAGGTTCCTGAACTCTCCGCCATAGGTATAGTAATAGCCTTCGGGCAGTTTCACCTTCTTGTCCATCAGCCGTTCTATGTCCGCCACCGTACTCTGTATGTCGCGCCCCTTCACGTTGAAGCCCACATAGATGCGGCGCGCACCGTCTTCATGCGAAACCTGGGCGGGTGCAGGCTTGAAGTCGATATCGGCTATCTGGCAAAGCGGAACCGTCTGTCCTCCCCCTATCGGCACGGCGAGGTTACGCAGCGTCTCCACATTGCGCAGTTCTTTGTCCAGCCGCACCACCAGGTCAAACTTCTTGTCGCCTTCATACACGCTTCCCGCCACGCCACCGGCAAACGCGGTCTCCAGTATGCGGTTGGCGTCTTCCACGCTCAGTCCGTACCCCGCCAGGCGCTCATGCTTGTACACCACCTGTATCTGGGGCAGTCCCGTTACCTCTTCCACCTGTATTCCGCTCACGCCTTTCACGTTACTTATCAGTTGCCTGATGCGGTCTGCCTCTGCGGCAAGCACATCCATGTCCTCGCCGAACACCTTGATGGCGACGTCCTGCTTGATGCCGGTAAGCAACTCGTTGTTGCGCATCTGGATAGGCTGCGATATTTCCGCCTCCAGTCCCGGTATGTTCTCCAGCGTCTTGCTCATCTGCTCCATCAGCTCCTCTGTGCTCCGCGCCGACGTCCATTCTGCCTTGGGGCGCAGTGCCACCATGATGTCTGCACGCTCCACCGGCATCGGGTCGGTAGGTATCTCTGCGCTGCCTATGCGGCTCACCACCTGCTTTATCTCCGGGTAACTGTCCTTCAGCAACTTTTCCGCCTTGCCGCAGGTCTCCACCATCTGCGAGAGGGAGGTTCCCTGCGCCATACTCATCTCGATGGCGAAGTCGCCCTCTTCCAGGTTGGGGATAAACTCTCCGCCCAGGTATCGGAACGAAACGACGCTGACGCAAAACAGGGCTACCGCGCCCGTAATGACATCCTTGCCATGTGCCAGCACCCACTCCAGCACAGGCCTGTACCACGATTGCAACTTCCGCAGCATACGGTCTGAGAACGACTCCCGCTGCTGCACGCTCCGGCTCAGGAACAGGCAACTTGCCACGGGCACATACGTCAGCGAGAGGATAAACGCACCCAGTATGGCGAAAAAGACGGTCAGCGCCATGGGCCGGAACATCTTCCCCTCTATGCCTACGAGCGTCATGAGCGGCACATAAACCACCATGATTATCAACTCGCCGAAGGCTGCGCTCTGCCTTATGCGCGAAGCCGAGAAGCGCACCTCCTCGTCCATCTGCGCCCTGCTCAGCCGTACGTTTCCCCGCGTATGCAGGTGGGTCACCACTGCCTCGACGATGATTACCGCCGAGTCTACTATCATGCCGAAGTCTATGGCACCCAGACTCATCAGGTTTCCCGCAATGCCGAACGTCTTCATCATGCCGAACGCAAAAAGCATACTGAGGGGAATGACACTTGCCACGACAAGTCCAGCCCTGTAGTTGCCCAGAAAGACTACCAGCACAAATACCACGATGATGCCGCCCTCTATGAGGTTGCGCGCTATCGTGCCTTCCACCCTCTCCACCAGGCGTGTACGGTCTATGAAGGGTTCTATGACCACTCCCTCCGGCAACGATTTCTGTATCTGGCCGATGCGCTGTTTCACATGGCCTATCACCTCCTGGAAGTTCTCGCCCTTCAGCATGATGGCTATTCCTGCCACCACTTCTCCCTCGCCGTTGCGCGTTACGGCACCGAAGCGCGTGGCGTGGCCTGTCTGCACCTTTGCCACGTCGCCCACCTTCACCACCGTGTTTCCTACGGTCTTTACGGGTATGTTGGCGATGTCGTCAATGTTCTTCACCACGCCTATGCCTCGTATAAAGTACTGGTTCGAAGCCTGTTCTATATAACTGCCTCCGGTATTGGCATTGTTCTTCTCCAGGGCGCCAAACAGTTCCGCCAGACTTATGCCGTTGGCCTGCAGCCGCTCCGTGTTCACCGCCACCTCGTACTGCTTTACATAACCGCCCCATCCGCTCACCTCTGCCACGCCGGGCGTACCCGACAGTTGCTTGCGCACTATCCAGTCCTGTATCGTACGCAACTGTGTGAGCGTGTATCTGTTTTCGTACCCCTTGGCAGGCCGTATCGTGTAATGGAATATCTCGCCCAGGCCCGTAGCTATCGGTCCCATCTCCGTGTCCACGTTACGGGGCAGAGTGCGCGTTACCTCCTCCAGCATCTGGCTCACCTGCGACCGTGCCCAATAGATGTCGGCATCATCGTCGAATACCAGCGTAATGACCGAAAGTCCGCTGCGCGAAATGCTGCGCCGTTCCTTCAGCCGCGGTATATTGGCAAGGCTCATCTCTATCGGCGTGGTAATGTTCTGTTCCACCTCCTGTGCGCCGAGGGCAGGTGCCTGCGTTATTACCTGCACCTGGTTGTCTGTAATGTCGGGAGTAGAGTCGAACGGCAGGTGCACAAGCGACCATACGCCCCACACGACAAGGGCTATCGTAAATATGCCGACCACCAGCTTGTGGCGTATCGACTCGTCTATGAGTTTCTGAAACATATCTCTCTATATAAATAATGTACGCATCAGTGTGTATGTTCGCCATGCTCCGTCGTGAGCGAAGCCAGATAGAAAGCGTTGTCCGTCACCACCTTCTGCCCCTTGCGTATGTGCTTGCACAGCTCCACTTCGGTGTAGCCGTCCTCGCTCAGCCCCGTCGTCACCTCGTGGCGCGAAAAACTGTACTTCCCCGACCTGGGCGCATTGTTCAGCACAAAGATGTAACTCTTGCCGTCTGCCCTCACTATAGCCTTGTCGGGCAGCGCATTGCACACCTGTCTGCCCGTAGCTATCCTGCCCGATACAAACATGCCGTCAAAGAGCCGCGCACCTCTTTTCGCGTCGAGCCTCACGTGCACGGCTACGCTCTTCGTCCCGTCATTGAAGTATTCGTTCATGCCGTACACACGACCGCCCACGTTCACCCCAGCCTGATTGGTAAGCGAAAGAAGCACCCTGTCGCCCACTTTTACCTTGTTGATGTCCTTTTCGAACACGTTCAGGTCACACTCCACGGCGTTGTTGTTGCGTATCTTCATCAGAGGCGTCTGCATGTCCGCATAACTGCCGAGCGACGCCGTTATCTGCGACACAGTACCCGATATCGGACTGCGAAGGGGGAACACACACGTAAACTTCCCCGCCGATACCTCGCGCGTACTGATGCCCAACTGCGCAAGCTGCCTTCCCAGTCCCGTCATGCTGGCGTGCGCCACCTGGTAGTCCTTGCGTGTCTGCTGCAGATTCTTCTTGATGCCCGCCCCGTTTTGGGCAAGACCCTCCTGCCGTTCCATCTCCATACGCGCCATCTGCATCTCCTTGTATGCGGTAAAATACTCTTTCTGCAACGATACCACGTCCGTATTTTCCACCATGGCTACCACCTGTCCCTTGCCTACACGCTCGCCCTCGTTTACAAGAACACGCTTCACGATGCCCCCCATCAGGGAAGACACGTCCGCCATACTCTGCGCCCTCAGCACCAGCGTTCCTGTAGCCTGAATCGTGGCATCCATCTCCCTGTTCTTCACCTCGCCCATCTTCAGGTCCACCGTAGACACCTGTTTCTCGGTCAGCGGAATATCGGCTATCTCCTCCTCGCCGCCATGGCCGTGGTGTTTCTCCTCTCCTTCGGCATCCTCCTCGCCATGCCCATGACGGTCCCCCTCCTTTTCATCATGCGCCCCATGCGCCTCCTCGCCGAGGGCAGAAACGCCATCCGCCTTCCCGTCACTACAAAAATAGGAAAACCCCACGACGGCACAAACCGTTACCGTCAAAACGAATATCACTCTCTTTATGTTTTGTTTCATACTTCTTTCTCCATTTATGTTATACATTAGTTGTTTGCAGCGC
>CAVCGV010000161.1:0-4670 GCA_963601815.1 bacterium
GTGACCGTTGGTCCAGCCCGTACTGTACAAAACTGCGCAAGTCCTTTTTTTTAACACGTTACTAAATAACCAAGGAGGAACATAGATGAAAGTTTATCTGTACATAAAGCAAAAGAAGCGCAAAGTGGCGATGTATAAGGCTTACTTCGAGGCATTGAGTCAAAGCCTTGATGTGTCGCCAACGCTCGAGGACGCAGACATCGTGCTGCTGTTCGGTGCATGGAGTACGGAGGAAGCCCGCGTGGCAAGGAGAGCTGCCCGGATGGGGATACCTTATGTGCTGTGCCCCCTCGGCGACGTATCGCCACGCAACAATGCCAATCCTTATATGGCGAGAAACCTGCAGACTGCATGTTTTCAGAAGGCGATGTGCAGCAGGGCAGACTTGCAGGTGGCAACGACCCCCATGGAGTATGCCTATCTGCAAAAGTTGGGCTGGAACAAGAGCTTGTTGCTGATAAGATATTTTTCTTATAGCAAGTTGACTACGCCCGAAACGATGGTGGGCGAATGGAAGGAAGTCTGTTCCGCGGTGCTCAATGCCTTCGAAGAGCGCAAGACAAAGGCCATAGCCGCCAAAACCGAGGACGCCATCGTTGCGCAAATATTACAGATAGAGAGCAGAATGCCCCACAAGAACATTCCCCAGCACTATCTTGACGACCTGCACACCCTGCTCTATGCAGACAACTATGACGAAGACGCCGTATGTCACGAGTTGGCAAGGCTCAAACTTGCAGCATACGCAGCATCAGTCTTCGAGGTCATGAGTGTGAAGACCGGACTGACGGAGGGTTTTATGCCCCTGCCGGCACATGAGGGAAGAAAAAGCCGTGAGATACTGGCTTATGTAAAATAGCAGACCGCGTGTTGTATGCTACAAAGAATTAATTACTACACAAACCGATGATAGACAGGCCGACCATTAACCGCATCATGGATGCCACCAAGATAGAAGAGGTGGTGTCCGAATTTGTGACACTCAAGAAACGGGGTGTCAACTACATCGGCCTCTGTCCTTTCCACAACGATTCCCATCCTTCTTTCTCCGTCTCCCCCACAAGAGGCATCTGCCATTGCTTTACCTGCGGAAAGGGCGGCAATGCGGTCAACTTCCTGATGGAGCTGGAGCAGATGACCTATCCCGATGCTCTTCGTTGGCTCGCCAACAAGTACCACATCGAAATACAGGAACGTGAGCTTACCGACGAAGAGAAACAAAAGGAGAGCGAGCGTGAGTCTATGTTTATAGCCAACGAATGGGCAGCAAAGTATTTCCAGACCATTCTGCAGGAAGATGTAGACGGGCGTGCCATCGGTATGCAGTATTTCCGCAGTCGCGGTTTCCGCGACGACATCATCCGCAAGTTCCAGTTGGGGTTCTCCTTGGCCAACCGTACGGCTACCGTAGACGCGGCGGTCAAGGCTGGCTATAATCCCAAGTTTCTCGTTGCCACAGGCGTGCTTATCGCCAGCGACAAGGAGCCAGGCTCTTACTTCGACCGATTTTCGGGGCGTGCCATTTTTCCGTGGATTAGTGTCAGCGGAAAGGTGGTGGCGTTTGGCGGGCGTGTGCTCGACAGCCGTACCAAGGGCGTAAGCCAGAAGTATGTCAATTCGCCCGACAGCGAAATCTATCATAAGGAACGCGAACTCTATGGACTTTTCCAGGCCAAGAAGGCCATAGCCAAAGAAGACTGCGTCTATATGGTGGAAGGTTACACGGATGTCATCTCCATGCACCAGTGCGGCATAGAGAACGTGGTGGCCAACTCGGGTACTGCGCTCAGCGTCCATCAGATAAGGTTGCTCCACCGCTTTACCGACAATATCGTGTTGCTCTACGACGGCGATGCGGCAGGTGAGCATGCAGCCCTGCGCGGTACGGATATGCTCCTCGAGGAAGAGATGAACGTAAAGGTGCTGTTTCTGCCCGACGGCAACGACCCTGACAGTTTTGCCCGCAGCCATACGGCAGAAGACTTCCGTAAATACATCGTAGAGCATCAGACCGACTTCATCCAGTTTAAGACCGATCGCCTGCTGAAGGGCGTTACCGACCCGGTAAAGCGAAGTCAGGCCATCAACTCTATCGTGGAGAGCATTTCCAAGATAAAGAACCAGATAACGCGCGCTTCGTACATCACCGACTGCTCTCACCGCCTTGGCGTAAACGAGGCCATCATCGTCAATGCGCTCAACAATTTCGTGCGCAACGGGCTGAGCGAACAGGTGCGTGAGGAACGCCGTGCAGCCGGTCTTTCCGAACAACCGGCACAGGCTTATCAGCCATCCAGACCTTCAGGCACTGCCGGAATGACGCCTCTCGACAAGTTGCTGAAGGTGGAGACGCTGTTGATACAGATTGTGCTTCACCACGGCGAAGAGTGTATCACGGTGAAGGACACCGAAGGAAACGACGTGGAGTTGCCCGTGATGCAGTACGTCAGTCTCGACCTGGCGGGTGACGGATTTAAGTTCCACAACGAACTGTACAATAAAATACTGCAGGAGGCTATGGAACATCTCGGCGACGAAGGTTTCAAAGCCGAAATCTATTTTGCCAACCATCCCAACCCGGAAATAAGCAAGCTTGCCGGCATGATGACGGGCGAACAGGAAGTATCTACCGCCAGTCTGCAGATGAAGATGAACCCAGAGAAACTGCGCCAACTGGTACAGAAGGACCTTCTCAGTTTCCGCACCCACTACATCTCTCAGCGCCTGATAGAGGTGCAGCAGGAGTTTGCTGCCAATCCCACCAATATGGAACTGGTGGTAGAGTTTACCCGGCTCAAGCAGATGAACAGTCTGTTGGCCAACCAGTCGAACTTTATTTTCAACTGAAACGTATGCTCCCGAAACCTTCTTCGTGCGCAGCCCCATGAAGGGAAGGGGGGAAGAAAAATAAAACCGGAAAGGAGGATAAAGCGTCATGATATACATCCATTGGATTTACCTGCTTGTCTATCTGTTGCTCACGTTGCCGGCCATCGTTGCCGTGCTCATGGACAACAAGCAACCAGCCAAGACCATGGCGTGGATACTCCTGCTTGTCTTTGTCCCGTATGCCGGTCTGGTGCTTTATTTCTTCTTCGGGCAGAATGTGCGCAGACAGCGGCTTATCAGCAAGCGTTCCATGGACCAGCTTACCAAGCGCTCCATGCTCGAGTTTGCCGAACAGGAAAACCTGCACTTGCCTGAAGACGTACAGCCGCTCATGCGCCTTTTTACCAGTCAGAACTGGGCATTGCCCTTCAAGGACAACAAGGTGGATGTGTTTACGTCCGGAAGCGACTTCATCCTTTCCCTCCTGCGCGCCATCGGTTCTGCGCGCCACCACATCCACTTGGACACGTATATCATAGAAGACGATGCCTTGGGCCAGCTTGTAGCCGATGCGCTGAAAGACAAGGCACGGCAGGGGGTAGAGGTGCGTCTGGTCTACGACGATGTGGGGTGCTGGAGAGTGAGTGATGCTTTTTTCGAAAGTCTGCGTGATGCCGGTGTGGAGGTACATGCCTTCATGCCTGTAAGGTTTCCTGCCTTTACCAGTAAGGTAAACTACCGCAACCATCGCAAACTCTGTGTAGTGGACGGCAAAGTGGGATACATTGGCGGCATGAACATTGCCCTGCGCTACGTGCGTGGACAGAACGGGAAGCCTTGGCGTGACACGCATCTGCGCATAGAGGGCGGCGGAGCCTATGCCATACAGCGTGCTTTCCTTGTAGACTGGTATTTCGTAGACCGAACCCTTATTACCGACCGCCGGTATTACCCTCCCGTAGCTGACGGCATCAAGAACGACTGTCTGGTTCAGGTAGTGACAGCCAGTCCCGTTACGCTTTGGCCGGACATCATGCAGGGGTATGTTCGCATACTTCTTCAGGCACGCCGTTACGTTTACATCGAGTCGCCCTATTTCCTGCCTACCGAACCCGTACTCTTTGCCCTCAGTACGGCAGCCCTCTCGGGGGTGGATGTAAGGGTGATGGTACCTTACCGTACAGACGCGCGCCTTGTGGAATGGGCATCCCGCTCTTATCTGATGGAAGCCATAGAGGCCGGAGTAAAGGTTTATCTTTACCAAGAGGGGTTTAACCACAGCAAACTCCTTGTAGCAGATGACCGTCTGTGTACTTGCGGCAGCACCAACATAGATTTCCGCAGTTTTGAAAACAATTTTGAGGCCAATGCTTTCTTCTACGACCGCGCTATGGCCATGCGGATAAAGGACATCTTCCTTGCCGACCAGCGGCATTGTCAGCTTGTAGACGACGTCTCGTTCTTTGTGAAGCGTCCATTTGTGAAGCGTCTTTTCGAGTCGGTGGTGCGCTTGTTGTCCCCCTTGTTGTGATGTTTTTGTTTTGTCTTTTCATCGTGGGCTGTTTTGGGGGTTTATTGTTTGTGTTCGGGATTTGTTCGAGATTCGCATGAGATTTGGCGGGATGTTGTTTGGCTTGCGTTCGGGATTTTGTTTTGGATGCTTTCGGTACACGGCGCTCTGTTTCTTGTTCACGATGCAAAGTTACAACATTCTGTTTTGGCAATTATGGGATTCTATGGGATTCTATGGGATTTTATGGGATTTTATGCGATTCTATGCGATTCGGTTTAGGAGGTATGGGTGTTGTAGTAGCGAGACGCGTCCTCGCGTCGGTTCTCGT
>CAVCGV010000162.1:0-4526 GCA_963601815.1 bacterium
TGGGAAAAACTCGCTTAAACCCCAGGGTGCCGCTTCGCTTGCCCTGGGCTATGCGTAGGTTGCCCTTTCAGGGCGCACAGGCTTGCTTGAGGTCGATGCGAGGACGCGTCTCACTACTACGGTTAGCGTATTTCGCTGCAAGTCACAAGGAAGGCTTATGTAGTAGCGCGACGCGTCCCCGCGTCGCATCAAGAGGGATTGTGCAGCGAGGACGCTGCACGCTACTACAGATACCAAGGCTTGATGAAGGTGCAGCGGGGACGCTGCACGCTACTATGCTTCTACATTCCTCGCGCCTTGAGCAATCCGGAGGCATCGGGCTGCTTCATGCCCGTGAAGTCAGTAAACATCTCGAGCTGGTCACGGGTATTGCCACGGCTCAGAATCTTGTCGCGGAACGCCTGACCAACGGCAGGGTCTAAGGCACCATGCTTGGCAAAGTAGTCGGCGATGTTCACCGCCAGCACCTCGGTCCAGAGATAACTGTAGTAACCGGCAGCATATCCGCCACCCCATACGTGGTTGAAATAAGAGGTGGAGTAACGAGGCGGAATCTGGTTGTCGAGCATGCCGACGTTATGGAGTGCTTCCTTCTCGAAGGCACCAGCCATGTAGGGAGAGGGCACCTGTGCGGGAGCCAGTTCGTGCCAAGCCAGGTCGAGGCAGGTAGCAGCGAGGTTCTCGCCCAGTGCGTACGCCGTCTGGAAATTGATGCTCTTCAGCATGCGCTCCTTCAGGTCGGCAGGCATCGGCTTGCCGGTCTCCGTATGGCGTGCGAAGTGGTCGAAAATCTCGGGAATGGACGCAAACGACTCGTTGAACTGCGACGGCATCTCCACGAAGTCGCGCGCCACGGCCGTACCCGAGAGCGTGTTGTACTGGCAGTTGGAAAGGATACCGTGCAGGGCGTGTCCGAACTCATGGAAGAGGGTGCAAACCTCGTCCCACGTAATGAGCGACGGCTGTCCTTCGGGCGCCTTGGCGTCGTTGCACACATTATATATAATAGGCAACTGCCCTCTCTGCTTGCTCTGCTTGGCGAAGCTGCTCATCCATGCACCGCCACGCTTGGTGGGTCGACGGAAGTAGTCGCTGTAGAAGAGCGCGATGGTCTTTCCGTTCTTGTCCATTACCTCGAAGACCTTCATGTCGGGGTGATAGGTGGGGATGTCCTTACGCTCCTTGAAGTTGAGTCCATAGACACGGTGGGCAGCATAGAACACGCCGTTCACCTGCACGCTGTCGATGTTGAAGTAAGGCTTCACCTCGTCGTCGGTGATGTTGAGCATCTCCTTCTTCATCTTAGCCGAATAGTAGAAGCGGTCGTATGGCTGCAACTGGAAGTCGTTGCCCTCGCTCTTGCGTGCATATTCCTCGATGCTGCTCGTCTCCGCCTCCGCCTTGGGGGTGTACTCTTTGATGAGCTGCTGCAGGAAGTCGTTCACGTTCCTGGAGTTTTTCGCCATCGTCTTTTCGAGCGAATAGTCGGCATAGTTGTCGTAGCCCATCAACTGCCCCTTCTCGGCGCGCAACTTGGCAATCTCGGTAACGATGGGGAAGGTGTTGTATTCGGGGTTGGTGGCGTCGGCACGGTGGATGCTTGCCTCGTACACCCTGCGTCGCAAGTCGCGGTTGTCGAGGTTGGTGAGGATAGCCTGCTGTGTGGTGTTTACGATGACGATGCAGTAAGGCGCCTTTCCGCCCCGGCTCTCTGCGTCCTTCTTACACTGGGCAATATCGGCATCGCTCAGTCCGGCGAGCTCCTCCTTGCTGTTCACCCATACCACGGCAGCGTTTGTGGCGGCAGGCAGGAGGTTGCCCCACTGCTGCTGCAGGTCGGCGATGCGCGAGTTTATCTGTTTCATGCGCTCCATCTTCTCTTCGGAGAGGAGTGCACCGGAGCGCACGAAGTCCTTGTATATTACCTCGGTGAGTCGCTGGTCCTCGCCCTTCAGCTTCTTGTACTCGTTGTCGTAAACATATTTTATGCGCTCGAAGAGTTGCTTGTTGAAAGATATTTCGTTACTCAGTTGGGTAAGCATGGGCGAAACCTTCTTCTGCGTCTCGGCGATGGTGGGCGTCTTGTGGGCGCTGGTGAGTCCGAAGAAGACGCTTGTAACGCGGTCGAGCAGCACGCCGCTCTCCTCGTAGGCGAGGATGGTGTTCTTGAAGGTAGGCTTCTGCTTGTTGGCAACTATTTTCTGGATGTTCTCACGCTGGTTCTTGATGGCGGCCTCGATGGCAGGCAGGTAATCGGTCTCCTGAATCTTGCTGAAGTCGGGCGCGCCGAAAGGCAATGAGCTCTTTGCGAGCAAAGGGTTGGTGTGGTTTCCGCTTGTCTGAGCGTACGTTTCGACTGGCATCTGCAGGAGCGAAGCAGCCAAACCGATTGTGATAAGAGTCTTGTTTAGTGTCATAAATACGTGATGTTTTTTTATTGTTTGTCGTTGACGCACGTTGTCTGAGCGCAAAGTTACCACTTTTCTTCCGATTTTCGCTTGTTGTTTACGGATAGTTTGTTCATTTTGCAAGATAATTTCGACGTAAAGCTATGTACTAAAACGCTTTTGCCCTTACAGGGCGAGCGTGTAAAAGGCCTTCCTAAAACCCAGGGTGCCGCTTCGCTTGCCCTGGGCTATGCGCAGGTTGCCCTTTACCTTTCCGCTACGCGCCGGTGACCGTTGGTTCAGGGCGCACAAGCTTGCTTGGGAGTGCAGCGGGGACGCTGTACACTACTAATAGGCTCGCTTGAGATACTTGTCGAGGAAGAGGAGCGTTTTCTCCTGCGCCTTGACGCCACAGGAATGGGGAATGTCCCACAACTCGGTATCGAGGCACGCATCGGCACCTTGGCTCTTCCATACCTCGTGCATCTGCCCGAAAGCCTTGTTGACGCCACGCACGGGGAAAAGGTGGTCCTTCGTGCCGTTGATGAAGAGCATGGGCTTGGGGCACGCCAGCGAGGCGATGTGGGGATAGTCCAGGTACTGGCGGAGGGCAGGGATGCAGTTGGCGAACCCGCCATACTCCCGCTTGTTGTCGGCCGACGACATCTGCACATCTGTCGTCACCATCCAGCAGACGGACGCCCCCGCCTTGATCCTGTCGCTCAGGGCAGCGAGCATCCACGACCGGTAGGCGCCCATCGAACAGCCCACGCACCCGATACGCGAAGCATCCACCTGGGGCAGAGAAGCGAGGAAGTCGGTGCCCGCCATGTCGTCGTAGGTCATGAAGGCAGAGAGGTCTCTCCCGAGCATCATCATGTTTCCGGCGATGATGTCATACTTTTTCCGGTCCACGCCCTCCTTGCGTCCGCGTTCGCCCCACATGGGTGCATCCATGGAGAAGACGACGTAGCCGTGCTTAGCCAGATAGTCGCCTACAAACTGCCCTTCGTAGACCGTGCGTGCCCATGCGTCTGCATCGTCGACCACCTCGTGCGACACGGCGAAAGGCCGCACCATCTTCTCCTTGCCTATGAAGAGATGTCCGCCATGGTCGTGTAGCGCATTGACGGCGGGGAAAGGCCCCTTGCCGTCGGGCACCAGGAGGTAGGCGGTGATGCGTGCGTAGGCGTTGACGTTGAACGCTATCTTCTGCGCCTTGTATCCGTCGCGCTGCTCTTCGGCAAGGACCTCCATGTCCCAGGAATCCGCTTTGCGTGGCGGCGTCATCATACATTCGAAGACCTTCTGCCGCGCCGTCTCCTTCCACTTGGCGAAGTCTTTTACAGGACTGTTGCCCCACGCCATGGGATAAGTGAGTTCTTTCTTCAACACCTCCACGTAGCGTGGCAAGTCGAAGTCAAACTCATAGTTTTCGCGCGTCTGGAGCTTGCCCTTCCGGTCAACTTTCTTGCTTGCCTCGTGTTGGCGTTCTGCATTGGCGGTTTTCACGGCGACGCTGTCGCCATAGTTGTTGCGTGCCGTGCCCGAAAGTCCGAGCAAGCAAAATATTCCACACAGTAGGAATCGGATGTTCTTCATATTTTTGTTTGTTTTGAGAGATTAGTTTTAGGCGTGTTCTAAAAATTCCACGCATAGTTAAACTTTACCTTTAGTCGGATTACTCTTTGAGTCTTTTTGATTTTATCCGGCATCTTTTCCTTACTTTCTGCAGTCGCATAGCCCGCTATGCTCCTTCAGAAAGTAAGTAAAATCTGCTCGGTTAAAATACAAAAATCCATCAAAGGTAATTTTTAGAACCCGCCTTTAGTCTGTTGTTTTTATAACGCCAAAGCTGAAACCTTTATTGTGCGCAACATAAATATCTGGCGACAGATTTTTCGTATGCGGCAGAGATGAGGGGGCTATGACGCTACTACAGACGGCTGATGTAGTAGCGAGACGCGTCCTCGCGTCGGTTCTTGCTTGAGGTACGGCGGGGACGCCGTATACTACTACAGTTAGCTTGCTCATTGGTGGCGCAGCGAGGACGCTGCACACTACTACGGCTTGCCCTGGTGACCGTTGGGTTCTGATAACGATGCTGTTTGCGATGCCTGTCTGCGTCATTTGCGATGT
>CAVCGV010000163.1:0-4402 GCA_963601815.1 bacterium
TACCTCAAGTAAGAACCGACGCGAGGACGCGTCTCGCTACTACAACAGCCGTCCGTAGTAGTGTGCAGCGTCCTCGCTGCATCATAACCAGCAGAGACATTGGGTTATTATGCAGCGAGAGCACTGTTATAGTAGCTGACGCGTCCTCGCGTCAGACGATAAGGCTAAGTGTGCAGCGAGGACGCAGCACCTACTACGGCTTGCCCAGGGCTATATACTCGTTGGGCCTTACCTTTCCGCTATAAACCTCAAATCCGCAACAATAAAATTGTAGGCTCAGGGATGCAACGTTCTTTACCTCAGTCGGGCAAAATTCTGCCAAAGGAGTGTATTTCGCAAGATAAAGACACAAAATCCCCTTACCCCACAAAGTCAGAGAGGCATAGGCATTCAAGTCCACAAAGAGAAAAGGTTAGCCATAGTCAAGATTCCGGCTAAAGGAATTCTTGCGAGCCTTTTTACATTTGAATTCTTCGTTCTTCACTTAGCACTTCTTATGCGTCATGATGTCGAGCACCATATCGTCGGTGGCACGCATAGCTTCGGCGCCAATGCTGGTAAGGTTATGGATGCACTTGTCCACATCGTCGTCCACAATACCCTCTGCACTCGTTACACACTTGCCTTCCATAGATAACAAGGCAGAAAGGAGTGCCGTGCTTACTCCGGACGAAATCTTTAGGGCACAACTGGGTTTGGCTCCGTCGCATATCATGCCGGTAAGGTTTGCCACCATGTTCTTTACCGAGTTGCAGATGCGCTGGTAGTCGCCGCCCATGAGGTAGGTAATGCCACAGCTGCTCCCTGTACTTGCCACTACGCAGCCACAGAGTGCTGACAGTTTGCCGAGACTCTGCTTGATGTAGATGGCTGTAAGATGACTCAGTATCAAAGCCCTGATGAGTTCTTCCTCCGTATTCTCGTTCTCCATGGCGTAGACGACGACCGGGTTAGTGGCACAGATGCCCTGGTTGCCGCTGCCGCTGTTGCTCATCACGGGTATCATGGCCCCGCCCATACGTGCATCGCATGCCGAGGCTGTGCGCGAGAGAATGTGCGAAAAGATGTTGTTGCCGAATATGCCGTGACTCAGCGGACGGTCCATGGTCTTGCCCAGACAGTGCCCGTAGTTGCCCTTGATGCTCTCCTCTGCCGCCCGCATGTTGTACTCCTTGGTCTTCAGTATGAAACGTATCTCGTCGAGCGGAGCCGTCATGGCAAAGTCGTATACGACGCTGAGGCTTAGTTGGATGTCCTGCTCTTCCTCCGTATCGTTGTCGCCCGTGCGTTCGTCGAGCACCACTTCGTTGTTGCGCTCGGCGAAGACGAAGTGGGTATGACTGCCGCTGATGACTGCCGAGGCATGGTCCTTGCCGGCGTGGCAAACCACCTCGATGTAGAGCTTCTCGCTGATGCCCTGTTTTATCTTGATGTCGATGTCTGCATTCTCCATGAAGAGTTTGCCCTGTTGGAGGGTGTCGGGCGTAAGGTCCTTAAGTACCTCCAGCCCGTATTCCGGTTTGCCAATGAGCGCACCGAGCGATACTGCTATGGGCAGTCCTATCATGCCTGTGCCCGGTATGCCTACGCCCATGGCGTTTTTCAGCATGTTGGGACTCAGCATTACCTTTATCCTGTCCGGGCGTTTGCCGAGAATGGTTGCTGCTTTGGCTGTACACAGTGCTACCGCCATAGGCTCTGTACACCCTATGGCAGGCACCACTTCCTTGTTGATGAGAGCGACGATGCGCTCGCGTGTCTTCTTTTCCTGCATCGTAATGTTGGTTTTGCGCACAAAGATACAAAAAATATCCAAAAACAAAGCCGTCTGCCAGTCAATTAACATTCGTGTCTTGACTTGGCAGACGGTTGAAGTATTTTAGTATCCTTCCTAAACTACCCTACTTTCGGCACTTCCGAAAGTTGAGAAGCTTAATATACGGGGAACGATTTTTCTATGGTGTGCGGATACTTGGTGTTGTCCTCGTCGGCATTGAGGCTTTCGTCCTGACCGTCTACGAGAGAGAGGTTTATGGTAACATGGGCGAAGGCGCGAGAGGAGCTGTATTTACCGCTTATGTAGTAATAGATACTTTGTACCAGACCTCTTCCATGGAAGAGAGGTGCGGGACGACTTTCAAGTATTTCGTTTACTTCGTTCTCAGTATCCTCTATCTCTTTGCTGGCATCCTGACTCAAGTTTGTATCGGCAGAACTCAGTTTGACAGTCCAGTAATAATTCTGCTTCTGGAGCAGCTCGTCTTCATTAGCCCAGTAGTAGTATTTTATTTCGGTATCGAACGTGTTGTCTTTCCATTCGGCGTACTCCTTCATTTCAATCTGCTTCATGAAGTCTACCCATCCTGTAGCCTTGTTGAAAGCAGACCCCTCTAAGTTGGAGAGGTATTCTGGAGCCGTGTCCATCATGGTAAGTGTCAGCAAGTATGGCCAAGTAACACCCATACTTACTCCGTCCATGGTACCGGGCTGGTTGATGCAACCCGTGGCTAAGGTCATCTTTCTGAGGGTATTGCCTATGAGGGTAGTGTATCCGGAGAGTGTCCCGTTGGGCTTGTCGACCAGTGTGGCGCAACGCTTCAGTGCCGTCAGTAGATCGGTGCTGCATGCGGTACCTCCATTCTCGAGACAATATGCTTCCATTTCTGCAGTGGTGTTTTCTTCGTTATCAATGCGTGGTGCAAACACAACATTCTCCGGGAAGGATTTAACGACGTTAATATACCATTTCACGTAGTTCTGCGTGGCTTCGAACTCGTCTATGCCTTTCTCCGTATTGGGGGTTTGCAGGTCTTTCTGCCAGCGTTTCAGTTCGTCGGTGGCAGACTTGATGTGCAGGTTCAGCTCGTCCATGTATGTAAGGTCGAAGCAGGAAAGGTCGCAGAAACTTGGTACAGAAGCCTTCCAGTCGGTCATCAGTCCAGGAATGTATGACTTGACGGCGTCCTCTATGGAGTCATTGTCCTGCAGACAGCTGACAAGCCGTGAGTAGTTGCCTCCCTGTCCCGGGGTCATATTGATGGCACCCATGGCGTAGTGTGTAACGTCCTTCAGTTGGGTATATGTCTCCGCCATACCCATGAGGCACACGTCGAAGTAAAGGAGGTCGATCTTCTCGCCCGTATCCTTGATGGCTTTCTCCAGACCAAGGGTAGAGAGGCCTGGGTCGCCTTCTATATTATCATCGAAGACAGCTCCTCTCGACTGTGATTCTGTCTCCGGATAGCTGTCCAGGACGGGCCCGTCGGCAGGGCCGAACACATTACCGTGGTTCCAAATGATGAGGATATACTTGTCGGCAGGCATCTTTTCCTTGCTCTCCTTTATGAAGTCGGTGAGGTGTGCCGGGTTGTCGAGACGGTAATTGGCGTCGTGTACCTGTTCTTCGGCCAAGCCCTTGTCTTCGGTCATGGTAAAGAGGCGTGTGCCAGGATGCTCTTCCTGGTTTTTGCCGCGTGAATACTTCACGAGAGCCCTGAAATTGACGCGCGACTTCTTGCCAGCTGCTTCCAGCTGCTTGAGGTTGTAGGTAAGGGCGTCATCGAGCGAGCGTCCTCCACAGCCATACAGCATGACGGTGTACGTGGTGGGCTGAGGGTCGGTGGTGGGCTGAGGCGCCGTTGTGCTTACGTCGTCTTTGGAACAGGAGACGAACAGGGTGACAACGCACATGATGGCCGCCGCCCAAAGATTGGAGATTTTGATTCTTTTCATGTTCTGTTATTGTTGAATTATCTGAAACATACCGGCTTTATTGATAGCAAACCATTGGGTGACAAAATGTTGCCCTCTGGCTATCGTGTGTCGGCGAAGAATTTTCTTTAGTATTGAATAATCGCCTTAAGAAAAGACTAATGTGGGGGCAAAGGTAAGCAAAAATATTGAGAAACTCACTGGGTAGAAAGTTTTTTTTGACTAACCACAGCTCAAAAAAATAACGACACGTCGAAACTATTTGGCTCCTTTATTGAGTTGTCCTTTCTCTTAGCCTAAATCTCCGTTCCGAAGTACGGAACGGTTGTTCAAAACTTTGGAACGGCTATTCCGTAGTCCGGAACAGAGAATTCAGGTGGGTGAAGACACAATATCTTTTAGGTAAAAGCAGGACTTCTCCTATACCTTCTCCTTTTCCTTCGAAAGTTGGCTCGTTCAAAAAACACCTTACGCAGGTTTCATAGGAGGTACTGCGCCCTCGCTGAACCATCATTAGGAACATGTGCATACGGCGAGGGCGCCGTACCCCTTGGTAAAAGGCAACCTACATGAGGCATCGCCTGCAAAGTAGGGCGTACTGGCAAGAAAATGTACCAAGTTGTTCTTTATTCCTTGCTAAAGCAAATAAAACGAAAAAACGAAAGGCAAGGAAGCGGAAAGAATAGCGTAT
>CAVCGV010000164.1:0-4279 GCA_963601815.1 bacterium
CCAACGACGGGCTTTCAGGGCGTGCAGGACAAATCTGCTCAAGTTATTTTTTACACATTACTAACTTATTTTTTATCGTTACGTAATTTCTCAAATTGCATAAAAGAATAAAGCGGTTGGCACTCTTGCCAACCGCTTTGGTGTTAGATCATCAGGCTTGCTTTTTATCATCTTATACTTTAGTGTGTTATCCTTACTCCAAGTCTTCTTTACGCTTACTTGTTCTTGTCAGACATCTTATAAATGCACTTTTTCCTGATTACTTATGCAAAGGTAATGATTAAGGGGAATAGGAGATTGTAAAATCAGAAATTTTCTAATTTTACTCTTGTCATATTGGAAAATTTATGCCGAAAATATACAAAAATCCATAAAAGAGTAGTCGGTTTCGTTCTTGCCAACCCGTTGTTCGAAGTTTTTTTATACCTTTGTGCGGAAAAACAGTATTTATGTCAAGTTGCGAATAGAATATGAACTTGTTCGAACATTATTTCAAGATAATCGTGCAAAGTGCCGGTACTTTCTATCTGACCATTGCCGTGCTTTTGCTCTTCCTGAAGGTTCCCTTTACGGAAAAATATCTGCCGTACCGCAAGGCAAAGAACTTTCTTGCCATTACCTATTTTATAATGGCTGTGAACGTCTTTGTATGGCTTGCCTTCTTTTCTGACAGTTTGTTTCAGCACGATACCCGTATCATGTGCATGGACGTAAGCATGTTTTACCTGGCAGCCATCTTCTTCGGCTGTTCTTTCTGCAATCTGTTGGACAAAAGCTATCTCACGCGGAAACGTATCCTCCATGACATGCTAATGTGGGTAGGTACGTCGCTGCTGTTAGCCTTGTCACAGATCGGCGGTTTGCCCGTTTGGGGCATGTGGACGCTCATCGTCTGCTCTCTGCTCCTTTTCCTGGAGGTCGTCGTCAAGTTCATTTATCGTTTCCACACGCTCTATGCACACAAGAAACAGATGCTTGACGACTATTTCCCCGAAGACATGCAGCGTTTCACGACGTGGTTGAAAAAGAGTCTTTACCTTACGCTGCTGTATGGCGTGTTGGCGCTGCTTTCCGACTATATGGGCTTCGTGTTCAGCTTCTTGTTCCAGATTTACGCCATTCTTGCTACCTTTTACATTGTCATCAGTTTTGTCAACTATGCAGCGCAGTACAGTAGGATAGTCCTTGCCGAGGGTAAACCGGCAGCAGAGCGGGCAACGGAAGACGACGGATTAGACAGGGCCGAGGAGATGGACAACTACGAACAGATCTTTGGCAAACGTCTGGAGGAATGGGTAGACGAAAAGAAATATCTCATGCCGCAGTTTACCATCGACGAACTGGCTGGCGAGTTGGGTACCAACAAGCTCTACATGTCTCGCTACATCAACCAGAAGTACAATGCCAATTTCAGCAATTGGATTACTTCCCTGCGCATCGAGGAGGCTAAGAAGTTTATGTTGCTTCATCCCAATATCAAGCAGGAAGAAGTGGCCTTCCATTCCGGTTTCTCCTCTTCCTCTTATTTCTCTAAGGTATTCTCGCGCATGGAGGGTATGACTCCTGTCCGTTGGCGCAAGGAACAGGGACAGAGTGACGATTAGCTATAGGCGGGAGCAGGCATTTTTGGTATTGCTGCGCAAAATAAGCCTCTTTTTTACGGGCTGTACCTCCTATGAAAACTGCGCAAGTTTTTTATACCTTACTATCATACTATTGCACAATTCGGGAATTTTGCCTAAATTTGCAGTAAGAAAACAGGAACAAAACCACTTTGCTGCTTATTTAGATGATAGACCGTTGTTACATAGAGATAACCAACACCTGCAACCTCGACTGCCACTTCTGTCCCAAGCACCACCGTGCAAGGAGGCAGATGACGGCAGAGGAGTTTGAACTGCTCACCGACAAGATGAGGGGCAAGGCATGCTTTCTCTACTTCCACCTGATGGGCGAGCCGACGCTCCACCCTCTCCTGCCGCAGTTTGTCAGCACGGCACGCCAGAAGGGATTCAAGACCGTGCTCACCTCCAACGGCACCCTGCTGCACCGCTGCCGCAAACTATTGAACACTCTGCCCCACAAGATACAGCTATCGCTCCATTCGCACGAGAGCAACGCCAAGGGCAACCTCGAGGAATATATGGACGAGGTGATGGACTTTTCGCTGCAGGCCGCCCAGGCAGGCACCTGCATGGTACTGCGCCTATGGAACCAAGGCGGACGTGAGAAGGAGAACGAGCGCGTGATGCAACTCATGGCGCAGCATGTGCCACATCCGTGGAAGGTACGCCCCGACGGATACCAGCTCTGCGACAACCTGTATCTGGAATTTGACAGAAAGTTTGAATGGCCGGATGCAGAAGCGGCAATGACTCGGACTACAGACGAGCGTAACAACAAGGAAACAAACACCCCAAAAGTGCAACTCTTCTGCAAAGCCCTGAAGAAACAGATAGGCATCCTCGCCGACGGCAGTGTGGTACCCTGTTGCCTCGACCACAACGGCGATGTAGTGTTAGGCAACCTGCTGAGCCAGTCGCTCGAAGACATACTCGCATCGCCCAGGGCACGAGCCATGACCGAAGCCTTCAGCCATCACTCCGCATCGGAAAAGCTCTGCCTCTCCTGCGAATCGGCACTGGCAGGCAACAGTTTCCGGGGCAAGGCAAGAACATCATCTACAAACAAAAATACAGAAAAGCAATGAAACAACAACATGCACGCCTCATGCAGGCAATGACAGAATACGACAAGGGCGACGTGCCCCGCATACAGCACTTCGTAAAGGTTCACAATTTTGCCGTGACGATAGCCCGGCTGGAAGGTGTGGACGAAGAAACCCTCTACATTCTGGAGGCAGCAGCCATCCTTCACGACATAGGCATACACGTGAGTGAACAGAAATACGGCAACTGTAACGGGAAGCACCAGGAGGAGGAAGGTCCTGCCGAGGCACGCCGACTGCTGGCAGAAACGGGCGGATACACCGAGGCACAAGTGGAACGCATCTGCTTCCTCATAGCCCACCACCATACTTACCACGCTGTGGACAGCATAGACTGGCAGATACTGCTCGAGGCCGACTTCCTCGTCAATGCCTACGAAGACAACCTTGCCGCCAAAGCCATACGCAATTTCGAAAGCAAAGTGTTCAAGACAGCAACAGGCAAACACCTGCTGGAAACTATGTTCGGTACGGATTAGTTGATTTCTTCGCAAGCCACCATTTCAGCTCCACGATAAATAACGACGAGCTTGTGGAGCTTGGTGGTCTTCACGGACTCGCGCACGGTGTCGCTGTCGGCGTAGCGGGTAATCTGGACAGAGGCTTCCTCGAAGAGCGTCACAACTCCATAGCCCAGGGCAACGCCCTGGGTACATCGTAATATCAACCACCGCCCTGTAAGGGCAAAAGTCCATAGTATAGTGCATGAGTTTTACGTACTTTTGCCCTTACAGGGCGCATGGACACATACAAACAAAAACCCAGGGCGTTGCCCTGGGCTATGGAGTTGTTGGGCTTTACCTTTCCGCTACGCGCCGGTGACCGTTGGTTCAGCCCGTCGTTGGCACTGTTTACCGTTGGTTCAGCCCGTCGTTGATGAATGCGTTACATGATTCTCGAAAAAACTGCTCAAGTTATTTTTTACACATTACTAAACATTCAATGCGGTTAAAAAATATGACATGATTGGATGAAAAACTCCATAATTCGTAAATGTTTACAAGGCTGATTTTTCCAGCACTACCCACTTACCAGCATTCACCTTACCCTCGTGCCGTATGATACCCATTTTCTGCAGTATCGCCAAATCACGCTCTACGGTACGTTGTGTTACCGACAGAGTTTCCGACATTTCTTTTCCTGTTATATAGGGGTTTTCTTTTATAGAAGAAAGCATAAGTGCTTGTCGTTCAGTGAGGTTGGTTTTTGATATGTTTCCGACATTTGTTTCCGACATGTTTCCGACATTTATAGCGTTTTTTCGGAAAATCGTAATCAGTGTGCCGCTGGCATTGTTCTCTATCTTTGGCTCAGGAAGCCCTACGTTTTTCAGCCCTTGTCGAATCTTGTTGATGCCACGTCCCCATGTCTCGATGAAGCCTGCCTTGTAGAATGCATTGGCAATATTGCGGTTGCGAGGTTGTGATGCGTGTTCTGCAAACAGTTTTGCTTGGTCAATGCCCTCGGGTAGTTTACCGTCGTTCCAAAGCATGATGCAGTCGTCGTACACCTTCATTTGGGTATGCACGCCCATATAGTCGCGATGCACGA
>CAVCGV010000165.1:0-4276 GCA_963601815.1 bacterium
CCAACGACGGGCTTTCAGGGCGTGCAGGACAAATCTGCTCAAGTTATTTTTTACAGGTTACTTAAGGGACAATAGTTTTTTTTATTTTTAGTGGGGAGCATATTATCATAAACAGGTAGTGGTTTTCCCGAACGCCTCCCGAATGCAAGAAAGAATGGCTATTGTCCCTTAACTTCTCTAACTTCTCCTAATTTCCCCTTAACTTCTCTAACTTCCCTCGGATTTATCGTTCTCCGAAGATAGCCGTTCCTACACGTACCAGTGTGGCACCGTGCCTGATGGCTATGGGATAGTCGTGGCTCATGCCCCAGCTGCGCTCGCAGAAGGCATCGCTGTCGGCAAAGTATGTGTGCTTCACCTCATTGAAGAACTGTGAGGCGGTGTCAAACTCGCTGGCTATCTGCGCCTCGTCGTCGGTATGTGAAGCCATCATCATCAAGCCGCATATCTGTACGTTCTTCATGCTCCGCCACTCACCGGCATCGAGCAGTGCACGGCATGCGTCGAGCGAAAGACCGTATTTTGTTTCCTCCTCGGCAATGTGCAGTTCGAGCAGAACCTTGATGACACGCTCGTGTTTAGCTGCCTGCTTGTTTATCTCGCGGAGCAGCTTGAGGCTGTCCACAGCCTCTATCATCGAGATGTAGGGGGCGATGTACTTCACCTTGTTGGTCTGCAGGTGGCCAATGAAGTGCCACTCTATGTCCTGCGGCAGGGCGGGTACCTTGCGCGACAGTTCCTGCTCGTGGCTCTCGCCGAATATGCGCTGCCCCTCACGGTAGGCTGCCTCGATGTATTCGGCAGGGTGGTACTTGCTCACAGCCACCAGTCGTACACCTTCCGGCAGCTGGCTCTGTACCTCCCTGATATTGTCTGCTACGTCAAGCATTGGCTTCGTCATTAGCTTGTGCACCGTCCTGCTCGTACTCGGGTACATCGTTCTTCTCTTCGTTGCGGGCTGCAGCGTGGTGCTCGAAGACATCCATAAGAGGGGTGTCTGACAATCCCACAATCTCGCAGTCGTTCATGGTTCCGCCCAGCGCCTCCTCCATGTAGCGGAGTGCACGCTGCAGCGACTTGGCCTGTACGAGGTAGTTGACGTTGTTGCGCTTCTCCTTGCCCGATTTCTCGTCGATGGTAATCATCGAAACCTTGGCCTTGAACCACTTGTCGTCCTCGTCCATGTCGCTGAAGTATATCTCGAGATAATTGGCTTTGGCAATGCCGCTCACCTTGAACTCGCCACTCACATAGACCGAAATCTCGTCTATGATGGCACTTTCTGCCTCGGTAAAGCTCAAAGCATCGACAAGGTATGTCTCTGTCACCACCTTCTCTGTGCCGTCTTCCATTGTCTTCTGATATCTTACCTTGGTAGTAAACCATGTTCCTGTCCTTGCTCTCATCTTTTTCTTTTAGTTTTAAATAGTGAATAATAGTTTCTGTTCTTTTGGTACGGGAATGTGACTGTGCACCGCACGGGATGCCACATTCCTTTTTTTCGACATGCAAAGTTATAAAAAAGAAAGCACAAGCACAATACAAGTAACGGTTTTTTGGAGGAAAAAGAAAAAATCTATAGTTTGCATTCACTATTGTCAGTTAAAATTCTTACCTTTGCACACGAATGTAACAACCAAGGTGGAGGACCGCTCCAAGCAAGTACGCCTCCGCTGTAGAGTACACAAGAACAACAGAACATAAAAATGCCTGAAATATCAGTACGCGGCCTGGAAATGCCGGAGTCGCCTATCAGAAAGTTGGCACCGCTCGCTGCACAAGCCAAGAAACGCGGTGTGAAGGTGTATCACCTCAACATAGGACAACCCGATCTTCCCACGCCTCAATGCGGACTTGATGCGCTGAAGCACATAGACCGCACCATCCTCGAATACTCGCCCAGTCAGGGATACCTGAGCTATCGGGAGAAATTAGTGGACTACTACCGCAAATTCAATATCAATGTTACCGCCGACGATATCATCATCACGTCAGGCGGTTCAGAGGCTGTGCTCTTTTCGTTCATGAGTTGCCTCAACCCGGGCGACGAGATTATCGTGCCCGAGCCAGCCTATGCCAACTATATGGCGTTCGCCATTTCGGCAGGTGCCAAGATACGTACCATTGCCACTACCATCGAGGAGGGTTTCTCCCTGCCGAAGGTGGAGAAGTTTGAGGAGCTGATCAATGACCGCACGCGTGCCATCATGATCTGCAACCCCAACAATCCTACAGGATACCTCTATACGCGCCGCGAGATGAACCAGATACGCGACCTCGTGAAGAAGTACGACCTTTACCTCTTCTCTGACGAGGTGTACCGTGAGTATATCTATACGGGCAGCCCCTACATCAGTGCCATGCACCTTGAGGGTATCGAGCAGAATACGGTGCTCATCGACTCGGTGTCTAAAAGATACAGCGAGTGTGGCATACGCATAGGTGCGCTCATTACCAAGAATGCCGAGATACGCAAGGCGGTGATGAAGTTCTGCCAGGCAAGACTTTCGCCTCCTCTTATCGGACAGATCGTGGCGGAGGCTTCGCTCGATGCACCCGAGGAGTATTACCGCGATGTGTACGACGAGTATGTGGAGAGACGTAAGTGCCTCATTGACGGACTGAACCGCATACCCGGTGTCTATACTCCCATACCTATGGGTGCCTTCTATACTGTGGCAAAACTGCCCATCGACGATTCGGACAAGTTCTGCCGGTGGTGTCTTGAGGAGTTCAACTATGAGGGAGAGACTGTGATGATGGCTCCTGCCTCCGGTTTCTATACTACACCCGGTGCCGGACGCAATCAGGTGCGCATGGCGTACGTGCTGAAGAAGGAGGACCTGAACCGTGCTCTTGTCGTGTTGGGAAAGGCTTTGGAGGCTTATCCCGGAAGGGTAGAGGACGAAGGACTGTAAGTTGGGCACATGAACTTTCCGTTTTTCATAGCCAAAAGACTGCACTATGACGCCGACGACAGGCAGAAAGTGTCTCGTCCTGCCATACGTATTGCCACAGCAGGTGTGGCAATAGGACTTGCCGTGATGATTGTTTCCGTATGTGTGGTGCTTGGATTCAAGCATACCATACGTGACAAGGTTGTAGGATTCGGAAGTCACATTCAGGTGGCCGACTTTATGACGCTCCACCAGACGGAACAGTATCCGGTGGTGATGAACGACTCTATGACGCATGTACTCAAGGCAATTCCCGGTGTAAAGTACGTGCAGCGTTTCGCCGTCAAGGAGGGTATTCTCAAGACGGACACCGATTTCCTCGGTGTCGTGTTCAAGGGCGTGGGCAGTGACTTCGATTCTACGTTCATTCACCAGAATATGGTGGAGGGCAGCATACCGCATTTCTCCGACTCTGTATCCAGCAACCGCATTCTTGTGTCGCAGCTGATGGCAGACAAGTTGCGCCTGAAGACAGGACAGCGTATCTTTGCCTATTTCATAGATCGTGACGGTGTGCGTACGCGCCGTTTTACCATAAGCGGCATTTACCAAACCAATCTGAAAAAATATGATGAGTCTGTTGTCTTTACCGACATCTGTACCGCTGTGCGACTGAACGGATGGGAGGCAGACCAGGCGAGCGGGGCAGAGCTTACCGTCAATGACTTCGACAGCCTGTACAAAACGGCCGACTGTGTGGTGGAGAAGGTAAACCGTACTGTAGACCATTACGGGGAGACTTATAGCAGTGCTACCATTCGCGAACTGAACCCACAGATATTCCAGTGGCTCGGCTTGATGGACATGAATGTCTGGATAATTCTTGCACTGATGCTTGTCGTGGCGGGTGTTACCATGATAAGCGGACTGCTTATCATCATCCTGGAACGTACATCTATGATAGGCGTGCTGAAAGCGCTTGGCGCACGCAACAGTACCATACGCCATACTTTCCTGTGGTTTGCCGCATTCATCATTGGGCGCGGACTGCTCTGGGGTAATATTCTGGCTCTCGGCTTGCTTGCTTTGCAACGCTTTACCGGTATCGTAAAGCTCGATCCTCAGACTTACTATGTAAGCACAGTGCCCATAGAACTGAACTGGCTTTATATCGTAGCGCTCAATGTGGCTACGCTTGTCATCAGTGTTTTCATGCTCGTGGCTCCCAGTTATCTCGTCTCCCACATCCATCCTGCCAAATCTATGAAATACGAGTAGGAGTGTGAGACGGAGCCTGTTTTGCACTGAACGTTTTGGAATGTAGTAACACGCAAAGGTTGCTACATTTTTTATTTTGGCGGGTTGAAGATGTAACTTGT
>CAVCGV010000166.1:0-4120 GCA_963601815.1 bacterium
GCTTGAGGTCTTAACCTCGAGAAAAGAGGGGTCGCACATGAAGCCAATTTTGCTCAAGTTATTTTTTACACATTACTATGCGCGGAATTTTTAGGACCCGCCAAGAGGCAAGCGTCAGAAACTGTACTTCATGCTGAGCGAAAGTCCTATAGGGCGGAGATGGTACACGTAGCGGTAGTTGCTCTCCCTTACCTGTTTGTTCACTACATAGTATCGCTGGTTAGTAAGGTTTTGTGCCAAGAGTTCCACCTCTACCCTACTCTTCTTGTAGCGCAGCCCGGCATTGGCATATTTTTCCTGCTCCTTGTATTCCTCCTCTCTTAGCCAGTTGGCTGTAATGTCGCCGAAGAGTTCCAGATCTTTCAGGATGAGGCAGGAGATGGAGAAAGACAGAGCGTGTTCCGTCATCTTTGTGTTCATGTTGTCTATCCGGTTTTGCGTCTGGCTATAGGTATAGTCTGCTGACAGGTTCAGTTTTTCATTCCATAGTTCCTGGTCTATACGCGAGTTGAACATGCTTCGGTCGTTTTCCAGACTGAGTACGAGATTTCTGGACATGATGTTGGTCTTTGAATTTCCTATGGTTGCCATTATCTGCACCGATGTACCTGTACTGTATATGCTCTTGCTGGCATTGAGTGTAAGCATCCTATCCACGAAGGTGTTTTTCCGGTCCGTCACATTGCTGTACACACTGCCGTCTGCAATACTGGTCTGCTGCATGGCATTGGTATTGCTGCGGCTTATGCTGCCCATGATGGAGGCAAATAGTCCCTCCATCGTGTTGTGGAAGTTGAGGCGCCCGTTTGCAAAGAGCGAGTTTTTGTTGGTAAGGTAGCCTGTCCCCTTGGTCGTCACATCCTTGTAGGTATAGTATATGGGCGACGTTACATAGTTGGCAATGTCGCCGAAGTTGCACCGTGTGCCTCCTGCTATGTGTAGTTTCAGACCCTTTAGTATATTCCAGTCTATGGAAGTATTCACGTTTGCATAGGTCTTGTCCAGACGATAGTCATCCATTTGTGCCTTGTTCTCAAAGTGGATATTGAGCAATGACAGCGGTACGTTCACTTTCCATACAATGCGGTTCCATTTGCACTGGAAATACGGTTCCATACTGGTATGGAGCATATAGCCCTTGTAGGTATCGTTTACATCAGTCTCAGCGGTACGCATACGGTAGAGCGAGATATTGTTGTAGTACGATTCGAAATTTACCCTTACGCCCATGCTGCACACCCTGCCCATCTGCCAGGCGAACGAGGTGTGCTCGTCAGTCTGGAATACTGTCTCGTTGAGTGTTTGGTACATTTGCTGCCCATTATTGTGAGGGAGTGCCTCCAACCGGTTGACTGGTGTATTGGAAAACTTTATGTTAGATTGTAGTTCGAATACGTGCTTGCCTACATGGTATATGGTGTTAAACTGGTTGACCAGTTGGCAGTTGTTAGACTTTTGTCTTTGTATCCCGTCAAAGTTATCCTCCAGTTCAAACCTCTTGTGATAGAAATTGGCAGTGAAAGAAAGGTTGTCGAGAAAATAGAGTTTCTCTGTGTTGTTCTCCAGTTTTATCTTTCCAGTTAGTTTGTTGGAGAACACTGCTGCGTGCGTCTTTTCTGCGAAATCTTGATACAGGTTGTCGCCTGCAAAGATAGAGGAATACTTTTGGTTGTCATAGTGTATGGCATCGCCTGCGTACCGCAGGTTGAGTGTAAGGATCTGCTTTTCCTTCAACTTGAAGAGGGAGTTGAATGCCCCCTCGCCCGACCTGTTGTCGACATAGCGTTGTAGTGCCACATTAGGGATGTCCTGTGCCGAAAGGCTTATGCCGTCCCATATAAAGGAGGAAAAGTCTGATATTCTGTCCTCCCCGAGGTTTTGTGCCGTATTGAAAGTCTGTCCGGTATTGTTGGCTTTCAGCGAGAGGAGTTGTTGCGACTTTTTGTTGACGGCCATGCCAAAGATATCGGTCTTCCACAGCGTCTGGTCATCATACCCCAATGTCTGCTGCAGATAACCTATCGGTTTGAGTTTCCTGTTTTCCTTTATTTTTAGGTTCAGTGCTGCTTTGTCCGAAAAAGCTAAGCCTTTCATAGCCCTTACAGGCTGGTGGTTTTCGTAGATATTTACTGCAGCGACGTCGTCAGGATTGATGTTTTGGGTTGCCAAAGTATAATTGCCCGACAGCATGTCCATATTCTCGATGTAGAACTTACTGATGCGTTCGCCTTGGTAATAGATACCACCCGAATTGTCTACATTAATGCCAGGAAGCCGCTTGATGACATCCTCTATGGTTCTGTCGCTTCCCCTCTTGAAGGCATTGACACTATACGTCAGGGTGTCGCCTCGCTGGCGGATAGGTACACTCTTCACTACCACCTCCTTGATGTTTACGGCATCCTCCTGTAGTGTTACGTTCTTGAGTTTTGCGAAGTCCTTGCGTAGAAAGGTCTTGGACGCATAACCCAGACACGACAGACTAATGGAGGTGATGGAGTCGTTGTCCGCCGTGACAAGTCGGAATGTTCCCTGTCTGTTGGTAAGCGTGTATCTTACCAACTTCTTATGCTTGTTGAGAGCCTTGACCACAACATTTCCGATTGCCTTGCCCGATTGGTCCCTTGCAGTCCCCGTAAGGACATTTTGGGCAGAGAGTGGCAATGCTACCGACAATGCTAAGATGACAGTCCAGATATTCTTTATAAAACTCATTTAAATTAACAGAGTATTGTCATTCTTGACATTAGAAAAATACCAAGTTGTTTTTGACCTATACTTATCATTCTTTTTCCAGTGGATTATAGAACATTTTCCGCCTGGGCATTTTCACGGTGTTGCCATTTGCATCTTTTACCTCAGTTACCAAGTTCTTATAGTATTTGCCTGGATTTGATTTGTAGTCTAATAGTGATGCATTAAACCGCTCCCGTGTAGTCTTAAAGTCATTTCTCATCTTGTCGGTAATGGGAGACTTGGAATTCCTGATAGCTGTAGCTATGAAGTGGTGGTCGTTGTTGTCTGACGAGGCTTCAAGTATCAACCCGGGGGTACCGTTCAGTTTCCATGGGCCTACACCTTGTGGTATGTCACAATACCAAACTGTCCAGCTGCGGCCACGGAAAGTAGCAGTAGCTAAATGACACGCATATCCACACACCTCTTTGGTGCTGTCAGACAGTTGCCAGTCAAATTGAGGTATGGGTTCTTTATAAGCAAATCTGTCTAAAGAGACACGGCCATGAAAATCCAAGATGCCGGAATTGAAATTCTCAGTCAGATAGTCGCTACTGTCTACATGGTACAAATTATGTAACTTGTTAAGGTCTCCATTCGTTAAGTTTTGTCTATAGGCAACAACAGAATCTACTCGGTAAGTACCATAATCCGAATATTTGCAGATAGAATCTCCCAATTGTAAAATCCAGTCGTATTCTTCCATCGTCTGCAGCTCTCGGTCTATTACTTGGTAATGATAAACGACTTCTACCTTACTGGTGTCCATCGTGATGCTTTTGTACATTTTTGCCGGTTCGTTGAGCCAAGAACCGGTAAATGAAGTCTGTGCATTTGCTAATAATGAGAAAGCCAGAAAGCAGATGAAAAGAATTTTATTCATGCCAAAAGTATTTTTTAAGATTAATAGTCTAAACAGCGCGAGTGTATTCCGTATTCTGAAAATATTTAATAAGCCAAGGGGATGCTTTTCTGCACCCCTTGGCCATAAACATTAATGACGGATTTCCGATGTTGCTCCTCCCTTTTCGCCGCAATATACCTCGTTCAGTTCACGTACATATTCTTCGTATTCGCTGTATTGGTCGAAGAAATCTGGCCCAACGGTCATAATATGTATACCGCATGATGTGTGGACGACAGCTCCCTGGCTAGCATTTGCTGCCAAAGTCATCAGTCCGAAGACGGACATTAAAATTAATTTTTTCATTGTTGTTTTGAATTTTGTAGCAAAAGTATAAATTTGCTACAAAATGCACAAGAAATTCTTTGATTTAAAATTTACCTATTTTTTACCTTTTATGCAAATCTTTATATATTAAATACTTAAGTAATGTGTAAAAAATAACTTGAGCAGTTTTTTTTGATTCGCGAAATGTGCCAA
>CAVCGV010000167.1:0-3823 GCA_963601815.1 bacterium
ATGGCAAGCAATGGGGGAAAGGAGAACGTTGCTGCTATTTCAAGTGCAGCGAGGACGCTGCACACTATTAGAACAAGCAGCGAAGGCAATTTATGGAACCTGTCTATAATAAAAATGAAGAATTGCCGTTTTTAGAACGCATGAAATATAAGAGAGATGGTTTTAGGCGGGTTGTGATAATCCGCAGAAAAGCTATCCTGCAAAAGAAGTTGAACAATGCGTGGAATATTTAGGACACGCTTTTAATATAGATTATTATGCTAAAGTTCTTTCAAGCGTTAAGCCGTTTACTTGCCAACTATACCTCCATCTTCGTGATAGGTATTGCCGTGTTTACTTTCTTCTTTCCACATACCTTCGACTGGGTACGCGGAACCACCCAGACAGTCATCCTCGGTATCATCATGCTCACGATGGGCCTTACCTTGACCACCAACGACTTTAAGATTCTGGCACAGCGTCCGCTCGACGTCTTTATCGGAGCGTGCGCCCAGTTTATCATCATGCCCGGTGTGGCTTATCTGCTGGTACACTTCTGGCACCTCGACCCGGCCCTGGCGCTGGGCATCCTGCTGGTAGGCTGCTGCCCGGGCGGCGTATCGAGCAACATCATGAGTTATCTCTGCCATGGCGACGTGGCATTTTCCGTGGGAATGACGTGCGCCTCCACCATCCTTGCCCCCGTGATGACTCCGCTTCTGATGAAGATTACAGCCGGAGAGATTATCCACGTAGATGCTGTGGGCATGTTCGTCAACATTCTCATCGTCACGATAATCCCTGTCGCCATCGGTTGCGCCCTCAACTACATTTACGGCAAGAAGGACTCCTTTCCTACCATCCAGAGCCTGATGCCCGGCATCAGCGTTACCTGCCTTGCGTTTATCGTGGGTGGAGTAATCTCTACGGTTCACGACGACTTGGTGGCACGCGGCTTGATGCTCTTCCTCTGGACCTTTGCCGTCGTGTTCTGCCACAATACCTTGGGCTACCTCCTTGGCTGGTGCTCGGGAAGGCTGGCAGGATTCAACACCGCCAAGAAGCGCACCATCAGTATAGAGGTAGGCATGCAGAACGCCGGCCTTGCCACCGTCTTGGCAGGCAACTTCTTCGCAGCACAGCCCCTGGCAGTACTGCCCTGTGCCATCAGTTGTGCCTGGCACAGCATCTCGGGTACTATTCTCGCCGGAATATTCCTGAAATGGGACCATTTGCACGGCAAGGGATAAACCTTAGTCAGAACATATCTCTCGGAGTAATCAACCAATAAGCAACTATTCTATGATACAGCAAACAACATTCCGGTTGAGCGCCAAGCGGCGTGGGTGCCATCTCATTACCCGTGAGGTACTGCAGCACCTGCCGTCGCCATTGCCCAGTGCCGGACTGCTCAACCTCTTTGTGCAACACACCTCATGCGCCCTCTCCATTAACGAGAACGCAGACCCCGATGTGCGCAGCGATATGGAACAAATCCTCAACCACATGGTGAAGGAGAACGAACCCTACTACGACCATACGCTCGAAGGGGCAGACGACATGCCGGCTCATGCCAAGTGCTCGCTCTTCGGCGTGAGCCTTACCATACCGATTACCGACGGCAAGTTGAACCTCGGCACATGGCAAGGCATCTACCTGTGCGAGTTCCGCGACTACGGCGGAGAACGAAAAATCGTAGCAACGGTATACGGGTTATAGAAAAAAATAAACAATGCGTGGTTTTACACGCCTAATAAAGAAATGAACGGAATATACACGATACTTTTACTGCTGCTGAGCAATATCTTCATGACGTTGGCATGGTACGGTCACCTCAAGTTGCAGCAGACGGGCGTGAGTGCCCATTGGCCCCTCATCGGCGTGATAGCTTTCAGTTGGGCCATCGCTTTCCTGGAGTACTGTTGTCAGGTACCAGCCAACCGGCTCGGTTTCGACGGCAACGGCGGTCCCTTCTCGCTCGTACAGTTGAAGGTGCTGCAGGAGTGTGTGTCGCTCATCGTCTTTGCCGCCATAGCCAATATGCTTTTCCAGGGTCAGGGACTACACTGGAACCATCTGGCAGCCTTCTTGTGCCTGATAGCTGCGGTGTATTTTGTGTTTATGGAATAGGCACGGATTTTGTGTGCTCAAAAAAAAGGAAATAGCATATATGCAGAAAAGACTATCCTGGAGAAAATACCATAAATGGGTAGGCGTGGTGTTCGCACTGTTCATGACGGTGTTCTGCGTGTCGGGCATCATCCTCAACCACCGTGCGTGGGTAAGCAGCTGTGACGTCAGTAGGTCGTGGCTACCTTCCGCATACCATGTCGGCAACTACAACAATGGGGTAGTGAAGGGCACCGTACCTCTGGGCGGTGGCAAGGTGGCGGTGTACGGCTATGGCGGTGTGTGGCTTACCGATAGGGGAGCCGCCCACTGGCAACAGATGAACGACGGACTGCCCCAGGGAGCCGACCACCGCAACGTGCGCAACCTCGTCCGTACGAAGGCAGGCACCTTGTGGTGTGTTACCAATTATGCAGTCTACCGCCACGACGGACACCGATGGACTGCCTGCGCGTTGCCCCAGGCAGACGAGCGCCTCATGGATATCGCCCTCGGAGGCGACAGCATGCAGGTGGTGGCCCTTTCGCGGTCGGCACTCTATGTTATGGGCGGAACGCAGAAGAACGGCGCCTATATATATAATAAGGTGGAACGGTGCGAGCTGAAGCCCGCCCATGACTTCCGCCCACGAGAGTATGTATTCCGTACCATCTGGAAACTGCACAGTGGAGAGCTGTTGGGGTTGCCCGGCCGCCTTCTGGTAGATGCCGTGGCAGTGGTTATCGTCGTGCTCAGCATTACGGGAGTAGTTCTCTTCCTCTTGCCTTACCGCATACGCCGCCGCAAACGTTCCGGCGACAGGGACGGCATGAAACGGATGGGGCGCCGCATGGTATGGCACCAGCGATGGCACAACCGCCTGGGCCGGTATACTATAGTGCTCACACTCTTCCTTACCCTGACGGGCACCTGCCTGCGCCCACCCCTCATGGTGCCCTTCGTGTTGCTGAAGACAGCCCCCGTCAACTGTACGCAGAATGTATGGAACGACCGCTTGCGGGCCTTGCGGTGGGACGGCAGAGACCACGTATGGCTTGTCTCCACAGCCGACGGCTTTATGCGGGTAGACTCCCTCTTCAGGGGGCAGCCGCAGATGATAGCGTCGGAGAAGGCCCCTGTAGTCAGTCCGATGGGCGTGAATGTATTCCGCCAGCAGTCTGATGGCAAGTGGCTCATAGGCTCGTTTAGCGGACTGAGCGTATGGGATGCGCATACGGGGCTCAGCCGCGACTATTTTACGGGTAAGCAGCCCGTGAAGAGCTATGGCGTGAAACCCGGACAGATGACCAGCGGCTACAGTGACGATTTCGGCAAGCCGTTGGTGTTCGACTATGCGCTCGGTGCGCTCTCCCCCTGGGCGGAGATGCCTGCCGCCATGCAGCGTGTACCCCTGTCGCTATGGAACTTTGCCCTCGAACTGCATGTGGGGCGCTGTTATTCGCCCCTGCTCGGCCCCCTGAGCGACCTCTTCGTGTTCGTCTGGGGAACGCTCTCCGTACTGGTATTGCTCTCGGGCTACATCATACTGAAGCGACGGAGAAGAAACAAAAGCCAATAAAAAACAGCATGCACACTATCGCAAAAATTGGCTTCATGTGCGAACCCTTTTTTCTCGAGGTTAAAACCTCAAGCCCTCGAGGTTAAGACCTCAAGCCCGCGAGGTTAAGACCTCATGATTTTTATGGGTAAAAAACAGCATGCACACTATCGCAAA
>CAVCGV010000167.1:3876-3944 GCA_963601815.1 bacterium
GAACCCTTTTTTTTCGAGGTTCGAACCTCAAGCCCGCAAGGTTCGAACCTCAAGCACGTAAGGTTCGA
>CAVCGV010000168.1:0-3802 GCA_963601815.1 bacterium
AGCCTGCTTTGTACCGATGGTCGTTGGTTCTCGCTTGAGGCGAAGCGGGGACGCTTCGCACTACTAACATTCCCGCTTGAGGTGCAGCGAGCCAACCGTACCTCCTAAAGCCCTGAACCCACTGTCTCTGGCGCAAAGCGGGCTGAAGGCCCAACGAGCACATAGCCCAGGGCAAGCGAAGCGGCACCCTGGGGTTGACGTTGATCGGGTTTACGTGCGCCCTGAAAGGGCAAAAGCGTTTCCCCCACATGGCAAATATAACGAACAAAATTGTAGATTCTTTGAAAAAACAACCTGGCAACCTGGCAACCCTTTTCTATAAACCCTTACGCGCGGGCAGAACAAATCTGCTCAAGTTATTTTTTACACGTTACTTAGTCCATCCTGTCCCGGTAGTCTTCATAAGAGAAAGTACGGAGTATTTCCAGTTCTCCGTCAAGATGCACCATGCCGATGGACGGATGCGTTATGCCGTTGAAGGTGTTTGTCTTGACGGTCGTATAATGGAGCATATCCTCGAAAATAACATTCTCCCCCACTTCCAGTTCGTGGTCGAAACGCCAAAAACCCATAAAGTCGCCGCTCAGACAACTGTTGCCACCCAAGCGGTAGACATATTCTCCCGCCGGAGCCTGCATGGGATTCTCCACTTCCAGCGTCTCTGCCCCCCGCACGGCAGGCATGTAGGGCATCTCAAGACAGTCGGGCATGTGGCAGGTAAAACTGACATTGAGTATCGCCGTGCGTATACCGCCGTTCTCCACGACATCCACCACTTGCGACACGAGCGCACCGGTCTGCCAGCCAAAAGCACTGCCGGGTTCCATTATCACCTTCAGGTGAGGATAGCGACTGCGGAAGCCTTTTATTATATTAATAAGGTGTAGCACATCGTAATCCTTGCGCGTCATAAGGTGTCCGCCTCCAAAATTGATCCATTTGATCTGAGAAAACCATTTGGAGAACTTTTCCTCTATATGCACTAAGGTGCGTTCAAACACATCCGCCCCACTCTCGCAATGGCAATGGCAATGGAACCCTTCTATGTCGGAGGGCAACGTCTCCGGCAACTTGTCTGCCGTTACCCCAAAGCGCGTACCTGGGGCACACGGATTGTACAGAAGGGTACCCACTTCCGAATATTCCGGATTGACACGCAGCCCGCAACTGATTGCAGGATTTTCCTTACGTGCGCGCGCGCCGTACCTATTATATTGTGTAAGCGAGTTGAAAGACAGATGACTGGAGCAGCGTGCTATTTCGTCTATCTCATAATCTGTATATGCAGGACTGAACGTGTGCGCCCTGCTCCCGAACTCCTCGAAGGCAAGACGCGCCTCACTCAAAGAACTGGCTGTTGTAGCCGAGATATATTCGCGGAACACGGGAAATGTCTTCCACAACGCATACGCCTTGAAGGCAAGGATAATCTCCATACCGGCCTTTTCCGCCACATCGCGTATCAATTCCAGATTACGGCGCAGAAGTTGTTCTTCCAAAACATACATAGGACGGTTTATCCCGTTAAAATCTCTCAAATTTACTGTCATATCTTGTCAAATGCTATTTTTCCTATGCAAAGATAGCTTTTTATCTCTGATAAAATTGCATGTTATCGTTTTTTTTAATACTTTTGCAATCACAAAAGACAAAGACGATGAAATTAGCAATAATGACAAAGTCCACGTTCTTCGTGGAAGAAGACAAAATATTAGCTTCATTGTTCGATGAAGGCCTGGACAACCTACACCTGTTCAAGCCAAATACTTCCCCTATGTATTCCGAGCGACTCCTCAGCCTTCTGCCCGAAGACTGCCACCGCCACATCACGGTACACGACCATTTTTATCTTAAACAGGAATACGACCTGGCTGCCATCCACTTAGACAATCCCGAAGCCCCTGTACCCGAAGGCTACAAGGGTAAATATAGTCGGTCGTGCTACGACCTGACGCTCCTGAAGGAAATGAAGAAGAAGTCCAATTACGTCTTTCTGAAAAACATCTTCGACTGTATCGAGTTCAAAGAGGAAAAAAGCACTTTCTCCATGAACGAACTGGAACAGGCAGCCGACAGGGGACTCATAGACAAGAAGGTGTATGCACTGGGAGGCATCAGCATGGAAAACCTCCACAGAGTAAAGGACCTGGGATTTGGCGGAGTTGTCATCTGCGGCGACTTGTGGAACAGGTTTGACATACACAATGAAAAAGACTTCAAGGAACTGATAGCTTACTTCGTGAAGATAAGAAAAGCTGTCGGGTAAGGTCGTATAATACAAATATAGTACGAGACTCAGAACAACATTACACACATAAACACAACAAAAAAAATGAGTGACAAGAACTCTTTTTTGGTATTCTCCGGTACAAAAACCAGATACCTTGCAGAAAAAATCTGTGCAAGTCTTGGTTGTCCACTTGGCAACTTGGTAGTCACCAAGTTCTCTGACGGCGAGTTTGCAGTATCCTACGAAGAGTCCATCCGCGGACGCGACGTGTTCCTGGTACAGAGCACTTTCCCCAACTCTGACAATCTTATGGAGCTTCTCCTGATGATTGACGCTGCCAAACGCGCTTCTGCCAAACACATCATCGCCGTAATACCCTATTTCGGTTGGGCACGCCAGGACCGCAAGGACAAGCCCCGTGTCAGCATCGGTGCCAAACTGGTAGCCGACCTGCTCAGTGTGGCAGGCATAGACAGGGTCATCACGATGGACCTGCATGCCGACCAGATTCAAGGTTTCTTCGATGTACCCGTAGACCACCTGTATGCTTCCGGTGTTATCTTGCCTTACCTGCAGAGTCTGCGACTGAAGGACATGGTTATCGCATCGCCTGACGTGGGCGGTTCAAAACGCGCCAACACATACGCCAAGTACTTCGGCTGCCCGCTCGTTCTTTGCAACAAGACACGCGCAAGGGCCAACGTCGTGGCAAGCATGCAGATTATCGGCGACGTGAAGGACAAGAATGTAGTCATCATAGACGACATGGTAGATACAGCCGGCACCATCACCAAGGCTGCAGACATCATGAAGCAGGCTGGTGCAAAAACGGTTCGCGCCTGCGCATCGCACTGCGTCATGAGCGGTCCTGCCTCTGATCGTGTCCAGGAGTCTGCCCTTGAAGAGATCGTATTTACCGACTCTATTCCTTACACCAACCGTTGCGCCAAGGTTAAGCAGCTGTCCATCGCCGACATGTTTGCCGAGACTATACGCCGCGTGGAGGATAACGAGAGTATCTCCTCACAATATTTGGTATAGACAAGTTCTGTCAAAGAGCTCCGTATAAGGGATTAAACGCCTTGGTATACTTTTCATATTCGAAAATATACCAAGGCGTTTTGTATTTTCGGATATTCCGCAAGAAGGGAGTTTATATCAAAACATGACGTGTGCTGGTTCTTGAACGTTTTTTTGTGCAACGCTTTACCTTATGCGTTGGTTGTAAGCATGATATTGCGTCCACGCTGTACCATCAGCAAGCCGTAGTAGGTGCAGCGTCCTCGCTGCACAATAAACCAACGTTTTGTGTTGTGATTGGGATGCTGCGAGGATGCGGCACTACGGCTTGCCTGTTTAGTAGGTACGGCGCCCTCGCCGTACCCAACATGTTTAGTGCAGCGGGGACGCTGCACACTACTACGGCTTGCCCTGGGTTTAGGGGAACACATTAGCTATACGCCCTGTAAGGGCAGAAGCACATAGCCCAGGGCAAGCGAAGCGGCACCCTGGGTTTAGGGAACACATTAGCTATACGCCCTGTAAGGGCAGAAGCACATAGCCCAGGGCAAG
>CAVCGV010000169.1:0-3369 GCA_963601815.1 bacterium
CAGATGACTACTCATTGTCGCTTGCGTGTGCAGCGAGGACGCTGCACCTACTACAAACAGCTAACTGCAGCCAGCGTGTGCAGCGAGGACGCTGCACCTACTACAAACCTGCTCCTCCGTACAGCTTGAAGATTTTCTTCCGCTACTTGCCAACACCAAGTAGCGGAAATGCATCACCTATTACATTGGTAATAATGCATAAAAGATTTGGATTATACATCATTGCGATACTGTCGCTGACGGCATGCGTCAGCGGCGATGACAACAGTGGCATCATCATCAGTCATGATGATGGTGCCATCAGTTTCTCTAATGCCGTCAACCCATTCACCCGTGCCGCAAAGACAGGCCAGGACGCTGCCGACGTGCTCGGCGGCAAGTTCTATGTCTACGGCATCAAGAACGAGTCGACGACCGGAAACCTCACGAGCGACAACCTCGTGTTCCAAAACTACAAGGTATCATACTCCACCTCCAACAACCAATGGGAGTATGTGGGCAGTTCCCTGTCCACCAACGAGGCAACAAACCTCACCGACAACACCGGCACCGGCACCCAGTTCGTCAAATACTGGGACACCCATGCCACCGACTACACCTTCTATGCCATTGCCGTAGGCAACAACGACCTGGAGGACGGCAAGATAAAAATAGAGAAGGTAACAAACAACCCCAACAACCCCTATGCCAATGGCTACAACGTCACCGTAGCCGAAGACGCAGACCCAACAAAGATTTACCTTGCCGACCGCAAGCATCTGACGACGAACGAATACAACAACAACGTCACTTTCTCCTTCCGCAACGCCATGGCAAAGGTACGCGTCGGAATGTATGAAACCATCCCCGGCTACACCCTCACCATCGACGCCTTCCGTGTGGCAGACGAGAGCGCACCCACCTTTGGGCAGATGACAACGCAAGAGACCAAACAGTTTGCCGCCAACCTGCAGAACGCACAGACCGGCAAGGCTGGAACGGCAACCGTATCCTACTACGACAATTCCTCCACAGCGGAGAACACACCCGCTGTTACTTTCGATAATAAGGACAATGTCCTCACCCTCGGCACAAACCTCAAGGCAACAACCCTGCTCGGCACAGACGCCGCCAGCGCCGTCTACGACCAAAGCGACAAGGGCTACACCATCGTTTACCCCATGGAGGACAATGCCGGCAACCTGAAACTGAAGGTTGACTTCACCCTGACTGCCAAGACAGGCGAAACCATTAAGGTAACGGATGCTACGGCAGAAGTGCCCGCCACGTTCCTGAAGTGGAAGCCCGGTTATGCCTACACCTACCTCTTCAAGATCTCCGACCAGACCAATGCCACCATCGGCAGTCTGACAGGACTCTATCCCATCACCTTCGACGCCGTCGCCATCGTCGACGGCACGGGCAAGGAAGAAGAAATATCCACCGTCGGCGTTGCGAACATCGTCACCATGGGTTATGACGCAACGACCAAGCGCATGACCGTCAATGCAGACGACTATAACGAGGGCAACACCGTCTTTGCCTCGACCCTATACGACAAGGAACTCGTCACCACGACATCCGAGAACACCAAACTCTATATCGCCACCACCAACGATGCCGACAACTACCCCATTACCGAGGCAAACGTGTTGGCTTACCTCACCGCCTATGCTGCGGACCAAACACTCATAGACCAGCCCCTGACAGTATATGAGCAAAATCTTGCTGCCGACGACTTCGTGACCACCGTGCCTATGGGCGACGGCACAGACGCCACACGCACCCTCTCGGCAGTGAAGTGGACCGCCGGCAAGCACGTCTATGCCGTGGAGTTTACGCAGAACTCATATAAATATTACAAGATCGTAAAGATTGGCAGCTATAACGGACTTACCTCGGGTACGCTGTCGCTCACCCCGGCTGTGATAGAGAACAGTGGTGGCACGATCAGTCCGTCGCTCACCGTAGACGGCACCGTCGCAGACAATGCCGAGGTAACCTATGCCCTCGCCAGCGATGTTCCGTCGGGTGTTACCATCAACAACAACGGTGCTGCGAACGTGTCCATCACAGTGCCAGGTCAGACAACGGCAGGCACCTACACCCTCACCGCCACCTACCAGCGCCGCACCTACACGGCAACATTCACTGTCAACCAGTAACATGCTTATGAAAAGAACACCTCATACCATATACGGACTATTGCCTTTTGCCACCTTCCTGGTGTCGGCAGTCCTGCTCGCGGCATGCTCGCCGTCGGCAGACGACACCGGCAGTCCCGGCATTCCCGACAGTCCCGCTGCCACGGGCTACAGCATCTCTTTCAATGCTACGGACAGCACCCACATCACCACACGGTCTACACGATCTACAGGACTGAACAGTCTGGGCTATGACGAGATCGTGGTCTATGGTTACAAGACCCTCGGCGGCAACATACAGAACGTAATGCCCGGCTACACGCTGAAGTATGTGGCAAACACTTCCAGCACCACCAACACCACCGGATGGGAGTACGTGGGGCAGGGAAAGGACTATCTGGGACTGGACCAGGAGATAAAATACTGGGACGGCAACAGCACCGACTACCGTTTCTTCGCCGTGCTGAAGAAATTCAAGGACAATGTCAAGTATAACGGTAGTGCCATAACTTCCGCTACCAAGGTTACTTCTACGGGCAGCTTCTCCATGGAGTTTGACAATCTGGAGTATATGACCCACACCAAGGACGACAAATACTACAAGAGCGACGGCACCACGGAGGTGAAGGAGGCGGACATCCCGATGTATGGTGCCCTGTGGCAGGGCAACCCGTCGGAATACTACAACAAACCCGTAGAACTGGCATTCGTAAAGCCTTATTCCCTCGTCAGACTGGTGTTCGAACGTCCTGATGGTTCGTCCACCACGGTGCTCGGCAAGGAAGGCGTTACTGATAAATACATCACCTTCGGTCCAAAGAACGGTTCCACAATGGCGGGCGACGGCAAGGTAGCGGTGAACTGGGGCATGACGGGCAACAGTGAGACTGCCACCGCCACAAAAGGATCGACGACACTGCCCACAATGACCGTCAACCCCCTGACCCTCACCGACCAGAATGTGCGCTACCAGGCATGGCCGGAGTATCTGATGATTCCTTCCACCGATGACCCCGTCGACTTCGTCTGCACGGCATACGTACACACCACGAACAGTAGCGGTCAGGATGTATTCGATCCGCGCACGGCTGTGATCCCCGCCGCCTACATGAAGTGGCGCCCCGGCTATCAGTACACCTACGTGTTTAAGATAACGAGCAACAGCGGTCTCGAGTTCAGCCACGCCGTGGAAGTGTTCACGAAGTGGCAGGCAGGCTACGCCGACCGCACGCAGTGGTAGGAAAGA
>CAVCGV010000170.1:0-3333 GCA_963601815.1 bacterium
CCTGAAAGGGCAACCTGCGCATAGCCCAGGGCAAGCGAAGCGGCACCCTGGGTTTGTATCGATGCAGTTTATATACGCCCTGAAAGGGCAAAAGCGTTAACATAAAGCGCAAAAGCGTTAACATTCACAACTCCCAAAGCGTAAACATTTCAATATAATGACTTTTCTCAACGACCTGAACAAAGCACAGCGCGAAGCCGTGGAATTCATCTCCGGACCGTCGCTCGTCATTGCCGGAGCAGGATCCGGCAAGACACGCGTACTCACCTACAAGATAGCCTACCTCCTGAGCAAGGGCATGAAACCATGGAACATCATGGCACTCACCTTTACCAACAAGGCGGCACGCGAGATGAAGGAGCGCATTGGCCGACTGGTTGGTACCAGCCTCGCCTCGCACCTCTACATGGGCACGTTCCACAGCATCTTCTCGCGCATTCTCAGGGCCGAGGCGCAGCACGTGGGGTTCACATCCAACTTTACCATCTACGACGAGGCCGACTCCAGGTCACTCCTCAAGACCATCATCAAGGAGATGGGGCTCGACGACAAGGTCTACAAGCCCAATGCCGTTCACGCACGCATCTCCATGGCAAAAAACTGCCTCATGGGGCCCGAGAGCTACATCAACGACAGCGACAACTACCAGCACGACATGAGGGCCAACATGCCTTCCGTCGGAAAGGTGTACGCTGCCTACGTGCAGCGCTGCCGACAGGCGAACGCCATGGATTTCGACGACCTACTCGTACTTACCTTCCTGCTCTTCCGCGACCATGAGGACATCAGGCGCAAATACGCCGACAGGTTCGAGTTTATCCTCGTAGACGAGTATCAGGATACCAACCACGTGCAGATGAACATCGTCATGCAGCTCTGCCAGGACCGCCAGCGCATCTGCGCCGTGGGCGACGACTCGCAGAGCATCTACAGCTTTAGAGGAGCCAACATTGACAACATACTGAACTTCAGACGAAATTTCGACGATGCCAAGCTCTTCAAACTGGAGCAGAACTACCGTAGCACGCAGAACATCGTCAATGCCGCCAACAGCCTCATCAAGCACAACACCAACCAGATTCCAAAGGAGGTGTACAGCAAGAATGCCGAGGGCGAAAAAATAGTGTACAAGCCTGCCTACAGCGACCGCGAGGAGACGCTCATCGTGGTGAAGGACATCGAACGCATCAAAAGCCGAGAAGACTGCGAGTACAGCGATTTCGCCATCCTCTACCGCACCAATGCGCAGAGCCGCAGCTTCGAGGAGGAACTGCGCAAGCGGGGCATCCCCTACCGCATCTACGGTGGCCTCAGCTTCTACCAGCGCAAGGAGGTGAAGGACGTCATGGCCTATCTCCGCCTGGTGGCAAACCCCGACGACGAGGAAGCCTTCAAGCGCATCATCAACTATCCCGCACGCGGCATCGGCAACACCACCGTCTCCAAGATTGCCGCATGTGCCCACACCGGCGCCACCAGCCTGTGGCAGGTAGTGTCTGCTCCGGCTGCCTACGGACTGGACGTGAACAGGGGCACACTCGCCAAGCTCGAGCAGTTCAGGGTGCTCATCGAAAGCCTCATCGAAAGGGCCAAGACGCAGAACATCTTCGAGGTGGGCGACGCCATCGTCAAGGAGAGCGGCATCAGCAAGGACATCTTCGACGGCAAGCGCGACGCTGAGTCGATTACGCGCCAGCAGAACATCGAGGAACTGATTGGCGGCATGCAGGAGTTTGTGGAGGACAGGCGCGAGGAAGGCCGGGAAGACGACATCTACCTCAGCGACTACCTGCAGACCATCTCGCTCGTCACCGACCAGGACAACAAGGACGAGGACAGCTCGCCCCGCGTGTCGCTCATGACCGTCCATGCCGCCAAGGGACTGGAGTTCAAGACCGTCTTCGTCGTTGGCCTCGAGGAGAACATCTTCCCCAATGCCATCGCCGCTGCCTCGCTCCGGGAACTGGAGGAGGAGCGCCGACTGCTCTATGTGGCCATTACGCGCGCCGAGGAGCACTGCATCCTTACCTCTGCGCAGAGCCGCTGGCGCTACGGCAAAATGGAGTTTGACAACCCCAGCCGCTTCATCGACGAGATAGACCCAGCCCTCATCGACGACCAGGGGGAAACTGCCCGTCTGCGCGACACCGACGAACCCGAATACTCCGCTACGGAAAAATGGCGCATGGCCATTTTCGGAGACAGCACGCCTGCATCGTCTCCGTCGGACAACAACAGACGGAGCACATACGCCTCCCACCCTGCTCCACGCCAGGAACGCACCTCCATTACGCCCGACAGAACCAGTACGAAACATGCCGTCCCCGGCAATTTCAAGTCGGTAAGAGGCGTAGAGGCTGCCAGGCGCATCATGCACACCGCGTCTGCCGCCAGCGTCTCTCCTTCTGCCTCCGCTACTCCCCTCCACGAGGGCAACAAGATAGAGCACCAGCGCTTCGGCATCGGTACGGTGGTAAGGATAGAGGGCAGTGGAGAGAACTGCAAGGCTACGGTCCAGTTTGCCAACTCGGGAACCAAGCAGCTCCTTCTCAAATTTGCCAAATACAGGGTGATAGAATAAGGTAAAAACGGGTGACAATGCCCCTCATTCCATATATTTACTTCCTACAATATGGGGGCGGAACAGCATTTTGCGCCATTTACGTGTATACTGGGTACAGAAAACGGCAAGGTCACGATGGGCTGTTGCCTGTGTTTTGACACCTGGGGGAGCAAAAGTGGTACATATTCCGCACCTTTTCCGAGGGTTGGAATGACTGAAGCGGTGGTTTTACAGAGGTAGAAATTCATATCTGTCATAAACTTTTATGAAGTATAGTGTTGATTATTAGCCTTTTAGAGGATGCAAAGATTGCTCAATTACTCAATTACTCAATTACTCAATTAGGAAATCCGAAATTGCTATTTTCTTCTTTTTATTATATATATTATTGATTATTAATTAGTTATATATATTATATAAGGGCATTTTGAGTTTGCGGATGCGTTTTTGAGTAATTGAGTAATTGAGTAATTGAGTAATTGAGTAGGAGCCGCCCCCCACTTCCCTCTCCTTGGCCTATCCCGTCTCGCCTGCCACTTCGAGCTGTTACCCGGCAGCGGCGAGGCAAACATGCCGGAAAGGGTGTGCAGCGGGGACCGCTGCACCTACTACTACAGCCTTAGCAGCCGAGCGTCCCCGCTTTGCTAAGCGCGCACAAGGTGTCTGTAGTAGTGCGAAGCGTCCTCGCTTCGCCTCAAGTAGTCCTCAAATACCCGGCCCCTTGAGTGCTAACTGCAGCTGGCGTGTGCAGCGAGGACGCTGCACCTACT
>CAVCGV010000171.1:0-3248 GCA_963601815.1 bacterium
TGTTCTTTGGTAATGACCGAAAATAACTTGGTATGATTGAAACATAGCTTTTGTTGCGGAAGACCTCTACGACAAGAATACAATACTTGTGGGTGAATGTAAATGGACCTCCGCAGACTATGCTGACAGACTCTTGGAAAAACTGAAGAAGAAGGTGTCTGTAGCCCCGTTTGCTCAGGGTAAGAAAGTAATATACCTCCTTTTCCTGAGAGAACAGCCACTTTCGGGTGTTCAGAATTGTAAGGTGCTGTTGCCTGACGATGTTGCAGCCTTACTGTGTCGGTGACTTTTGCGGCATGGGCTTGAGATAAGCCATGAATTTATCGGTATTGTAGTTTAGAACCAAGTCGTCCGGGAACTGGGCTTTCTCTACCAGTGGCATGATGTTGCTGTAATCGGCAATCATGCCCGAAAAGTGGGCATCGCTTCCGAAGATGATTGGTACCTCATATTTCTTGGCAAGTTGCAATAACTCAAGGTTGTTGGGGGCGGCAACTGTCTTGTGGCGTATGGGTGCCATGGAGTGGTTGTTGATTTCGAGCAAGGTGTGCGTCTCCTTGGATACTTTCATCAGAGCCTCGAAGTCAAGCTCTGCCGTGCCGTCTCCGGGATGGGAGATAATCTGTACGAAAGGGTTACGCATGGCATTGATGACACCCTGCGTGTTCTCTTCCTTTGTGCCGCCTTGCCAGCAGAGGCTGTGGATGCCTGCTATGCGGATGTCGAGCATGCGCCAATAGCTTTCGTCAAGGTCTATGTCTCCTTGTGTGTTGAGAATGTTGAGCTCTGCTCCCAACATCAGCTTTATGCCATACAGATTGCGTGGTACACAGTGTAAGTTGCTAAAGTAAAGTGGATTGCAAGTGCCGGGGATGTTAGGCCCGTGTTCGGTTATCCCCAGTATCTCCAATCCTTTCTCCTTTGCCGCCAAGGTCATTTCCTGCAAAGTGCTATAGGCATGACCCGAGACGACGGTATGTGTATGAACGTCTAATAATGTCTTCATCTCTCCAAATATATATATAATATGTGCGGTGCCTCGCCGCCGTTATTTTACGGGAATAACATAGTATGCCCTGTCCAGGTCGAAGTCGAGTATCCACTGGTCAAGGACGATGTCTTGGTCCAAAGCCTTAATTTCCATGGTGTGGTTGCCCTTCCCTATGGTGGTGTATATACTCTTGCGTGTCTGTCCTCGCCAGATGTCCATGTTCCAGGATGTATGCCCGTAGGTGTCTTTCAGCGAAATGACAACCGGCTCCTGGTTGTCTATGCTGATGCTTACACGCATGTCGCCAGTGATCCCCGTATAGTAGGGCAGAGCGGCAAGGGTAAGGCGTGCGTCCCCCTCCATGTCTGTGGAGAACGTGTAGCGGAGGGTTGTGCCTTGTGGCAGTGATACGGCGTTAAGGCTGTGTCCTGTCAGCGGGATGAGGCTGACTGCATTTGCGCTGGCGTCTGACTTGCCGGCAGACGTGGTGCTCCAGTTGTTGGCATTCCTTGCCACTACCGTTCTGGTGAGTGAGGCGGAAAGGGGCTTCAGGTCTGTCTTACGGTTGAATGCTTCTTTCAGGTATTGGCTTATCTCCTTCTGGGTCAGCGTTCCGGGGAGGGAGGGCATTGCTGCAGTGGGACAGATTTGCTTCAGCTTATGGTAGGCAGTAAGACTGAGGGCCGCCGCTGCCTTAGCCTCGGTATCCTTGCTGAAGAGTCCGGGACGGGCTATGTGGCGCGCCTCCTGTGCTTCGAGTTCTTTCTCTGCGGTAAGGGCTGCTATGCATATCGGCTTGCTTACCAGCGTGCGGAACGTGGCCTGCTGGCTGGCTGTAATGCTGTTTCCCAGTTTCAGCACTTTCTCTTTCAGCAGGTCGTAGTTGTAGATGTAACGCTCCAGTTCGTTGCCAAATTCGCCCGAGTGGAACTCCCAGTCGCCGTAAGGCATGGACATGTAGGGGGTGGGGCGGATGTTGGTGAGGCGATAGTATTCCTTGACGAGGGGTAGTGCCTTGCTGCCTGCGTCGTTGCCCAACTGCTCCTTCAGCCATGTGGCGAGGTGCTTTTCTATGCCTGTGGCGGTGGCTGCCTGCCTGTTCCATGCCATGTCCATAAAGAGCGACAACTTGTAGGTAGCCGCCTGCGGGTCGTCCACGTTGGCTATCCATGCCTCCTCTTGGTCGTCCGTGTGCGAAGCGTGTTTCTTGTGCTTGTCTTGCGCTGCTTGTAGTGTCGGGTTTTGTTGCAGCATGGCTGCGATGATACCGGGCGATATGCACGAGAAATTGGGCAGGTTGTTTGCCCACAGTATGTTGGCGGAATCGATGCTCTTCTTGTGTTTCTTGTGCTTCTTGCCGCTTGACTCCATCACCTTGCCGGCATGGCCGATGATGATGTCGAAACTGTCGGTTACCTCCTTGTTGTATGCAGCGTGGTGCTTGCCCTCTTCACGCCAAAGCATGTTGGCGTTAAGACGGAGCATGAGGCGGCACAACTTGCTGTTGTTGCTGCTTTTCATCCATTCAGACTGGTTGAGCATCAGTCCACGGTATTCCACGGCGGGTATCTGCAGGCGTTCGTAGCCTGCAGGTGTGGAGAGTACGCTGCGGTGTTGTGGCTTTACTTGGTAGTAGTCTTTCCATGCCGAGATGCCCGCCATGCGCGACAGTTGCATGATGGCGTATGCCGTACCCCTGCCGTTGCTTCCCACCACCACGAGCTTGCCCTGTCGGGTACCTATCCAGTAGGAGTCGGGATGGGTAATGAACTGATGGATGGGGGGAGCCAGTTTCTCGAGGGCTGCAAACTCCTTGTTCGTCAGTTCGTCGAGCTGGTATATCTGTATGGGGGCATCGGCTTTCTCGCGTGCGGGCTTTCCCATGACAGCCGTCATGTCGTCGGCGAACATCTGGAGGGCGGCCCTTGCCACTGTAGAGGGGTTGGCGTTGATATGGTAATACACGCTGCCATTGCCGTCGTGCCAGTAGATGTTGGTGGCGGCAGTGGGAGCAACTTCTTTCTTCTTGGGGGAGGCTATAACGCTCAGACCGCCCATCATGACGAAGGCGGCCGATAATATGATATTCTTGTAAACAGTCATGTTGCAAAGATACACAATTCTGAGTGTATGTTGAAATATTTTAGTCTTTATTTTGGATATTCGTGTATTTATTGGTATTTTTGCATGTCAATAAGTAATAAGTTACTATGTTTGCAAACGCTAACGCAATGACAACAGTTGGAAGACGCTCTTT
>CAVCGV010000172.1:0-3159 GCA_963601815.1 bacterium
TTGCCCTTTACCTTTCCGCTACGCGCCGGTGACCGTTGGTTCAGGGCGCCGTGGCAACCGTTGGTTTTGGGCGCCGTGGCAACCGTTGGTTCTGGGCGCCGTATCTCCTATAGGGCGTTGTTTTTCTCCCCCTCCCCTATCCCCATTTGTAGGTATTTTGAAACCTACGACAAGCCGCAACACTACTTTACCTACCCTCTGCAACGCAGTTGCAAAGGATTATTCGTACCTTTGCATGAAAAAAGAAGCCGTATGCCCCAAGAACAACAGTCATACGGTTTAACAACTACACGATACATTATGAAGTTATCAGAACTAAAGACCGGTGAGAGCGCTGTCATTGTCAAGGTGGCAGGACACGGCGGTTTCCGCAAGCGCATCATCGAGATGGGATTTATCAAGGGTAAGGCAGTAGAGGTACTGCTCAATGCCCCGTTGCAAGATCCCGTAAAATACAAGATTATGGGCTATGAGGTGTCACTGCGCCACAGTGAGGCCGACCATATAGAGGTGGTGTCGCTCGAAGAGGCACGCAACAACGAGAGCCTCAACCATGCCCGCAAGGACATGCTGCTACAGGTGGCCGACAGCCAAGAGGCAGAAAGCAACAGCACGGACGACAAGATGCTCGAGGCCGAGAAGGAGGCTGACCGCCTGCACCACGTTATCAACGTGGCACTGGTGGGTAACCCCAACTGCGGAAAGACCTCGCTCTTCAACTTTGCATCGGGTGCACACGAACGCGTGGGCAACTACAGCGGCGTTACGGTAGACGCCAAAGAGGGACATGCCGAGTACGGAGGGTATCAGTTTAACCTGGTCGACCTCCCGGGCACCTATTCCCTGTCGGCATACAGTCCTGAGGAACTGTATGTGCGCAAGCAGTTGGTAGAGCACACCCCCGACGTAGTCATCAACGTTCTGGACACCAGCAACCTGGAGCGCAACCTGTACCTTACCACCCAACTCATAGACATGCACATACGCATGGTGTGTGCACTGAACATGTTCGACGAGACGGAGAAACGCGGCGACAACATCGACTACGACAAGCTCGGCGAACTCTTCGGCCTGTCGATGGTACCTACCGTCTTCACCAACGGCAGGGGCGTAAACCAGCTGTTCGACACCATCATCAAACTGTACGAGAGCCGTGAGGGCACCAACGCCCATTACCGCCACATACACATCAGTCACGGACACGAGATAGAGAACGGCATCACGCACATACAGCAGTATCTGAAGAGTGACGATGCCATACGCCAGCGCTACTCTACGCGTTACCTCGCCATCAAACTGCTCGAGAACGACAAAGAGGCTGAGGAATATGCCAGCAAACTGAGTGCCAGCAAAGAGATATTCGAGGCACGCGACGAGGCTGCCCGCCGTGTAAAGGAAGAGACTGGCGAGGACAGCGAGACTGCCGTCATGGATGCCAAGTACGGTTTTATACACGGTGCACTGCAGGAAGCCGGATATGAGACGGGCAAGCAGAAAGATACCTACCAGGTTACGCACCTCCTCGACAGTGTCATCACCAACAAGTACGTAGGATTCCCCATCTTCATCCTGCTGCTCTTCATCATGTTCACCGCCACCTTCGTACTGGGCGAGATACCCAAGGGATGGATAGAGGACGGTGTGGCATGGCTGGGCGAGGTGATCAGCACTACCCTTCCCGACGGACCGGTGAAGGACATGCTCATCGACGGTGTAATAGGCGGTGTGGGAGCCGTCATCGTGTTCTTGCCGCAGATACTGATACTCTACTTCTTCATATCCTATATGGAGGATTCGGGGTACATGGCACGCGCTGCCTTCATCATGGACAAGCTGATGCACAAGATGGGACTGCACGGCAAGTCGTTCATTCCCCTTATCATGGGATTCGGCTGCAACGTGCCCGCCGTCATGGCTACCCGCACCATAGAGAGCCACCGCTCGCGACTCATCACCATGCTCATACTGCCGCTGATGAGCTGTTCGGCACGCTTCCCCATATACATCATGATTATAGGCACGTTCTTCGCTTTGCAGTACAGGTCGCTGGTCATGATTTCGCTCTACCTTGCCGGTATCGTGTGTGCCGTCATACTGAGCCGTATCTTTGCCTCGTTTGTCATCAAGGGCGAAGACACACCGTTCGTCATGGAACTGCCTCCCTACCGTTTCCCCACATGGAAGGCGATAGGCCGCCATACCTGGGAGAAAGGCAAACAGTACCTTAAGAAGATGGGTGGCATCATCCTCGTTGCCAGTATCATAGTGTGGGCACTGGGCTATTTCCCGCACAACGAGGAACTCGACAACCAGGCGCAGCAAGAGCAGAGCTATATCGGAAGAATAGGTAAGACCATCGAACCCGTCTTCACTCCGCAGGGCTTCGACTGGAAGCTCGACGTGGGTTTGGTATCGGGTGTAGGTGCCAAGGAGATCGTTGCCTCTACCATGGGTGTGCTCTATAGCAACAATGACAGTTTCGGAGACGACCAGGACTACAACGACGAGAGCGGCAAATACGAGGTACTGAGAAAGCAGATGACTGCCGACCTCAAGAGCACTTACGGCTACAGCGACGCAGAGGCTGCCTCGCGTGCCACGCTCACTGCCTATTGCTTTCTGCTCTTCGTGTTGCTCTACTTCCCCTGCATAGCCACCATTGCAGCCATCAAAGGCGAGACGGGCAGTTGGAAATGGGCTGGCTTTGCCGCCGTCTACACCACCCTCCTGGCATGGGTGGTTTCGGCTCTCGCATTCCAGATAGGAAGTTTGTTCCTGTAAGCAATATCATAGGAGGTATCGGCGAGGGTGCAAATTAGGAGGTACGGCGCCCTCGCCGTACCATCACAAGAAACAAGGGTGTGCAGCGAGGACGCCGTACACAACTAACATTCTTGCTTGCGGGTGCAGCGGGGACGCTGCACACTACTACGGCTTGCCCCGGTGACCGTTGGGTTCTGATAACGATGCTGTTTACGATGTCTGTCTGCGTCATTTGCGATGTCTGTCTACGTCATTTGCGATGTCTGTCTGCGTCATTTACGATGTCTGTCTGCGTCATTTGCATGGGCCAAACGGGGCTTCGGCATAATTTGTCATTTATCATGTTTATCTTCTGCAGCAAAGGCATACGTATCACCACTATCTTCAGGAAGTTTG
>CAVCGV010000173.1:0-3125 GCA_963601815.1 bacterium
GCTTGAGGTGCAGCGGGGACGCTGCACCTACTAACGTTTCTATTGTTTTTGGGTCAGTAACTTCTCGTACAGGCCATCTACAATGGAGTCGGCGAGCGAGATGTTCGGAACCATGATGGTTTCGCATTTCAGATATTCGCATGCCTTGATGAATATCTCGGCAGCGGGAGCTATGACGTCGGCACGGTCGTCCTTCAGACCGAACGAGAGGATGCGTTCCTCTATGCTCAGCGGGCTGATCATGCTGTAGAGTCGTTTCAGTTCTGCAAAGCTCAGTTCCTTGGAGTTCTTGCCGTGTATCGCCAGTTTGTTGAGCTTGTTGATGTTGCCGCCCGACCCTATGATGCGTATGTCGCCGTACTGCTCGGCGTAGCGCGTGAGGTTGTCGCGGAAGAGTTTCTCTGTCTCCGGACTCACCTTGCCGCTGAGCAGGCGCAGTGTGCCCATGTTGTACGAATAGCTCTCTGCCAGCACCCCGTCGTGTATGAGGCTTACCTCTGTAGATCCTCCGCCTACGTCGATGTAGGCGAAGTTGCCCTCGTTGGAGTCGGTTTTCTCCACCAGGTTGTTGTAGAGCAGCTGTGCCTCTTCCTGTCCTTTGATAATCTCGAGCTTGATGCCTGTCTCCTTTTCTATCATCTTCAGCACCTTCTTGCCGTTTTCGGCGTCGCGCATGGCCGACGTGGCGCAGGCACGGAAAGCCTCGACATTGTTCAGTTTCATAAACTGCTTGAAGCCTTTCATCATGTGGAGCATCATCTTTTCGCGTTCCTTCGAAACCTTGCCCAGGGTGAACACGTCCTTGCCCAGACGGAGGGGGATGCGTATGAACATGAGTTTCTTGATGCGCTCGGATGCGTTCTGTGTGTCGCCGTCAAAACGCTTGATGAGGAGTCTTGCGCCGTTAGACCCTATGTCTATGGCTGCTAAATTAACGGGTTTCATTTTTTTCTTCTTCGTTTTCTAAGTATGCCTTGTATAGTTCTTCCTGACTGCGGAACCGTTTGCCTTCCACCAGTACGTTGTTGCCCTTGCCGTCTACGATGCGGCCGTTGGCAGTGTCGCGCATGCCGTACGATACGGTGCGCATGAGGTCGGCCTGCAGGTCTTCGTCGTACACGGGGGTGAGCACCTCTATGCGGTTGAGCAGGTTGCGCGGCATCCAGTCGGCCGAACCAAGATAATACTTGGGTTTGCCGCCGTTGCAGAAGATGAGGATGCGCGAGTGTTCCAGGTAGCGGTCGATGATGCCTACGCACCTGATGTTCTCGCTGAACTTGTGCAGTCCCGGCACCAGCGAGCAGTTGCCGCGTATGACGATGTCGGTCTTCACGCCCGCCTTCGATGCCTGGTAGAGCTTCGCTACGATGTCGGTATCCGTGATGTGGTTAATCTTCATCTTGAGCCAAGCCTCCTTGCCCTCGGTAGCGTTCTTTATCTCCGTGTCTATCATGCGCAGTATGCGGCTCTTCATGGAGTTGGGCGACACGAGGAGTTCGTTGAAACGAACCTGCGAGAACGGCCGGTCTATGAAGCCGAACACCTTTGCCACCTCGCCCACTATCTTGGGGCGTGCCGTCATCATCATGTAGTCGGTGTAAATCTTGGCGTTGCCCTCGTGGAAGTTGCCGGTACCGATGCAGGCTATGTTTCCTTTCTTCGACTCGATGTAGAGCAGTTTGCTGTGTATCTTCAGTCCCTCCACGCCGAAGATGACGTTGACGCCCTCTTCCTGCATGCGCTTGCTCCACTTGATGTTGCTCTCCTCGTCGAACCGTGCAAGGAGTTCGACGACGGCAGTAACCTTCTTGCCGTTGCGTGCGGCGGTGATAAGGGCATTTACCACCTTCGAGTCTTTGGCGAGGCGGTAGAGCGTAGTCTTGATGCTCTTCACTTCCGGTTTGGTGGCAGCCTCGCGCAGTACACGGATGTATCCGTTGAAACTGTGGTATGGTACATGTATGAAACGATCCTTCTTGCGTATCTGTTCCAGGATACTCTCGTTGGAAAGAAACTCCGGTTTCATGATGGAAGGCCACTTCTCGTATTTCAGTTCCTTGTGTCCGCAGTCGGGGAAAGACATGAGGTCTTTGTGGTTCTGGTATCTTCCGCTGGCGAGCGATGTGTCCAGTTCCTTGGCATTCAGTCGTTCGCGTATCTTCCTTACCATCTCCCGCGGCATTTCGCCGTCATAGATGACACGCACCGCCTCGCCCCTCTTGCGGCTGTCTACACCGAGGGCTATCTTCTCCATGGTACCGAAGTCGGCATCGTTGTCCATCTCCATTTCGGCATCTTTCGTAAACTTGAACGAGAAAGCCCTGTACTTGCTCTGCTTGAAACCGAGGAAGACGAGGGGCAGGCAGAAGCGTATTACGTCGTCGAGGTACATGATGTTGTCGAACCCGTCGCTCGACGGAATCTTCACCCATCTGCCGTACACCCTGTCGGGCACTTTGACGATGGCGTATTTCTTCTTGTCGCTCCCCGTGTCGCGTTTTTCCACGATGAGGTAGATGCGGTTGTCTTCGAGGGTAGACAGGTCTTTTATTTCGGAGAGCCAGATGGGGTTAACCGATCCGTTGAGTTTGTCGTAGAAGAAGTCGGTAAGGAACTGTTGCTGTTCGGTGTTGAGCTGCGTCTCGGTGAGAAGCCTTACCTTGTGCAGTTCCAGTTCGGCGAAAACCCTGTCTACGGCTACGGTATATTCCTTGGAGTAGGTCTCGTTCAGTTTGTTGATGGTCTTGAGCGACTTCTTCAACTGCTGTTCGGTGGCGGGAGTCGGTTTGCCGTCGAGCATGCGGTTGAGCGAAGCCACGCGGACGCGGAAAAACTCGTCGAGGTTGTTCGAGTAGATGCCGAGGAACGAAAGGCGTTCCAGTAGCGGCACATATTCCTTTTCGGCCTCTTGCAGAATGCGGTGGTTGAAGTACATCCAGCTCACGTCGCGTTCTACGTATGCCTTTTTCATCATTTCTTCTTTGGTCATGTGTGTGTTGTTTTGTTTTTCTGATGTCAAGAATTAGTGAATTATAGAATCTTATGTAGCTGCCCTTACAGGGCGCACGTGAACCGCATGGACATTAAACCCAGGGTGCCGCTTCGCTTGCCCTGGGCTATGTGCA
>CAVCGV010000174.1:0-3066 GCA_963601815.1 bacterium
TTCAGCCCGTCGTTGGCACTGTTTACCGTTGGTTCAGCCCGTCGTTGATGAATGCGTTACATGATTCTCGAAAAAACTGCTCAAGTTATTTTTTACACGTTACTAAATCGCTTTTATTTTAATCTTCCCAGACAGTCCAGGCATTGTAGTGCTCCTTGGCACCTTGGCCTAAGTCGCCGCCATCGCTACTTCCAGTTCCACCGGATTCCTGGTTACCGCCTTCACCATCACTACCATATGAGAAACCAGGTTCTGTGCCTCCACCAGATCCGGCAAGAATGTATGTATCGTATATTCCGCCAACAATTTCCATCTGTGGTGCAATATATGTCTTTTTCATTTTCTTCGTCTTTTTACTTGATTAATGATGTGTAAAATATAATTTGGCACATTTGCATTCAAAATATCGTTACTTTACAACAAACTTCTTGCCGTTCTGGATGTACACGCCCTTGGCAAGACCGGTGGTATCGCCGTCATGGCTTACCATGCGACCCTCTACACTGTAGATGGGAGCGTCTGCCTTCTCGCCGGCAATGATGACATACTCGTCTACAGAGGTTGTGCCGTCGCCACCGTCGGTAGAACCGAAGTAGGATGCCTGCTTGGCACCGCTGGCGTTGCCGCCGAAGAATGTCTTCTCGTCTTCAGCACCTACGCTACGGTCGGTAGACTGTACCACGCACTTGTTGGCACGCCATACCATCTTGTCGCCTGTTAGGAACCAGAACTTGTAGATCTTGTTGCCGCTATTGTCTTTGCTGCCGTTGGTGGCATAAGCATAGCTGTACTTGGGCACCTTGACGGTCTGGACGCCGTCCGTGGTAGTATCATTGCCGATGTAGTTGCCTACGAAGCGGTACTCAGGACCGTCTGTGTCTTCTTGCTGTACATACTCTGTTTCTACCGAGTTGATGAGGGTAGGCTGTGGGTTACCCGTCACGATGTCATAGTCTGCAATATTTACCACAAACTTTGCATCCTCGTTCGTCTCGCTCGGACGAATCATGTATGCCTCGTGTGCGTAGATTACGATGTCGTCATCAGCAGGTTTAGTGTTGCCGTCGATAGTAGAATAGTCCCACTTGCTCGTCGTAGCATTCTTTGGCTCACACTTGTGCTCTTGGCATACGTCTACGGTGAAGTAGAGGTGAATCTTGCTGCTTGTCTGACTGATGACACGCTTTACATTGTTGAAGAGGCAGACATTCGTTTTTTCGCCGAATACTTCGGTTACCTGCTTCTTCGTCATGTTGAAGGGCACGCAGAGCGTCCACCACTTGCCACCTTCCATATTGATGACGTAGTCGTCCTTGCGCGAGTCATTGTTGGCAAGTACGAACATACGGGTGCCGAGGTGTGCAATGTATGCAAGGGAATCATCGGAGTAGGTAGGACTTGTGTAACCCGCCTCTTCGAGCACTTTCTTTTCCCATTCTTGCAATGCAGTGCGGTACTTGGTAACACCGTTCCACTCCACACCATTCACTGCCGTGATGTAAGAGCGCATCCACTGAGACTGCGAGGGCCAGATATAGCTGTCGCCAACATAGGTATCCTTGTAACCTGTATTTACATCTTTCTGTGCTGATACACCAAATGCTTGCAAAGTCGTTGATTCTTGACCGACAGGCAACGTAGTGCCCGCACTAAAAGTTCCATCTTCGTTGGTCTTTGTCTCATACTTGCGAGTTGTATCGTAGTATGTCTTCAGGTCATCAACATTGGTAATGGTGTTGGGATAATGCAAAATAGCGAAATATTTATCGCCATTAATGAAGTTCTCGCGGTTAGCATAGCCTGTGCTAATATCATCAGACAAGCATCCGTTTTTGGTAGGGTCAAAGCCATTGTTACCATTCAAGATGGCATTCCCAAAAGCAGTACAAGCATTATCGTTGCCGCCATAAGAAATAGACACAACAGGCCTACCGGTAGGCATGACAGGTGCCCTGTCACCCATGAAGTAAACGTCATGATAGAAATGGTTAAAGAAGGCAGCAGGACCGATGTATTGTACTGAAGAAGGGATAACAAGGGTAGTTTCTTCTATGTGACTATCAGCTGCAAATGCAGAGTTGCCGATATAGCGCAAGTTGCTATTGAACTTGATGTTATTGAGTGATTTACAGTTGAAGAATGCTGCATCTTCTATCTTGTCGAGGTTGTCAGGGAAGACTACCTCTTCCAAGCTACCTATAGTCGCAAAAGCTTTTGTTCCAATCTTAGTGATGTTGCTCGGAAAGTAGAATGTGGCTAACTTCAACTGACCTAACAAATAGTTATAACCCCAATCTATATGGGTGTTCAAAACCGTCTGTTCGAAAGTCTCAGACGTGTATGAAGTCTTGCTAAGGTCAAGCGTTGTAAGATTGGTGTTGACAGTGTTTTCATTAAGATACACAATACCTTGAATAAACTTATCGCCGATTACTCCACCAGTTACAACAACTTTTGTATAACTGGAGTTATTCATTTTGTTTCTCACTGCCGTTACGTCATCGTCGGAAGCCGTGTCGGATACGCTGATGGTCAATGTTTTATTACCATCAGTCTCGGTGAATGTTACAGAAGCCCACGATTTACCCCCCCCTAAAAGGAAGGACGCAATAAGGCACACTGATAGAAGTAGAACCTTTTTCATCTTTCACTTAAAAATTAGTAATTACAATATATCTTTTACTTATAACTCTCTCGTGGTTAGCAGTTGCAGTAAGGGGAACACTTTCCCTATGCTATATACTTACTGTACTGTCGAAAGTAGTCTGTCGGCGCATACGCGCCTATTATTTGATTGCAAAATTAGTATTAAAAACAATACGCTGCAAGTTTTTCTTGCGTTATTTACATATTGTTAACACATAAACATCAATATGGGGCACTGTACCTCCGATTGAAATCAAGTTGGAGGTATTAACGCTTTTGCTGGATCACACACATAGTTACAAATCGTGCCGATGGTGCAACGAGGACGCTGCACACTACTAAGTAATGTGTAAAAAATAACTTGAGCAAAATTGGCTTCATGTGCGACCCCTCTTTTCTCGAGGTTAAGACCTCAAGCCC
>CAVCGV010000175.1:0-3034 GCA_963601815.1 bacterium
GTCTCTCTGAAGGACGACCTTCAGAACATACCAGTCATTCTTGAAGCAAGAGTAAAGAATTCTGTCTTCTATGGTTTGCAATTCCGCAATGGTGACGGTTATGTCAAAGACATCTTCGATACAAACGCCCTAAACCAGTACACAGGTAAGAGATACTGGAGTTATCATCCCGAATCACCATCTACTTCTTGCCACACCGAACTATTTGATGACCAGCCCCGCATACCAAATCAATTTTCACCGACAACTGCAACCAAAGGGACCATTGCTATAAAAGCAACACCATCTACTACGACAAGTCATTACCAAACATTACTTCGGATATACGGAGACGACGACAACAATATCAGCATCTATTATCTACCCAACGGGGATTTGCTATACAGAGTGATGATACATGGTACAGAATTCGCCTCCATGGCAATTTCTCCACCTGACGGAAAATCCTTTGCAGGACAAGAACTTATTCTGACCGTAGAGGCATTGAAAGAGAAGGAACGGAAGTATGGTACATCGACAGGTGAAGACGCCACCATATTCAGAGTATCATGCCCTACCCTGCAATTCGAAAAGATTGTACAGCAGAATATTCTTTGGCAATGGAAACGCGAGATACCTACTGAAGCTGACAAAGCCAACGCCAGATGTTTCGCATACGCACAATTTGCCGCTTTCGTTTCCGACCTCAACAAAGTCACCGTGGGCGCAGCCGACGAGGACTGTAACCTACGTTTTGATGGTAGTATCAATCAAGTGGAGATAGCCGAACATCTACCACCAGGCAAAGACAATGACTTTTGGGAATAACCATTCAAACAATATTTCTATGAAAAAGACAATCCTTTGTGCAACACTTTTGGCTTGTATTACCATACATAGCCACGCACAGACCTACTATTATATGTGGCGTGGGTCAGGAGAAGCCGGAAAACCTGAATGGATAGCCAACTCCAGACTTGCCTACTCTTTTACTGGTATTCAATTCCAAACGGCAGATATCTTCCGTGGGGCAGTTATGGGCAATGGCAGATGGCTAATTTGGGATCCGTTTGACCCTGTAACCACAGAACAGAACGTCAGTTTCATTGCCAACAACCTATCTCAAATCAACCATTGCGCAATGGGGACACACGGCACGATGGTCGCCAACAGATATGTGATGACCGATTTGACAAGTTCGGGAAACATAGACTCCTTCTATAGTTACGGACGCAACGGTGACGTGATACTTTCATGTCAAATGCAAAAATGGTTGCGACTAAACTCTTATAGCGGTATCGCATGTTGGGGCAACGGAGGCGGAGCGACAGATGACAACCCACATCTGCTCATTGCTTCCAACTATATCGAAGCCCGCACACCATTCGTACAAAAGAATGGAGAAATCACACATATCAAGAATAACATTACAACGACACTCAATTCTAATGCCACTGGTGATGCTGCATGGTTTGGTACAACAACCAACCACGGTATTGAATTTGGAACAAACGGCAAGACCGCGTTTTATATCGGCAATGGGCAAAACATGTTTCTCGGTTTTGACAAAACGGGAGCCGACAAGATTGACAACAAACTCAAAGGTCGCTACAACGTATTTGTAAAAAGCGGTATTTTATCTGCCGACTATGCCGTAGTACCTACTGGCACATGGGCAGACTTCGTATTCGACAAGGATTATCATCTGCGCCCTATTCACGAACTTGAACAATATGTAGACTCTTGCGGTCGTCTTCCCGACGTACCTTCAGCAGAAGAAGTGGCAACTGAAGGTTATTCGCAACATGAAATCAACAAAGTGTTATTGCAAAAAATAGAGGAACTGACTCTCTACATCATCGAACAACAGAAAGAGATAGACCGACTGAAGAAACTTGTAAATGAATAATAACAAACAAAAATGACAATCATGAGAAAATCATCCCTACTCATCATGGCACTGACGGCTCTCAGCCTGCATGCACAGCCTGGCCGCCGCATCGCAGCCTACACCGACTTTCAAAATTGCAATGGAGTGGAACGTGTGTTTCACACGCCCGCCTATTATCCCCTCAACCCTGTATTGAAAGCTGATCAACCTTGGGAACTGAATGCTGCTGGTGACCCATATGCCGCACCATTCAGCGGTGGTGTGTGGTATGACGAGCAAGAAGGGAAATTTAAGATGTGGTATTCGGCGGGTGGCGGAAAGAAGGAAGGACTGGTTCTGTGCTACGCTGAATCGACTGACGGTAAGGCGTGGCATAAGCCTACGCTCGATGTAGTGAGCGGCACTAATATCGTTGACACGCTCGAACACGACTGCGTGTCGGTATTGCTCGACAAGCACGAGAGCGACCCTAAGAAACGCTACAAGATGTTTGCCGTGGTCTTCAATGGCCGCGCTACAGTGAGCATGCACCTAAAATATTCTGCCGATGGCATACACTGGAGCGCGACGCAGGCTCTCTCGGGTGAACTCTACGACCGTTGCGCTGCCTACTATGACCCGTTCCGCAAAACCTACGTGCTGTCGCTGAAAACCATTAACGGCAAGAAATACCGTCGCTCGCGTGCCTACCTTGCCGATGCTGATCCTGAAATGGCTGTAAGTCTTGCCCATCGTGTGTACGACAACAAGAGCGACAAGTTCATACGCTACTGGTTTAATGCAGAGGACGACGACCCTCACCACCCACAGTTCCCCACCATCCGTCCGCAGATTTACAACCATGAGGCTATGGCATACGAAGGAAGCATGCTCGGCTACTTCACCGTATGGCAAGGACCGGAAAACGACGCCTGCGACAGCCTTCACATTCAGAAACGCAACGAGGTGCTCATCGGCTGGGCAAATGACGGATTTCACTGGAACCGCGAATACAAGAAGCCTTTCCTGCCCGTCAGTCCTGACCATGATGCATGGAATGCCGGCAACGTGCAGTCTGTAGCTGGATGTCCTGTCATCGTGGGCGACTCGCTCTACTTCTATTGCTCGGGACGCTACAACAGTAAGCCAGTGCATGACTCCAATTTCGCCACTGGACTGGCAATG
>CAVCGV010000176.1:0-3032 GCA_963601815.1 bacterium
GATGTGCAAAAAAAATAAAAAAAAGATAAGTAATCCAAATATTATTCGTAACTTCGCCCCCAAAATATTATCCTATACGATTAAAAAGTGCATATAGTCGGATAAATTGAAGGTGCAAGACAGCATGCCGTGCACTGCAATATTCCGTAAGTTTGCATAACAAGAATGAACTGACAAGGTTTTCTGCAACTGTTATGTAGCGTTGCAGTCAATGAAGAAAAAAGATGATGCATGATGCCAGGTGGTGTGAGTTATTATATTAACAGCCGACGAGTAACTTGTTTTTCTAACGGTAACCATGTTGTAGAGCTAAATACGAAGATTGGTTCTGCAGTAGACGATTGTTGCCTGTCGGATGCAACAGTATGGTCATCCTTCTCTCATATTTTAGCTAACAAATCTTTTATAAAGCGGATACTCTTGTTGATGATATTCGCAGCAGCCCTGGTAAGTAGCAAAGCCTTTGCTTTGCCTGTTTTATCGACAAGTACCCCCCCCTATGTCATAGTGATCGACGGCAACGTGCATGAGGTGCAGATGACTGATTCGCTGTTCTATCGTATCTCGCGCAAGGTGGTGTTCCCCGTCAACAAATTTGACATTCCCGAAAACTCGGCGTTCCGCAAGGAACTGATAAACGAGATATTGCCCTACTTCGACAACGGCGAATACATCCTGCAGTCTATGCTTGTTCGCGGTGCTGCCTCGCCCGAAGGTCCTTATGAGTGGAACTGCACATTGGGGCAGTTGCGCCGCAAGGCTCTGCTCCAACTCATCAGGGATCATATGAAACACCCCGTCGACAGCGTCGTCGCGGTGAAGGAGGTGCCTGAAGACTACATCTATCTGCTCCTGCTGATGAAGGAACGCAAGGACAAGGACTATGACCGTGTGGCTACGGTGGTGGACAAATATATTGATTCCGACCAGAAGCAGTTGAAGGAGGAACTCATGGCGATGGACGGCGGACGCCTGTGGAAACGACTCATCAGGGAGTACTTCCCCCAGATGCGTTCCGCCAGGGTGGTGCTGATCTTCAAGAGAAAGACTGCCCCGCTGACGGTGCCTTCCTGCAATATCCTCAACACCGACGTTGACCTGCACCCCGGCAACCTGTCGTCGCCGGTGTCTGTACCTTACCAGCGTCTGCCGCGGCGCGAACTCCTCTCCGTTAAGACCAACCTGCTGCTCGATGCTGCCTACATGCCTTTCGGCTACAACAAGTTCTGCCCGATACCTAATATCGCAATAGAATACTATCCCCTCCACGGCCATTTTACCTATGGCGCTTCGTTCGACTTCCCCTGGTGGCAGAACTATGACGACCATAAGTACTTCCAGGTGCGCAACTACCAGTTGGAGGCGCGCTACTACCTCAAGGACGGCGGTGTCGACAAGGTGGGCTACGGCAAAGGGGCTGCCTACCGCGGTTGGTACCTGCAGGGCTACGCCCATCTCGGACTCTACGGCATCTGTTTCGACGAGAACCGCGGATGGGAAGGCGAGGGCTTCGGCGGAGGTATCGGCATCGGCTATGTGCTGCCGCTCACCAAGGCGGGCCACTGGCGACTGGAGTTCGGTGCGCAGGTGGGTGTCATGTGGACGAAGTACGACCCCTACCAGTACGAGAGTGTGCTCTTCCCCGAGCGCCACGACAACCTGTACTATTATAAATGGAACGATTACGGCAATTTCTTCAGCCGCCGTCAGCATAGCCTCACGTGGATTGGTCCCACGCGCGTGGGCATTACCATCTGTTATGACCTGCTCTACAGGCCGAGATTCAAAAAAGGCGCAAGCTTCAAAAGTAGGGAGGGGAAGAAATGGCGGAAAAGATAAGGAAATATATTGCAAAGGTGCTTCCTGCCGCCGTCGTGCTGATGGTGCTGGCGGGATGCGAGCGCAAGCCCGACCTGCACCTCGATTATCTCGGCAACATCGTTACCGACCTGCCTATCGTGGAACTGGAGCTTGACGTGTTCTGGGATTATGGCACCGAGACTGAGACGGGCTACGACTGGCGTGGCGAGTGGTATTACGGTTGGGACGATGAGGACAAGACGCTCTTCGGCGAGATAGGTTACACCAAACCGTCGGCGTTCCAGATTCGCCGCTATTACACGGGCGAGGTGCCTTATGCCCTGCACACCAGCGTCCTCTCCGACGTCATCAACGGATACCTCTATTCCGCTGGCTTCGATTGGGGCTACTGGGACCTGCTGGCATGGAATGATATTGTCACACCCGACGGCATTCAGAGTCTGCGCTTCGACGAGCAGACGTCGCTCGATTATGTCACTGCCTACACGGGACAGTCGCTCAACGCGTCTCGCTATCAGGCTCCGAAGTACACGCGCTCGTTCTATCAGCCCGAACAGCTCTTCAGCGCCTACACCCAGGCGGTGGAGATCAACAAGGAACTCGACGGGTTCACCTACGACGAGAGTCGTGGGGTATGGGTGAAGCAACTCAAGATGTTGCTCTCTCCCGTCACCTATATCTACCTTACGCAGGTCATCATACACCATAACAACGGGCGTATTACGGGTGTCGACGGCAACGCCAACCTGTCGGGTATGGCGCGCAGCGTGAATGTGAATACGGGTGTCGCGGGAAGCGATCCCGTCACAGTATATTACAATGTGCGGTTCAAGAAGGGCTGCAATATGAAGGGTGAGAGTGTGGACATCGCCGGCGGGCGACTCATGACCTTCGGCATTTGCAACGTCAACGGCACGCGTGTCCGTGAAACGGTTGCCGACGGTCTCCACCATTATATGGATGTACACATGCAGTTCAACAATGGTATGGACTCCACTTTTGTGTTTGATGTCACCAAGCAGGTGCAGAAACGTTACAAGGGTGGCGTCATCACCGTGGAGTTGGATGCCGATACCATCCCGATACCAACCCGAAAGGGCGGATCGGGCTTCGATGCCGTCGTGAAGGACTTCGAGGACGGCGGCACCCACGAGTTCGAAATGTAGGACGGGCGATATAGGCAGTGCGCCTCATAGTAGTGCGAAGCGTCC
>CAVCGV010000177.1:0-2926 GCA_963601815.1 bacterium
TCATCAAAACCCAGGGTGTCGCTTCGCTTGCCCTGGGCTATGCGCTTTTGCCCTTTCAGGGCGCGTGGATACATACACACACAAAAGCCCAGGGTGTCGCTTGCCCTGGGCTATGGAGTTGTTGGGCTTTACCTTTCCGCTACGCGCCGGTGACCGTTGGTTCAGGGCGTGCAGGACAAATCTGCTCAAGTTATTTTTTACACATTACTTAACAGTGTGCAACGAGGACGCTGCACCTACTATGGCTACCCCAAAAAGAGGAAAATGTAAGCAGAATGAGTCTACGGACGACAAAAAGCAACATTTTTATCCTTTTTATACTTGGATTAACAGAAAAAGCCTTACCTTTGCATCCGGAAAAATGACGGAGCGGCCATTTCAGGATGATTCTGCCCGCCACAGACCACACACTTACACAACTATAACACAAAAAAGAAACGATTATGAAAGTAGCAATTGTCGGTGCAAGCGGAGCCGTAGGACAAGAGTTCCTGCGTATCCTTGCAGAGAGAAACTTCCCCATGGATGACCTCGTGTTGTTTGGCTCAGAACGTTCGGCCGGACGAAAATACAACTTCAAGGGAAAGGACTACGAGGTGAAACTCCTTCAGCACAACGATGACTTCAAGGATGTCGACATTGCTTTCACGTCGGCCGGCGGCGGAACATCAGAAGAGTTTGCCGAGACCATCACGAAGTATGGTGCCGTGATGATAGACAACTCCAGTGCCTTCCGCATGTGCGACGACGTGCCCCTGGTAGTGCCTGAGGTGAACGCAGAGGATGCCCTCAACCGCCCCCGCAACATCATAGCCAACCCCAACTGCACCACCATCATGATGGTAGTGGTACTGAAGCCTATCGACGACCTCAGCCACATCAAGAAGATACACATCTCCTCTTACCAGAGTGCCTCGGGCGCTGGTGCTGCCGCCATGGCAGAACTTCAGCAGCAGTACAAGGACTTGCTGGAGACGGGCAAGACCGACCATATCAACAAGTTCCCCCACCAGTTGGCGTATAATGTCATCCCTCAGATAGACAAGATGACACCCAACGACTATACGAAGGAGGAGATGAAAATGTATAACGAGACGCGCAAGATCATGCACTCCGATGTCCGCACCAGTGCCACTTGTGTGCGTGTCTCTTCGCTCCGTTCCCACTCCGAGAGCGTATGGTTCGAGACAGAGAAACCTTTGGCTGTGGAGGACATCCGCAAGGCGCTGGAGGCTGCTCCCGGCGTAACCGTGAAGGACGATGCACAGAACTACGTCTACCCCATGCCATTGGAGAGTGCCGGCAAGGACGATGTCTATGTAGGCCGTATCCGCAAGGACTTGGCAGACGATAACGGCAATACGCTCTGGCTCACTGGCGACCAGATTCGCAAGGGTGCGGCACTCAACGCCGTCCAGATAGCAGAGTACCTCATCAAGGTAGGAAATGTAAAATGAAGGAAAGATTCGAACAGTTGCTCCGGGAGATGAACCGTGGCATCTATGAGAAGGAAACAGAAATATCGCTCTCGCTCCTTGCCGCTCTGGCAGGCGAGAGCGTTATTCTTTTGGGTCCTCCGGGAGTGGCGAAGAGTATGGTGGCCCGGCAGTTGAAGACTGCCTTCAGGGAAGCCCGCAGTTTTGAGTATCTGATGTCACGATTCTCCACGCCCGACGAGATCTTCGGACCTGTGAGCATCCAGAAGCTCAAGAACTCGGATACCTACGAGCGCGCCGTGGACGGCTATCTGCCCACAGCCGATGTAGTGTTCCTCGACGAGATATGGAAGGCGGGGCCAGCCATCCAGAACACGCTCCTTACCGTCATCAACGAAAAACTCTTCCGCAACGGCAACCGGGAGACGCACCTGCCACTCAAACTCCTCGTGGCAGCCAGCAACGAGTTGCCTGCCAAGGGCGAGGGTCTGGAGGCGCTGTGGGATCGCTTCGTTATCCGTATAGAGAGTCGCCCGATAAAACAGGAGAAGAACTTCCGGGCGATGCTCGTGGAGAAAAGTCACGCAGATTCTGCAGCTTTCGCAAATGGCAATAAAGACAGTAAAAAAGAAAAGTCGGTGTCTTCAGTAGAATCTGCAGAAGAGTACAAGATATCGACAGAGGAGTATGCAGAATGGTCTAAGGCGATTGATGCGATTGGAGTGAGCGAGGAAGTGCTCGACACCATCACTTCCATACGCAAGAGTCTGAAGTCGGTGAATGTGGACGAGGCTGACGAGCGCCGCAACATTTATGTAAGCGACCGCCGCTGGAAGAACATCGTGCGCCTGCTGCGCACCTCCGCCTTTATGCACGACCGGAGCGTGGTTGGCGTCTGCGACCTCCTGCCTATTTATCATTGTCTCTGGCAAGAGCCGGAAGAGCGGGATGCCATCCGGCAGATGGTTATCCGTTCACTCTTTGCCCCGTTGGCAGAGAAACTGGTGGAGATGAAGGCAGCCCTTGCCGAGGACATCAAGTACCACCGCATACGTAAGAGTCCGGACGAGGGGCGCGACTACGAGGGCGAGATAGAGACGCTGTCCGACGCCATTGCCTCATTGGAACGGCAGTTGGGCGACAATCTCTTCGTTTCTTCCGAAGACAAGAACGAAGTGTCTGCCTATCTGCGCAGTTTCTACCGCGAGCTTGCCTTTACCCGCCAGGACACGATGAAGCTGTATGCAGAGTAAGGAAAAAGGCGCAGCAAGAAGTTTTTTGCTGTTGCCCTTACAGGGCGCACGGGGAAAAGCGCGCATCAAAAACCCAGGGTGTTGCCCTGGGCTATGTGCAGGTTGGGCCTTCAGCCCGCAGGGGGAACTGTAGGCGGTACGGCTCGCTTGAGGTGCAGCGAGGGCACGGTAGCTCCTATGAAAACGCTTTTGCCCTTACAGGGCGCACGTAAACCGCATCGATACAAATCCCAGGGT
>CAVCGV010000178.1:0-2879 GCA_963601815.1 bacterium
GCTTCTGCCCTTTACCTTTCCGCTACGCGCCGGTGACCGTTGGTTCAGGGCGTGCAGGGGCAATCGTACGAAAACTGGTATGATAACGCTTTTGCCCTTTTAGGGCGTACAGCACAAATTATGGCTTAACAAAAGAAGAATATGACAAAGAAACAGGGAACCATCCTCGTTGTGGACGATAACCGCAACATCCTTACTACGGTGCGCATGCTGCTCGAACCCTACTTCCAGCGCATCGTCACCATAGCCTCCCCCAACAGCATTCCCGCCAAGTTGAGAGAGGAGCATCCCGACGTGGTGTTGCTCGACATGAACTTCAGCAACGGCATCAACTCCGGCAACGAGGGACTCTTCTGGCTCCGCGAGATAAAGAGTGCCAGTCCGCATACTCCGGTGGTGCTCTTCACGGCGTATGCCGATATCCAGCTCGCCGTGACGGGTATCAAGGAGGGGGCTGCCGACTTTATCGTCAAGCCCTTCGACAATGCCAAGATGGTGCGTGTGCTTACCGAGGCACGCGACAAGAACGGCAAGTCGGCAGTCAGTCAGTCGCGCGACGACGGCATGTACTGGGGCGAGAGCGACGCGATGCGCCGTCTGCGCACCGTCGTGGAGCGTGTGGCGGCTACCGATGCCAATATCCTCATCACCGGCGAGAACGGTACGGGCAAGGAGGTGCTTGCCAACGAGATACACCGCCTGTCTGCCCGCAGTGGCAAAAAGATGCTGCCTGTGGATATGGGTGCCATTACCGAGACATTGTTCGAGAGCGAACTGTTCGGGCATGTGAAGGGTGCCTTTACCGATGCCAAGCAGGACAAGCCCGGCAAGTTTGAGCTTGCCAATGGCAGTACGATCTTCCTCGACGAGATAGGCAACCTCTCGTATGGTCTGCAGGCGAAACTCCTTACCGCCTTGCAGCGCCGTAGCATCGTGAGGGTAGGGGGTAGTGAGCAGATTCCTGTAGACGTGCGTCTGGTGTGCGCCACCAACCGTGACCTGTCGCAGATGGTGACACGGGGCGAGTTTCGCGAGGACTTGCTCTACCGCATCAACACCATCCACCTCGAGTTGCCTGCCCTGCGCCAGCGTCCTGCCGACATCGTGCCCCTTGCCTCCAGGTTCCTGCGCCAGTATGCCGACCTATATAATAAGGTGAACATCCGTTTCTCGGAAGAAGCAGAACATAAACTCGCCTCCCTGCCCTGGTACGGCAATATCCGTGAACTGCAGCATGCCGTGGAAAAGGCGGTAATCCTTGCCGACGGCGGTTGTATCGCTGCCGTGGACATAGACTGTGGCAACCAGACCCGCAGGGAGGAGAACCCGATGGACGGGGTGCAGACGCTCGACGAGATGGAGAGTCGCATGATAGAGAAGACTATCCGCGAGTGTGAGGGCAATCTCTCGGTGGTGGCGGCACGCCTCGGCATCTCGCGCCAGACGCTCTACAACAAGATAAAGCGGTACGGACTGTGATAAAGGTAAAAAGGGTAAAAAAGTAAAAAACGTGGACATCAAACTGGTTGTTATTATCCTGATAGCGGTCATTGCGGTAGTGGGCTATGTGCGGCTCTACTGCCATTACCGGCGCAATGTCAAGAAGGTGTCGTTCCTCTTCGATGCCATCGACAACGGCGACTTCTCCTTCAACTTCTCCACCACGCAGGGCGGTATGAAGGAGGACAAGATTCTGAACCGCTCGCTCAACCGCATCAAGCTCATCCTGCAGCATGTGCGCGAGGAACAGAAGGAGCGCGAGATGTATTACGAGCAGATTATCAATGCCGTGGATGCGGGCGTGATGGTGGTGGACAGCCACGACAACATCCTGCAGCACAACCGGGCTGCCCTGCGCCTCCTTGGCGTGGATGTGCTTACCCACATGAACCAGGTGCAGAGCCGCCTCAAGTCGGCAGACATCTCCAAGCACGAGACGCAGGCGCTCCTGAAGGGCAAGCGGGTGAGAATCATCGCCCTGAACGATGTGCGCAGCGAACTGGACAACCAGGAGGTGGACTCGTGGATCAAGCTCATCCGCGTCCTTACCCACGAGATAATGAACACCATTACGCCTGTCACCTCGCTCAGCGAGACGCTGCTGCAGAAGGAGGCATCGGCAGACGATGTGCGGCAGGGACTGGAAGTGATACACAAGACGGGTACCGAACTGCTGGCGTTCGTCAACAACTACCGGCGCTTTACCCATGTGCCGCAGCCGCAGCCCGCCCTCTTCTATGTGGAGCCCTTCCTCCAGCGCATGGCGCTGCTCTGTGCCCATGAGGTGCAGGTGGAGGTCGTGCCCAAGGACCTCCTTGCCTATGCCGACGAGAGTCTGGTGGCGCATGTCGTCACCAATCTGCTGAAGAATGCCGCCGAGGCGATTGCCGAGGTTGCTTCGGAGGGCGGTTGTTTCATCCGGGTACGTGCCTATACCGACGATCACGAGGCGGTCGTCATCGACGTAACGAACAACGCCGGTATCATTCCCGACGATGTCGCCGCGCATGTCTTCGTGCCGTTCTTCACCACGAAGAAGGAGGGCAGTGGCATCGGCCTTTCCCTCTCGCGCCAGATTATGAGGGTGAGTGGCGGTTCCCTTTCCTTGCTCCAGGACAAGAACGACGGTCTCACCACCTTCCGCATCCTTATCCCCTGATGCTCTATATATGTTGTCATAAAACGCAGGGGAATTTATGATAATATAAATGGTTAAATATAAAGCAGTTGCCCTTACAGGGCGTGTGTGAACCGCATCAATATTAACCCAGGGTGCCGCTTCGCTTGCCCTGGGCTATGTGCAGTTGGGCCTTCAGCCCGCTACGCGCCAGTGACAGTGGGTTCAGGGCTTTAGGAGGTACGGTTGGCTCGCTGCACCT
>CAVCGV010000179.1:0-2872 GCA_963601815.1 bacterium
GCCCTGGGCTATGCGCAGGTTGCCCTTTCAGGGCGCACAGGCTTGCTTGAGGTGCAGCGAGGACAGGGCGCACAGTCCAGTATCGGCTTGCTTGAGGTACGGCGGGGACGCCGTACGCTACTACAGTTAGCTTGCTCATTGGTGGTGCAAAAAAGTAGCTTTTTGGAGAGGTGTAGATTGCAATTTGGACAGTGGAACTGGAAACAGTTGTTAAAAATCACTATATTTAGGTATTCCGCCTCAAAAATAAATGGTAATTTAATGAAATCTACACCAAAAAGTACTAACTTTGCAAAAATTTTAAAAGGCTGTACAAAACAACACAGTCGGACGACCATTGTATAAGTAAAAGATGATACCCTTTTATGGGGATATTGACAAGATTATATATTGTATAAAGTAAAAGACACTTCGATGAAAAAAATGTTGCTTACCGTGCTCGGTATGTTGGTATGTGCCAACATGTGCGCACAAACCTTCTCCTATTCTGGGGGGGGTGCTTACCGTAACTGTTGATGGTGATTTGTCGGAAGACACCGATGCCCCGACAAAGGTTCAGCAGGCGATAGCCCTGCATCAGCCTGTAGAGATAGATGTTGTGGGCGGTGGAAAGATCAGCGCCGACATGATAAAGGCTTGCCTGTACCGCAAGGAAAGTTATAGTGAAGAAAAATATAATACTCCCAACACTACTACCACATTGGATCTTGGCGGTGTAACACTCGCAGGCACATGGGACTATACGACGTTCCGCAACTCGTGGAACGGTTATGGCGGCGGCTTGGCATTGAAAACCTTGACATTGCCTAAGCGTGAGGATAATGTCATCCCCGATTATCCTTTCTTCCGGAATAGTTCTGACGGCCAGGCAAACTTCCCTATAACAACCGTCGTTATCCCCGAAGGATACACGAAGGTGGGTGCTTATGCCTTTAATGGTGTAAGCAGCATAACGAGTGTTTCTTTGCCTTCCACCCTCAAGACCATTGGCGACATGGCATTTGCCGGTCTGGTAAACTGGGAGAACCCTAAATTGAACGATGGCCTGGAGTTTATCGGCAACTCAGCCTTTGCTCTGTACAGTGCCGTTACGCAAACAGCGCTTGAGGTTCCTGCCAGCGTGAAGTATATGGGACCGGGCGCATTCCTGTGCCGTCGATTCCAAGAGGTGTTCTTCCGTGGTGTAGAGGCTCCCATGTGCCCTCTTGGCACGACGCTTATCCAGCCCGATTATGGCTTACTCGGAACCTTCGGTAAGGAAGTGCTGATGGGCAACGGCGGTTTTTCTCCATACAAGGACGGATTGGCAGAAGATGCCTATAAGAGTGGCGTTGCCAACCGCGAGAACTACAAGAACAACAATGTGTATTTTAGCATCATGCACTATCCCGCTAACCTGACGGACGAGCAGCGTGCCAAATATACCGACATTACCAAGAAATACGAAACTTGGGAAGGAAACCAGTGGGGAGCTACGACAGGCTTCTATAGTGGTGACACGAAGAAGGTAGGTGAGGAGAGTGGCAATTTGTCATTCGGAAACTATCAGACCTATGGTGCTTCAGTTAATCCCGGTTACAAGGACACCTATCTTGGCGCACAGTACATCTGGCCGAGCAAGAGCCAGTGGGAACGCTCTTACATCACCGCCTCCAACGGCCTCTGCTGGGACGGTGTAACCGCCTACAAGCCTGCGCTTACAGCCGAGCAGGTAGCCCTGTTGCGCGAGGCTGGCTTCTCAGAGGCAGAATATTCTGTGGATGACCTTGCCAAGATAGCCTATGTCGGTACACGCCAGTTTGTATTGGGCAACGGCGATGCTTCCACTACTCCCGAGTATCCCCTGCCCGTAACGAAGGGTGGCAAGTGGTGGACACTCTGTGTGCCGTTCAACATGACGAAGAAGATGGTGGACGAGTCTCTCGGCGAGAATACGCAGGTGTGCCGTTTCTCCAGTGTGAAGCGTGAGTTTGACAGTGACGGCAACGGACGTGCCGATGGCAACAAGGGCAACCACATTACCCTGCTGTTCCGCAACGACGTGTACAAGCACAAGTTCCAGAAAGACGAGAACGGCAACTATCCTGACACATGGAACGACGATGTGCTGGGCCCAGACGATGACGACATCGTTATCTATGCCCACGAGGCTTACATGGTGAAACCTACCAAGACGGACGACGATGCCGTCTTCGTGGTGAAAGACTATGACCATGTGCCCGGTTCGCCCATCCCTACCATTATCGCTTCTGAAAAGGTAACCTATTATAATGGTAAGCTGGAAGAAAGCCAGTCTTTTGACGAAGACGCAGAGTACCGCTTTATCGGCAATACGCTGAGTTCTTCTACCGTTACGGGCAAGGTCGTGTCTGTGCCACAAAACAGCTATTACTATGGCAAGAGCAAGGCATCTGACAAAAATTCCCAGTTCTGGTTCTGGCCTTACAACAAACAGTTGAGTTGGCCTGCCAACAAGTGTATTGTGCAGACAGTCGACAGCGAGACGGGAGCAGAGGACGCAGCAGCGTTCTTCTCGGTCAATGCCGGTGAGAACCAGGCCAAGCAGGCTTCTGCCTTCGGTTCGGATGCCAATGACGGCAGCACTACGGCCATTAGTCAGACAGAGGTAGAGATATTGGCTGGCGACAACTGTCTGCCTATCTACAATGTCAATGGTCAGCTCGTAAGCCGCAACGGCAGCACCAGTGGTCTGCAGAAGGGTGTTTATGTGCAGGGCGGCAAGAAGTTTGTAATCAAGTAATCGTTCAGATATTTATGTACAAGAAGAAATACGTAGCCCCCGCCATGTTCGTTGTCATTGCCGACCTGCAGCATATACTGGCAGGGTCGGGAGGCGGCTCTGGTTCGGGCA
>CAVCGV010000180.1:0-2848 GCA_963601815.1 bacterium
GCGAGGACGCGTCTCGCTACTACAACAGCCGTCCATAGCAGTGTGCGCCCTGAACTACTTCCGTGCATTACCTCCCGTTGGTCTGTGGGTCTGCGACGAGTCTCGTGTTCGGAAAAATGTTCGGAAAACAACTAAATGGACTTCAGCATCCACTTCCATGCTGGCACCACTTCTATCGTCATACCGTCTTTTACTATTTCCCGTTCTTCGTCTTTGGTGATGACCATCAGCCTTTGCATCGGCAACACCTGGTTTAGCTTTACCAGGGCATCGACCTCGCGTTTCTCCGTGGCGGCATCAGCCATGCTGTATGACACCTGTATGGCGACGGCCTCGTCATAGACCACGAAGTCCACCTCAATGTTCTTGTTGTAGAAGAAGACCCTGTCGCCGTAGAGCTGTCGCAGACGTACTGCCACCTGGTTCTCCAGCAGCGAGGTAACTGGGTCTACCAGGAACAGGTTGAGGATGCCGTTGTCTATGAAATAGTACTTTTTGTTGGATTCCTTGTCCATCAGTTTTGCCGCGATGTTCTCGTACGGCAATATGAGCCACGACTCCTGCACGTACGTCATATAGTCTATGACGGTATCCACGCTAACCTTTTTCCCTGCGGTAGAGGCTATGCCGGCAATGCGGTTGAAGGAAGTGGGCTGCTTGACGCTCTCTGCCAGCTTGCGTATCATGATGCGCAGGGCGAAATCGTTGCGCACCTGATGGCGTGCCACGAGGTCGCCAAAGAAAATCTTGTTGAAGAGGCTGCTTATCCACGACCGTTTGTCGCTCATCATCAGTGTCTCGGGCAGTCCGCCGTCACGGAAATACTCCTCGTAGGCCTTTATGATGTCGTTCCTGCGCTTGTAGAGTACATTCCTGTCGTTCAGGTCTATATCCTTTACGGCAAGAAACTCCCTGAAGGAAAACGGGTAAACGTCCTTGACGAGGTAGCGTCCGCCGAGCGTGGTGGCTATCTCGCTGCTCAGCATCTTGGCATTGCTGCCGGTGATGTATACGCGGTAGCCCGTGTCGGCAAGTCGCCGGGCAAACCTCTCCCACCCCTTGACGTTCTGTATCTCGTCGAGGAAGAAGATGGGGCGGTGGTCATACATCTCCTCATAGCAGCACTTTATCAAGTCGAGGTCACCCAGTTCCAGGCTCTCGATGCGGTCGTCCTCAAAGTTGAAGTACAGTATTTCTGCTATGGAGTGTCCCTGCTCTATCAAACGGCGTATCTGCCGGTACATCAAGTATGACTTGCCGGCACGCCGCAGCCCTACGAACACGTAGTTGGCGTTTGCCTCCAGATCATACGCCCGCTCCACGAATGATATGTGGGAGACGAAGTCCTGGTAGTAACTGATGAGATACTTTATCAAATCCTTGGTCATAGCCTTATATTATTAAGAAACCCGCTTGCAAAGTTAGTGTTTTTTCTCTGTTTACGGCAAGTTTTATCGAGTATATTCGATAAAACCACACCTTTTTTATCGAATATACTCGATAAAAATTAACTAAACGCCCTAAGCCAACAGTAACACATTAGCAATACGCCCTGTAAGGTAGGGTGTTCAAAATTCGTTTTGTACATGCGCTTAAAAATACGCGCAAAACAAGATGTAACAGATTATATATAAGGCGTTTGTGTTCCAAACAAATAATCTCATTTGTTATGTACTCAATAATGCCTGTACATATGGAGATGAGAACGATGGGAACCAATAATTTATGGTGATAATACGCCTAAAATGGTCTCGGCAAAAAGTCATTTTTGAACTCCCTACCTGCAAGGGCAAAAGCGTTAATTATCACTACGATATAATGCAGCTGCCCTTATAGGGCGCACGGGGAAAAGCGCGCATCAAAGCCCCAGGGTGTTGCCCTGGGCTATGTGCTCGTTGGGCCTTCAGCCCGCTTTGCGCAGGTGACCATTGGTTTAGGGCGTATAAGCCAGTATCGGCTTGCTTGGTATGACGCGAGGACGCCCTAAACCAACCACAGGGCAGGTAACCGACCCACTATATTGAATACTGACCTACGGTTGGGATGTTGATATGAGCCTGCAGTCCCATGGCACGGAGCACACGGGAGATGGTGCTGAGCGTGAGGTTTCTGCCGTTCTCTATCTTGGAGATTTCTCCTTTCCCTACCCCTACAAGGTTGCCCAGTTGCTCTTGCGTCAGCTTTTTGTTTCTACGTGCCTCCTTGATGGCCTCGCCTATCAGGAACGTATTGAACTCTTCCTCGAACTCCTCCCTGTGCGGCGTACCTTTCTTGCCTACGTGCTTGTCGAGCATTTCGTCTTCTGAATAAAACTTTATTTCTTCCATGACTATTTTCCTTTCTGCTTGAAATATATGGCTCTGATTTCCTCCGCCCGTTTTATCTGTTGCTTGGGCGTCTTCTGTACTTTCTTTACAAATCCATGGGTTGCCACCACCAGCGAGTTTGTCGTAGTATCCCAGAAGGCAAGCATCCGGTATTGGATGCCGTCATATTTGGTACGGAACTCCCATATGTCCGTCCCTTCCAATTTCTTGAACAACTTAGGGTCTATGACATACTTTGCCTTCATGATATTGGACAATATTTTGCCCTTGGCCTTCTGCGGAAGGCTGTCCAAGAACTCGTCAGCCTCGCTCGTGTATATAACCCTAAACCTTTCTATCATCAACCAATACTTTTAAAACGATTGCAAATATACGAAAAAGAATCCATATATGGAAACTTTTACCGAAAAGTTATAACATTTTTTTATTCAGTCCGTGCACCATAAGGCACCACCCGTCAGCGGGCCAGCGGGCGCAACAGCCAAGGCAAGCCGTAGTAGTGTGCAGCGTCCTCGCTGCAC
>CAVCGV010000181.1:0-2838 GCA_963601815.1 bacterium
ATGGGGGGATGATTCTGTCCAACCCCGTGGGATGGGTTCGTGATGGAGAGACATAGCAGACAGAACTAACGTATAAGAGATTATCACGTTAAAGGGATTTTATTGTGGAATACAGGCAAAAGAAAATACTGTTGTCGGGCATATTGTGCTTGGCTGTGGGCAGTGTGCTTCATGCGCAAACGGAGATGCAGACAAGACGGATGTCACAAAAACTGCATCCGGCTGATTCCGTCCATACGATAGATGAAGTGGAGGTGAAGGCAATGCGCGAAGTCGCCCCCCACCAGACCGTATCCTATGGGCAAATCCAGCACTTGCCGTCGGACAATGTGGCTGATGCCTTGAAGTATATGGCCGGTGTACAGATAAAGGACTATGGCGGATTGGGAGGTCAGAAGACGGTCAACGTGCGCTCGCTCGGTTCGCAGCATGTGGGAGTCTATCTGGATGGTGTGCGCATCACCAATGCGCAGAACGGCACCGTAGACCTCGGCAAGTATTCGCTTGCCACCCTCGAGTCGGTGTCGCTCTTCAATGCCAACAAGACGGAGATGCTGATGACGGCATCCGAATATGCCTCTGCCTCGACGGTCTACCTAAAGACGCATCGGCCGGACAGTACATCGCTGCAAGCCTCTTGTCAAGTAGGATCATTCGGTACCTATAAGGTGGCGGCTACGTATAGCTATAAGGACTGGGGATTCGTCGATGCAGCCTTTACCCATAGCAAGGGCACCTATCCCTTCGAGTATCACACGGAGTATGAGGATACTACGGGCACACGCCGCAACTCCGACATCACGATGTTTCGCATAGAGGGTTGTGCCTTCTACAAGGGATTGCAATGGCATACTTACTATTTCAATTCTCGAAGAGGACTGCCTGGAGGCATCGTGCGGCGCCTTTCGGATACCTACACGGACGTAGGCAGGGAGTGGGACCGAAACTTCTTCTCCCAGTTGTCTTACCGCACGCGGTTGTCTCTCTCTGCAAGGCAGGGTGTAGATGTGCGGGCCATCGTGAAGTATGCCAACGACCATCTTCACTATCGCTCCGACTATCCCGAGAACATCTCGGTGCATGCCAACAACCGCTATCACCAGCAAGACTTGTATGGTGCATTGGCTTTAGCCTGGCATTGGCATGACTTCGGACTGTCGGCATCGGGCGACCTCCGCTGGAGCGACCTTACATGCGACGTGAAGAATTTCCACTATGTGTATCGCGTGGACAGCAAAACCTCGCTTTCCGGGTTTTATCAGCATGGTGGATTGAAGGCGAGCGTAAGCGGACTCTACACTTCCCTGGCAGACCATACGCAGGGCAAGGCAAAGCCCCTGCATAAGACGACTTGGAATGCCTTGGTGTCGTATAGCTTGGGAGGATGGATGCTCCGAACCTTTTACAAGACGGTGTTCAGGGCGCCTACGCTCAACGACCTGTACTATACGATGGTGGGAAACCGTAATCTGAAGCCAGAGTACACCAAGCAGTTTGATGTAGGCATAACCTGCCGAATAGCAGGCAAGGCTGCTTCTTCTCATGGTGGGGCAAGCAATGAATGGGGTGTAAACGTGCAGGCCGACTGGTATTACAATCGGGTGGAAGACCGTATCGTATGCCTTCCACTGAAAGGATCGTACCAGTGGACGATGCTCAACTATGGATACACCCGTTGCATGGGTGTGGATGTGAGTGTGAATGCGAATTATCGCCAGCATTCTTTGCTGTTCACTGCCACCTTCCAAGACGACCGCAACCGCACCAATCCGGAGGAGAAGGCATACAATGACTATATTGCCTATTCGCCCCGCTGGTCGATGACGGCTATCTATACCTTTATATATAAGGGGTGGTCGGCGTCGCTCAGTCACATGTTTGTGGACAAGCGGTATTGGACGGCAGAGAATGCCATCGAAGACCCTCTGTCTGCTTACAACAGCACAGACCTGAAAGTGGGTTGTCGTTTCTTGCGCCACTATACGGTGGAGGCGGAATGCCAGGATCTCTTCGATGAGCGGTATGAGATGATACAGCGGTGGCCTATGCCGGGCAGAAGATTTGCCGTAACGCTGAAATGCCAGTTTTAGATGATAGATAATAATAAAAAATGAGTAAGATACGAAATATGAATATCGAGTTTAAGAAAGGGCCATGTCGCTCTCTTCTGGTTGGAGCTCTATTGTTGCTCCTTGCTGCTTGTACTATCGATAATAATGATGTCAAGACACCGACAGTTATCGACCCTGTGCTATTGGGCGAGAACCTGATTGTCTGTAATGAGGGCAACTGGCAGTCGGACAACGGACAACTCTCTTACTATGATGGCGTGACAGGTCAACTCACCAACAAGTGGTTTCGCCAGGTGAACGGCATCAAACTGGGGGATACGCCCAACGACATCATACAGGTGAACGACACGCTCATTGCCATCGCCGTCAACTGGTCTAACATCATACAGTACATCCGTCCCGACGGCACGGCTTGCGGAGCTACGGAGAATGTGCCAAACAACCGCCGTATGTGTACCGACGGAAAATACCTCTACATCACATCCTATGCTCATAAGTGCGGCGACAAGACTTTTACCAAGGGATACGTGGCAAAGATAGATGTGGCCACAAAGCAGGTGGTGGCAACATGCGAAGTGGGGTGGGAGCCTGAAGGTGTGCGCCTCTATGAAGGCAAGCTATACATTGCTAACACGGGTGGCTATGGCTTCTCCGAACAGCATGAGTACGAAACTACCGTGCAGGTGGTGGATGCCGAGACGATGACTTCCGTCAAGACTGTCGAGACGGGTGCCATCAACCTCTATGGCGAGATTTCGCAGGCAGG
>CAVCGV010000182.1:0-2751 GCA_963601815.1 bacterium
CCGCTTCAGTGGACAATAGGTGGCGTTAGTCCATCAAAATCGTTTCGATGTTGAAGCGTGGGCGTTCCTTGCTCTCCACGTATATCTTGCCGATGTATTCGCCAACAATGCCGAGGCATGTGAGTACGCAGCCGGAGCAGAACCATACAGAGAGCATTATCGATGACCATCCCATAACGGTGCGGCCAGTGAAATAGGAATACAACACCCAGCACAGCGTGAGGAACGCCACAAAAAGGAACGCCACGCCAAGTGCCATAATCAAGCGGATGGGCTTGACGGAGAACGAGGTAATGCCGTCGATGGCGAAGTTGATCATCTTGCTGAGGGGATATTTCGACTCTCCGGCGAAGCGCTCGGCGCGGTCGTAATATACCTTTGCCGTGGAGTAGCCCACGAGGGGTACCAGTCCGCGGATGAAGAGGTTGCGCTCCTTGAACTGCAGAAGGTAATCCAGCGCCCGGCGGCTCATGAGCCGGTAGTCGGCATGGTTGTACACAGTCTTCGTACCCATCATCTCCATGAGTTTGTAGAAGGCCAGGGCTGTGTTTTTCTTGAACCACGTGTCGGTTTTGCGTTCGTTTCTTACACCGTAGACGATGTCGTTGCCCTCACGGCATTTCGCTACCATCTCCTTTATGCAGTCCACGTCATCCTGAAGGTCTGCATCGATGGACACTATCATGTCGGCGCGGTCCTTGGCTACGGTGAGTCCTGCCCATAGGGCATTCTGGTGGCCTACGTTGCCGGCGAGGTTTACACCCTTTACGTATTTGTTCTCCGCATGGAAGCGGTGTATCATAGGCCACGTCTGGTCGCGGCTGCCGTCGTTGACATAGAGGATGAAGCTGTCTGCCGCAACCTGCCCCCCCCCCCCCTGAGGGGGCAATGAGTTCGTCGAGGAGGCGGCTGAGCCGCTTTGTCGTTTCCGCAAGCACCGCCTCTTCGTTGTAGCACGGCACAACTATAGCGAGTCTGTTTTCCATAAGTCTTTCGTAGTTCTTATAGTATTTCTGTAACTGTTACTTCGCTCCGCCTGCTCCGCTGAGGATGTCGCGCTTGAGCAGCAAGTCGATGGTGCGGAGCTTAACGGGAGGGAGCTTGCGGTAAAGCTCCTTTTTGCAGTAGACTTTAATATCTGGCGAATACACATCAGGAAAACTGCCGCAGTAAACATAGCCTAAACGATTAAGTTCGGCATCGGTAGGTTTGTGCCTCTCAACACCTCTAATCACTGCTTCATGCTGTGTCAACACCAAGAAATCTGCCTTGCCATTCTGCAAGTCATTTCGACGTTCATCTAACATAGACTTAGTAGCACCACTCTGACATGCCCAGTATCTGGATGCAGGTAAAGCATCAGCAAGTACACCAACTCCCTGTTCCATATCAGAGGACATCACCTTTGGATTCTTTATTGTCGCCATAAGCAGCGACACGTCATAGAACGACTGGCGGCGTTCCTTATTGACAAAGACAGAGTTTTGACGAATCCTACTAATGCAGTTACATCCTATTGAACCGATAATGCAGACCAATGACAAGACAACCACTACACGTTTGGAAAGGTACAACTTTCTTTCCACATATTCAACTGCGACAATAAGGAGGAAGATGCCAAATGGGGTCAGAACGTTATAGTAATGGGCATACAACGATGTTAACAATAGGCAAAGAAAGACAAGTAGCGAGAACAATATGCCCCAAGAGCCTTTATGGTTATAACAAAAGATATACGCACCGACAAAAACCAAGAGTTTTACCTCGCCCATACCCGTAATGCGGTGAATACCACTTATATATGACGCTTTACCTGCACCAACTGCTACATTGATGAAATACTCCGTAATGAAAGCCTCGAAATTTCCTTGTATGAGGAAATACGCAAGGAAAGGAATTGCTGGCACAGCTATGCCGACAAGACCTCCCCACAAGCCGGAGAGGGTTTTCTTCTTGATTGAAATGAAAAGTACGACCAATGCCATGCCGCCTATCATAAAGAAATAGTTCCACTTTATCAGCAGACAGCAAGTCATGGATGCGCCAACAGCAAAGGCATACTTAAAGAGTTGTCGCTTGTCTGTTCTTCCCTTGAGTATGCAGCATAGGCTATATAATGCGATGAATATAAATGTATTGCAAAAGTCCTCCGCCCTTACTTCGTAATGAAGCCTCTTATAAAACAGGACTAAAGGCAGTAATGCCAAAACCAAGACTGAACCCCTACGGTCAAGATAAAGCCGACAGATTTTATAAGCGAATGTAAACGACACCGCATAAAATACACAGCTCACCCAAAACACCCCGACGTATGAATGGGAATTAAGCAAATATCCTACTCCATAGATGAGCCACAGGAGCGGTCCCTTGCTGTCGGCAAAGTCCACATAAGGCACCAGACCGTTCATCCACGCCTTGCCGCACATGAAAAACCATGCACTGTCGCAACGGTTGTAAACGTCGTAAAGATAAGAGTCGGGAGAAAGGAAAAAGAGGAGGAAGAAAGAGTAGAAGAAGAAACAAACGAACTTGTTTCTATCCAACGACAGGCTTAGCCATTGGGGGGGGGTAAACTGTTTGATATTCATGTCTTTACAATGTTTGTGATATGATATTTGTTTATAGTATTCCCCAATTTCAGACCAGTTATTTCATATGCTTGACCAATGATACCTGCCGCTTGTTCACTCAGACAAACAACAGCGTAATGTCTCACCGTCATCCTTCCTTGGGTGCGGCAAAGTTACGAAT
>CAVCGV010000183.1:0-2645 GCA_963601815.1 bacterium
CGCAAAAATAATAATAAAATCTGAAATGAAGAAGTGAAAGGCAAATATTTTTTACGCTTACCCGAGTAATGGTCAAAAAAAGACTTGGTACATTATTGTCTTCATACCTTACGCCTGCGGTTATCGGCTTATGGCGGAATGGAAAAAGGATACATTGGCAAAAAAATACCCGCATGTAAAATGTATCCTATTCCAACTATAAAAAAAGGAATGTGCAGCGAGGACGCTGCACACTACTACATAGCCTACATCTTCCTTGTGGCAGCATAACCGGCTATTACCAGATAGCACACCAGGGGGACGGTGAACGCCACTGCCATGTTGCCCGTGGTGTCGGCGATATGGCCCATGAAGAGCGGAGCCACGGCACCGCCCACGATGGTCATGATGAGCAGCGATGAGGCTGTCTGCCTGTTGCTGCCCGCATCGCGGAGCGCCAACGAGAAGATGGTGGGGAACATGATGCTTTCGCCGAAATAGACGGCAAAGAACGCCACAAGCGACACTGCTCCCGTGCACGTAATGATGACACCCGTGGCTATGGCGGCTACGAGGGCGCAGGCAAGGAGTACCCAGTGGGGCTTGACATAGTTCATGAGCACGCCGCCCAGTATGCGGCAGACGAAGAATAGGCCCATACCGCCAAAGGCAAGGTAGGCACTGGCTGTCTTCATGTCGATGTGTATGCTCTCTACCGCATAGTTGATGAAGAAGCTGTTTACGCCCGTCTGCGCCGCGATGTACAGGAACATGGTAATCAGACCGAAGGCGAAAGCTGCCACACGGAAGGGGGCTTCATCCTTCTTCTCTGACGTGGACTGCTCCTGCTGCGGGTCGGGCAACTTGATGCGCGAGAAGACAAGTGCCACTATCAGCACGAAGATGCCTACGCAGGCATAGGGCACGGCGATGCTGACGCCGGAGAACAGCAACTGTCCGCCCACCAGCGGACCGACGATCCACCCCACGCCGTTGAGCGACTGCGACAGGTTGATGCGCGTCTCCGCCTTGTCGGGATGCCCCAGTACCGTGGTGTAGGGGTTGGCGCTGGTCTCGAGAAAGGTGAGTCCGCACCCTATGACAAACAGCGAGAGCACGAAGAAATAGAAATTGCTGATGTGTGACCCCGGCACGAACATCATGGCGCCGATGCCGAAGAGCACCAGGCCCGTAACGACACCGCTCCTATAGCCCCACTTCCTGATAACGTGCCCGGCGGGTAGCGCCATCAGGAAATAGGCGCCGTAGACGGCAGCCTGCGTCATGGCAGACATCGTCTTGCTGATGTGGAACGAGTGCTGGAAATGGGGGTTGAGCACTTCGAGGATGCCGTGGGCGAAACCCCACATGAAGAACAGCGAACTGATTATCGCAAAGGGGACAAGGTAGTTATGCCCTTCGTATCTGAATACCGAATGCTTCATCGTGTGCTGCTGTAAATTCTTTACTGTCGTTTACTACAAGGGCGAGATAGCCGCCACCGCCTGCCCCCGGCATCTTCCATGCCAGCACGCCCTCCATGTGGCTGTAGCGGTCTATCATGGGCTGCACGCTTGTCTCGGCGAGTATCTCGCCGTCTATGCTGGGGTTTACCATTCCGGGGAACATCGCCGTCTGCGCTTCGAACGACGCCTTGTATGCCTGGGCAAATGCGGCGAGGTCGTGCGCCAGGATGGCGTTCCAGCAGGCATCGGCAGCATCGGCAAGTGCTTTCACCTTGGCAGGCGTTATGTCCTTGCCTTCCACCACGCTGCAGCCCGGGCGACGAGGCTCCAGGGGTACCATCACGAGATGGTTCTCCAGGAAACGCAGCGTCATCTCGTCCTGCGTGCTCTCTATCTTCAGGGGCCAGAAGTTGTGGTCGTAGTAGTGGCGAGCCAGTCCGGGCACGCAGATGCCTATGGCGTCCTGTGCGCCGGAGATGATGCCGTCGTGGCGCTCGGGGTTGTTCTCGAAGCAGAACACCAGGCGTGAAAGTATCTCGGGGTCCATCTTCGGCAACTTCATGGGCCATATCTTACGTATCATGTTGCGGGTGGAGGTGGACAGTCCGCACCTGTCGCGCACCTCGAATGTAGGCAGCAGTGAGATGGTTATCGCCCAGCCGGGGTGGTACTGGCTCACGTAGGGCTGGTCTATCCATGTGCCGGCAAGGTCGAGGCGGGTAGGGATGCACGGCTCGTTGCCCGTAGCGTCGGAGGCTGTAGCCAGCGCCTTCTTCAGGTCGGAGGAGGAGCGTGCTGTCAGTCCCTCGTGGGGCGTACGCTGCAGTTCGATGTATTCGATGCCACGCTCCGCACACACCTTGCGCTTCTCGTCCGAACCGCCCTCGGCGTTCACCACGAAGATGTCGGGTTTCACGAGGTCGAGCGTAGGCAGGAAGTCTATCACGCCGCTGCCCTCGTTGATGTATGCTTCTTTCACCGCCTTTATGTTCTTCACCATGAAGAGACGCTCCTCCTGCGGGAACATCGGCTTGCGGTGCTTATACTCGAGATAGGTGGCATCGGAACCGATTCCGACGTAGAGGTCGCCAAACTGTGAAGCCTGCATGAAGAACTCCACATGTCCGGAATGCAGCAGGTCGTAACAACCGCTGACAAATACTTTTTTAGCCATTTTCTTGATGTCTTTCTGTTTGTAGT
>CAVCGV010000184.1:0-2561 GCA_963601815.1 bacterium
TTGTCCTCTTTCTTGGGTGCAGCAGACTTCTTTTCGGCGTCTTTGTCCTCCTTCTTCAGCGGAGCTTCGATGACGATGTAGTCTGTGTCACCGTCTATGTAGTGCAGCGCCTTGCGGAAAGTCTTGCTGCTCTTGGCGGGCACGATGATGTCGTGCAACTGGTCGCAGTCGTCGAAGGCATGACGGCTCAGCTTGTCAGGGACACCGGCAAAGGTGACGCGCTTCAGCTTGTCGCACTCGGCAAAGGCGTAGCCCTTTATCTCCTTCACGCTTGCCGGCACGTAAACGTTGTCCAGTTCGTCGCAGTCGTAGAAGGCATCGTGCCCAATCTCCTTCACGCTGCTCGCGATGATGACATTCTTGAGTTCTTTCTTGCCGCGGAACGCCATCTCGCCGATAACCTCTACGCCTTCGGGGATGGTAAAACTCTCTTCGTGGCTCATGCAGTAGACGAGACGCTGCTTGCCGGAGGTGTACACGGCATCTTCCTCACACTCAAAACTGTCGCTGTCTATCTTCTGTAGGGCGAGATTGAGCACGAGGTTCTCGAACTTGCTGTCTTTTTTGGAACTTTTCTTCTTCAGAATCTCAAGGATCGCTTTCTTGTTCTCTTTCATAATAATTGGTATTGAGTTTTCATGCTGCAAAGTTACTGCCTTTCCATGATACGGATAGTGTAAAGTGGGTTACGTGTTTGTGACGAAAGTGTTACAAACCTATTTCGTTGTGTTACAATGGTGTTACGACATCGTTTTGTAACATGTGTGTTGCGTATTAGAAATATCGACACCATACCTTTGCGGCCGACAAGCAGTTAGTTTGGCGAACACTAAAATTACACACATTATTATATAGAAAGAGACATGAAGAAAGAATTTTTAGGTGTGCTGTTGCTCTGTACTTTTGCCCTGTCGGCACATGCCCAGAACGACGATGAGAACGAGCATGTGGACAGAGTGCCCAAGATAGGCGGAACCATCCGTGCCAAGTACGAGTATCAGACCGAAGAGGGTGAGGGCCGTTTTGAGGTGCGTACAGCCCGTATCAACGTAGCCGGAAAGGTGGCACCCTCCGTGAGCTACAAGGCAGAGATAGACCTCTGCGACGAGGGAAAGATAAAGATGCTGGATGCCTATGCGCGCATCAATCCCTGGCGCACCCTCCAGTTTACCATCGGTCAGGAGCGTGTTCCCTTTACCATCGATGCCCACCGTTCCCCCCATCTGCAGTATTTCGCCAACCGATCGTTCATAGCCAAGCAAGTGGGCAATGTGCGTGACGTGGGTGCCGAGTTGGGGTACACCTGGAATGTGGGATTCCCCATCGTTGTAAATGCCGGAATCTTCAACGGCTCAGGACTTACCAACCAGAAGGATTTCTGGACCAAGAGCATCAACTTCTCTGCCAAGGCGCAGTTTCTTCTGCCCAATTTCAACGTGGTGCTGAGTACACAGAAGATAAGACCTGCCGATGTGACGGTCAATATGTATGATGCCGGTGTTACCTTCCATCGTGGCGCTTTCCTTGCCGAGGTAGAGTATCTGTATAAGCACTATTCGCACGATGCCTTCAAGGATGTACATGCTGTGGACGCCTTTGTCAATTACGACATTCCCGTGCGTGCCAAACTCCTGAAAAAGGTGTCGCCCCTTCTGCGCTACGACTACATGAGCGACCACAGCGACGGTCTGCGTTATGATGCCGACGGAAAGGAGAGCACCGACGGTGTGCTCAAGATAAACGACTATGAACGCAGCCGTGTTACGGGCGGTGTTACGCTGAGTCTTGCCAAGCCTTTCGTCTCTGACATCCGTATCAACTACGAGAAGTATTTCTATCGTAACGGAGGCATTGCCAAGACTTCGGAGAAAGACAAAATTGTCGTGGAGTTTGTTACCCATTTTTAGTGGGATAAAAAACTTGCGCGATTTCTTGCAGTAGTAGGTGCAGCGTCCCCGCTGCTCACCTTTCTTTATCGTCTGATGCGGGGACGCATCATTCCACTATGGCAGTCCTCGCTGCACCCATATATGGGTACGGCGAGGGCGCCGTACCTCCTAATATTCTTCTTCCCCTTCCCCCTTTCTCCTGATAATACCTATTATTAGGTATTGTGTATATTCCTGAATAAGAGTAATTTTGCACGCGGAATTATTTAGCGATAAGCATGAGGACAGGAATAACAGGTTTGACATTCATGATGGCAACATTTGCGGCGATGGCCGATACTGGGCGTTTTACAGTATCGGGCACCATACTTGACGACCGCACAAAGACCCCCATCCCATACGCTACGGTGAAGATACGAAACGTGGAACTGTGGACTGTTGCCGACGGCAACGGAAAGTTTGTCATAGCCAATGTTCCTGACGGACGTGTCGTTGTAGAGGTTCATTCCTTGGGCTACGTTACGCGCACGGTAGCCTTCAGTCTCAGCCATGATACCGACCTGAAGAGTATCCGCATGAAGGAAGACAACCTCAGTCTTTCGGGTGTGGAGGTCACGGCACGCAAGAAGACCACCTTGGGAACTACCGTCTACACCATGGACCGCAACACGC
>CAVCGV010000185.1:0-2548 GCA_963601815.1 bacterium
TCGTGCCTACGGCATGGACGGAGCGCAAGACCGACCTCGTGGACAGGGCGACACTCCTCGCTACGGGTATAGACATCGTGAACAAGAAGATAACCGTAACGGCCAACACCTTCGAGGTGCGCAACAATAGCGGAGAGACTACTGCCACGGTAAACGAGGACGGCAAGCTGGAGGTAAAAGACGGCATATTCACGGGCAAGGTAAAGGCTACGGAAGGCGAGTTTACGGGTGTGCTGAAGGCAACGAGCGGAACGATGGACAGCATTACCGCCACGAACCTTGACGTTACGAGCGGAACGATAGGCGGTCTCACGATTGACAACAACACGCTAACTGGTGGTGACGATACCAACGGAACACTGACTATCAACCCAACGTATCTGATTTACAATAACCCCGGATTTGGAATAAAAGCCATCTGGGGGCGTATATGGCAATACGCATTGGAGGAAATGGCCTCGTACTTGTCCATAGAAAGGGATTGGCCTACAAAATTGGTTTACAATGGGCAGCAGGCATTGAACCATCAGAAGAACATTGCGATGTACGTTTCTGCACAGGGAACGATGCACAAGCGTTCAAGGGAGTCAGCAGGTCCCAACGTCCAATACCCCAACGGCAACCATGCCATCTTCTGCCCCAATGGCGACTATGCGGGTTTTCGTCCATGCTTCCGCATCATAACCTCGAGCCAGACACTTACCAAGCTGGACGTTTTTGTTGAGATATACGGTTCGTGGACATACCATGATGACGGAACGGACAAAGATACAACAGTAGACATACCAGCACTTACGCTGACCCTGCCCGAAGACCCGGAAGTGGGGCAGATGTACTGGATACAACGTTCGACAACGAAGTATACATACATCAAGACCTCGGACGGAACGCAGATAAAGACCCCGGCAGGAAGTGGTACCGCAACAGACGGCGGCTATTATGTCGAGTTGACCATGGCAAACGAAATGGTATGGGTATGGTGGAACGGAGACCACTGGAGAATGGCATGGCACATGGGTGTGGCTGATTAATCATTACACAAACAAACAAGAAGAAGAATATGAAAAGTATTGTAAAGGGAAACGACTTCACCATGCGCATCCCGGTGGTGAAGATGGTGGAGGGCGAGAAGGTGGCTTTCCCACTGCCTGCCTGCACCGACGTGGAGGTAAGGCTGACGGGGGCATACAAGCGCATCGCCCTCGACTACGAGGTGGACGTGGAGGAGGACAACGTACTGCTCGCCCATGTAACGGCAAGCCAGCTGTCGCTCGGAACGTTCGCCCTCGAGGTAAAGGGAAAACTGTTCGGTGCCGCATGGCGCAGCAACGAGTATGAGCAGATACGCATCGTGGACAACAACGCGAAGGGCGACACCGTTTTTACCCCCGACGAGGGCGAGGACAGCGTGGAGATGGATACCGCCGTGGTGATACTGCCGCCCGACAAGGTGGTGAGCCAACTGGTGGAGGACGTTACCGCCGCCGTACACCTTGCCCAGCAAGCCAAGGCAGACACCGAGGCGACCGACAGCACCGTACAGGCAAACGAGGAGACACGCAAGGCGAACGAGACCGCACGGCAGACCGCCGAAGACGCACGAGCACAGGCAGAGACCGCACGCCAAACGGCAGAGACGAAACGCCAAGAGCAGGAAACGGCAAGGCAGCAAGCCGAGACCACGCGCCAGGAGCAGGAGGCGAAGCGCGAGAGCGACACCGCAGCCGCCATCGCCGCAGCCCACGTCAGCGTGGCTTACGACCCCGACAAGGCGAGCATCGTGATAACCACAGGAGAAGAATAACGAAAGGAGGAAAGCACTATGGCAGACACAACGACAACCATCAACGTAACGGAATTAGCGAAAGCCGCAAGCGTACAGGAGGGCGACACCCTGCTGCTGGTACGCACGGCAGACGACGGTTCGCAGACCGCCTACCGCGTGGACGGCAGCAACTTCCGCGGGGAGGATGCCTACACCGTGGCTGTGGCGGCAGGATACGAGGGGACGTACGAGGAATGGACGGCGCAATGTGAGAAGGTAGCCGCCTTCGACGTTTCGTACGATGCCGACTCGGGCAGTATCGTGATAGAGAAATAGAACGACATTAAAACAACATTATAACACCACTACCAACATGAAGACAAGCATCAAGGTTATCCTTACCAAGGTGGGGACGGCATACAGTGCCACCACCGAGTATCGTCTGCACGACTATATCACGGTAGACGACTGCACCCTCTATGTGTGCAAGCGGGTAGACCCCGAGACGATGACGTGTGTGGGGCACGACCTCAGCGACACGCAGTACTGGGACAAGTGCCTCGACCTGAGCGACGCGGTGAGCAAGGCGAACGCTGCCACCACCGCCACCAAGACCGCCATCAGCAATGCGGCGACGGCTACGGCAAACGCGAACACCGCCGCAAGTAATGCCGACAACGCTACCGCCAAGGCGAACACGGCGGCAAGCAATGCGGACACCGCTACCTCGAAAGCGAACACCGCCGCCACCAATGCGAACACGGCAACCAGCAAGGCTACCAC
>CAVCGV010000186.1:0-2451 GCA_963601815.1 bacterium
TGATCCCTATCGGTCGTGGCCAGCGCGAGTTGATTATCGGCGACCGCCAGACGGGCAAGACCGCCATCGCCGTCGACACCATCATCAACCAGAAGAGTTTCTATGAGGCAGGCAAGCCCGTTTACTGTATCTACGTAGCCATCGGCCAGAAAGCCTCTACCGTGGCAGCGCTGGTACAGAACCTGAAGGAGCATGGCGCCTTGCCATACACCATCATCGTGAGTGCTACAGCCGCCGATCCTGCTGCCATGCAGTATTACGCTCCGTTTGCCGGAGCCGCCATCGGCGAGTATTTCCGCGACCGCGGTTATTCCGCCCTTGTCGTGTACGATGACCTCAGCAAGCAGGCGGTAGCCTATCGCGAGGTATCGCTTATCCTTCGCCGTCCTTCAGGCCGTGAGGCTTATCCCGGCGACGTGTTCTATCTCCACTCACGTCTGTTGGAGCGTGCAGCGCGCATCAACGACCAGCAGGAGGTAGCCGAGCAGATGAACGACCTGCCAGCCTGCATGAAGGGCCACGTAAGAGGAGGCGGTTCGCTTACAGCCCTCCCCATCATCGAGACCCAGGCAGGCGACGTTTCCGCCTACATTCCTACCAACGTGATTTCCATCACCGACGGTCAGATCTTCCTGGAGACCGACCTCTTCAACCAGGGTTTCCGTCCCGCCATCAATGTCGGAATTTCGGTATCCCGCGTAGGAGGTTCAGCCCAGATCAAGAGTATGAAGAAGGTGGCAGGAACGCTGAAGATAGACATGGCGCAGTACCGCGAGCTGGAGTCCTTCTCCAAGTTCTCGAGCGATATGGACGCCGTTACCGCCATGACGCTCGACCGTGGCCGCAAGAACGACCAGCTCCTTATCCAGCCCCAGTACCGTCCCATGCCGGTAGGCGAGCAGGTAGCTATCCTCTACTGTGGCGTACACGGCTTGATGCACGATGTGCCCATGGACAAGGTACGCGAGTGTCAGGACCAGTTCTTGGATGCCATGCGTAGCCAGCATGCCGATGTCATCGCCACATTGGGTAGCGGTCAGCTTACCGACGATGCCGTGAAGGTAGTGGAGGCGACCATGGCAAATGTTGCAGGACAATATAAAGCATAATAGCCTATGCCGTCGTTAAAAGAGATAAAGACTCGCATTGCCAGTGTCAACAGCACGCGTAAGATAACGAGTGCGATGAAGATGGTGGCATCCAGTAAGTTGCACCACGCACAGGTGGCAATACAGAACATGTTGCCATACGAGAATATGCTGGAGCATATCCTCAAGAGTTTCCTGGTAAGTACGCCCTCTGTTCTCAAGGAGTTTGAGACACAGCACAAGCATACCCGCCGTGTTGCCCTTGTGGTATTCAGTTCCAACAGCTCCCTGTGTGGCGGTTTCAATTCCAATGTCATCAAGATGATGATGCAGGCAGTGGAAGAGTATAAGGCTCAGGGCATTGACGACATTACTGTATATCCTGTCGGGCGCAAGGTAGCCGAAAAGGTACAGAAGCTCGGATTGAAATCGGCGGGTGACTTCACGTCGCTTGCCGAGAAGCCCAATCCTGCCGAATGTACCGAGATAGCACGCGAACTTGGGCAGAAGTACATAGCAGGCGACATGGACAAGGTAGAACTCATCTACCACCATTTCAAGAGTGCCGGTTCGCAGATCCTCACGCGTAAGACGTTCTTGCCCATCGACCTCTCCACCGAGGCTATCGGCGAGGACAACGACCGCGACCTCACGTCGCACGTGATAACGGCGAAGGCCCAGGAATATCTGCGCAACAAGGCAACGACCGAAAAGCGTGTCATCGAAGAGGCAGTACCGCTCAACGATGACTTCATCGTCGAGCCCGACTTGGAGACGGTTCTGCGCGCTTTGGTTCCTAAGCTGCTTCATCTGATGGTTTATACAGCCTTGCTCGACAGTCAGGCCAGTGAGCATGCAGCCAGAATGGTGGCGATGCAGACGGCTACAGACAATGCAGACGAACTGCTTCGCACGCTCAACCTGCAGTACAACAAGAGTCGTCAGCAGGCTATTACCAACGAACTTCTCGATATTGTGGGCGGTTCGTCAAACAACTAACGTTCTTTTGTTACCCGTGCCGGCAGCAGATACTTTTCTTCTGCGTGCCAGTGGGTTACAAGGATAGAAATAACAAAAAGAGGGTGCACCGAATAGTGCATCCTCTTTTTGTATAGGATATGATGTTTCATGAGGAGGTACGGCGCCCCCCCTTAAGAGTTACGGCGTCCCCGCCGTACCATTATCAGTCAAGCAAATTGTAGTAGTTGCAGCGTCCCCGCCGCACCATCATCAGTCAAGCAAATTGTAGTAGATGCAGCGTCCCCGCCGCACCTCAAGCAAGAATGTTAGTAGTGTGCAGCGTCCCCGCCGTCTGTAGTAGTGTGCAGCGTCCTCGCTGCACCTCAAGCAAGAATATTAGTAG
>CAVCGV010000187.1:0-2273 GCA_963601815.1 bacterium
CCAGGGTGCCGCTTCGCTTGCCCTGGGCTATGCGCAGGTTGCCCTTTCAGGGCGTCCCCGCTGCACCGCAAGCAAGCCGTAGTAGTGTGCAGCGTCCCCGCTGCACAGCAAGCAAGAACCGACGCGAGGACGCGTCTCGCTACTACAGCAAGCCCCGGGGTTTAGAGAACACGGATGCCCATAAATTGCACATGAATTTTTCATGAATTTACATTGATGTTATTTGTGGTCAATTCGTGGATAATTTACGGGAATTCATGTTTTATATTTCGAACACAAATGGCCATTAATTGCACACGAATTTTTCATAAATTTTATATTGATGTTGATGCGCCCTGAACCACCAGTCCCTGTCGCCACGGCGCCCTATCTACTATAACAAGCTGTCTGTAGTAGGTGCAGCGTCCCCGCTGCACACCACTTCATCCGACGCGAGGATGCGTCTCGCTACTACAACAGCGCCCTACTACTGCAAATCGGAATGACTCATGTGTCTTTCCTAAACTCACTCGGCATCATTCCCGTCAGTCGCCTGAAGAACTTCACGAAGTAAGACGGGTCTTCGAAGCCCAAGCCATAACCTATTTCTTTGATATTGAGCGAGGTGTGCTGCAACTGGCGCTTGGCTTCGAGCACGATGCGGTCGTTGATAATCTGGAGCGGCGAACAATGAGCACTCTGACTCACATACTTGGTTAGCGTGCGCGCCGAGACATTGAGCCTATCGGCATACTCCTGAACCGTATGCACCTGACGGAAGTTTTGCTCCAGCAGTTGGCGAAACCTGACAAACGTACGGTTGGCGATGTTCGACACATAGAGTTTGGGCACTTCCTTTCGCTCGCCACTTCGCTGCACCCTCACCAGGAAGAGACGCACCAGATACTGCATATAGTCCTTGTGGGCGAAAGCCCCGGTGAGCGAATACTCCCTGTTCATCTCGTTCACAAGAACCATCAGCCGCTCCGCCTCCTCATTACTCACCCTGCAGTAAGGCAAGGAGTCGTAGGCACTAAACACATCGTACTTCAGGAAGATGCTCTCGCTCGTCTCCTCATCCGTCAGAAAACAGGCATTGAAGAGAATGATTACGCCCTCATAGTTCTCCAAACCGTCGAAAGCATGAATCTGCCCCGGTGCCACAAAGAAGATGGTGTTGTCCGTGACAGGATAGTCGACGAAATCGACACGATGCGTTCCCTTGCCACGACGGAACCAGATAATCTGGTAGAACTCGTGGATGTGGGGCGGCATAGATCCACAGCCATTCTCATGGAAAAACTTGGGCATGAAGTGCAACTCCAGCTCCAGACCCGAATGTACATTCTCCTGCATCGAGTAGGAGACGACTTCTTCTCGTTTGACGTTATGATTTCTTTCCATTTCCCGATATTACGTTTTTTGCGTTCACTTCCTTGCTGGTTACGGTCAGAGCAAGCCAGCGCAAATGGTAAATTGTGTATTTGCGGTGGTAAAAATACAAAATCTTTTTTACACGACAAGCATTGATGCGCAAATTTACCATTCTCACGCCCGAATATACAACCATTGTTTACTACAGAAGTACTAATTTTGCAATCGACATGAGACAAAAGGATTCCTTTTCCCCAAAAGGGAAGGACCGCTCAAAAGAACAACAGTAATCCTAAAAAAAAGAAGAAAATGGAAAAGATCAATGCTTATCTTCAGATTACGATGAAGATCAAAGAGAGTGACCGCCCCAATGCGGCAAAGGTGTATTTCGATTATCGCGAGCCATTCCTCAACACCATCGAGGGTGCCCTGAGCAAGGCTTTGCTGGTGCGCGACGAGGATGTGCAGGTGCTGCATGGTTTCGACAGCAAGGAGCATGCTGCCGCCTACCTGGAGTCGGATATGTTCCAGAACGATGTGGCCAAGGGCTTGTCCCCCTACTTCCAAGCCGACCCGGAGATTCGCATATTTACCATAGCCGGCTAAGCAATGTTCAAAAAATAATTCATCCGACGCGGGGACGCGTCTCGCTACTAAAACAGCCGTCCATAGTAGCGTACGCCGTACCTCAAGCAAGCCGTAGTAGTGTGCAGCGTCCTCGCTGCACCTCAAGCAAGCCGTAGTAGCGTACGCCGCCTCGCTGCACCTCAAGCAAGCCGTAGTAGTGTGCGGCGTCCTCGCTGCACAACAAGCAAGAACCGACGCGAGGACGCGTCTCACTACTACAGCAAGCCCCGGGTTTAGGGAACAAAAATGACCATCAATTACACACGAATTTTTCATAAATTTATATTGATGTT